>JAKLDT010000172.1 GCA_022703405.1 Bacteroidota bacterium | reverse complement strand
ACAGATCCGCATCAAGATGTATTACCTTCATCTTTTCTTCAGGAGAAGAATAAGTCTTCAGGAACTCAGGAAAACTGTTCTGAAACAGTCCCTTGCAGAACTTTACACGTACGTCATTAATTACCGGAATATCTGCTGACATGTCACTTTTGCTGAAGGTACCCCAGTTTTCAGGCAGGCCTTCAAAAGTGTCAAAACCAAAAAATCTGCATTCACTGTTCTTCGAATTATCAACCCACCACCTGAATGAATGCCCTTCAGCAACACCAAACTCAAAGTAATCAAAGGGGATCTTTCCCAGGCCTGATGTTTCCGATACATATTGATACAATCTGAATCGCTTTCCATATTCCCTCGAAGGAGTATAAAAATCATTTAATATTCCTTTTGACTCCTGTCCTGCAATCCATTTTGTAAGGGCAAGAGTATTTGATAAAAAGAACATAGGCTTCCTAACCCAGCCCAGCCATAGATGTGGCCTTGCTGCAAGTACAAGCCCCTTTACATAAGCATTTACCCTGATCAGAGTTTTTTTCAGTCCCATAATTAAATATTGACGACCAAAGATAACTTTTTAGGGCCAGATATCTTCGGACCGGTAAACTCCGGTGAAGAATATGACAATAAATATTCCGGCGAATCATTATGTTTAATAAATTTATGCCCCTTAGTTCTTTTGTTTAAAACAAGATTTCCACCATGAAAAGATTAAAGTCTCTCCTCTCAGTTATCTTACTGTTCCTGGGTATTCCAGGCATGCTCAATGCAGTTGATGATGCCAGGCTTCTCAGGTTCCCCGATATTAATAACAACCTTGTAGCCTTTGTGTATGCAGGCGATATATGGACAGTGAATTCCAGTGGCGGTGAGGCCCGTAGGCTTACCTCCCATGAAGGACTGGAGCTCTTCCCCCGTATTTCACCCGATGGCAGATGGATAGCTTTTTCAGGCGAATATTCCGGAAGCCGCCAGATTTTTGTTATGCCTTCAACAGGAGGCATACCACGCCAGCTGACCTGGTACAACTCAGTGGGTATAATGCCTCCGCGCGGGGGCTGGGACGATGTGGTTCTCGACTGGACACCCGACAGCAAACAGGTGCTTATAAGAGCCAACAGAACTCCATACAGCGAGCGCCAGGGCAGGTATTATCTGGTAAACCTTGACGGAGGACTCGAGAAACCGCTTCCCATTATGAACGGAGGCTTCGGAGCCCTTTCTCCCGATGGATCAAAAATAGCATTCACACCTGTCGACAGGGAATTCAGGAACTGGAAAAGATATAAGGGAGGCAGGGCCTCGGACATCTGGGTATATAACCTCGCTGAGAACACTTCAGAACAGATAACAAATTTTGAAGGTACCGACCAGCTGCCAGTATGGTCAGGTGATAATATTTACTTTGCATCTGATCGCGACCTAAAGCTTAACATCTGGAAATACAATACTTTAACTAAAAAAACAGAACAGCTTACCCACTATACCGAATTTGATGTCATGTGGCCTTCAGGAAACGGCGATCAGCTTGTTTATGAAAATGGCGGCAACCTGTACAAACTTGACCTGAAAAAAGAAGTCCCTGAAAAAATAAATGTCACAATAAGTTTTGACAATCCGAATCTGATACCCTATTATAAAAATGTAAAGGAAAATATTCACAGCGCAGCAGTTTCACCAAGCGGTAAGAGGGCTTTGTTCGATGCCCGCGGTGATATTTTCTCGGTACCTGCAGAAAACGGAATAACCGAAAACCTTACCGAAACACAGGGTATACGCGAGATATTCCCCGGATGGTCACCTGACGGGAAATACATTTCATACTATTCCGATGCTACAGGAGAATATGAACTGTATCTTCTTGAAAACAAAAAAGGTTCAAAACCAAAACAGCTGACATTTTCTTCCTCTGCATGGAAATACCAGCCTTCATGGTCTCCTGACAGCAGGTACCTGCTTTATTTTGACAGGACCCTTAAGTTAAAGCTGACAGAAGCCTCAAGCGGAAAAACAACTGATGTCGATAACGCAACAGGAAGCGAGATACGCAGCTACAGCTTTTCGCCCGATTCAAGATGGATAACTTATTGCAAAGAAGGCAGCAATGACAAAACTGCCATCTGGGTATATGAAGTGCCTTCAGGCAAAAAGACTCAGCTTACTGACGGAACATACGCTGATGAGAATCCTGTGTTCAGCGCCTGCGGAAACTATATCTTTTTTACTTCCAACAGGACCTACAACCTGTCATTTTCCGATTTTGAATTTGACTACCTCTATAATGAGGCCGGCAAATTATATGCTATGGCTCTGACAGGAAAGAGTCCGAAGATATTCAAAGACAAGAATGATACAGAACCGGTTACTGTAGATAAAGCTCCTGCTCCTGCAGTTCCTTCAAAAGACAAAAAAACAAAAACCACAGCAGCTGATACTGCATCATCAGCGAAAAAGGAAGTTAAGGTTGAAATAGATTTCAACAATATCTCCTACAGGATAACGGCCTTGCCCGGTGATCCCGGAAACTACAGGATAGTGGGCGCAGTTGACGGAGGATTCATCTACATAAGCAACGGGAAACTGATGAAATACAGTCTCGCTGATGAAAAGAGCGAGGAAATACTCGACAGGGTAATGATGGCAAGCCTGACAGCCGACAGGAAGATGCTAATGTACAGGTCAGGTCAGGATTATGGAATTATTAAAGCAGCTCCGGGTCAGAAAGCAGGGGCAGGGAAGCTTAACCTCAGCGGACTTGAGATGAAAATAGATCCGCAGAAGGAATGGAATCAGATTTACACTGATGCATGGAGGATCTTCCGCGATTACTTCTATGTAAATAATATTCACGGGGTCAACTGGTCTGAGGTAAGGGAGCGCTATAATGCCCTCCTTCCTTATGTCAGTCACAGGGCCGATCTTGACTATATTCTTAATGAAATAGTTGCAGAAACAAATACCGGTCACACCTATATCGACTGGGGCGATTTCGAAACAGTTAAAAGGATTGATAATGGCCTTCTCGGCGCAGAGCTGCTTGCAGATGATGCTTCAGGCAGATACCGCATTTCGAAAATTTACAGGGGCGAAAACTGGAATCCTTCAAGAAGATCGCCGCTTACCGAACAGGGAGTCGATGTAAGGGAAGGTGACTACATTATAAGTATAAACGGCAAGGAGGTCACAACAGCATTGAACCCTTATATGCTGCTTGAAAATACAGCGGGGAAGACAGTTGAAATTAAGGTAAACAGCACCTCATCAGCTGAAAATGCAAGAACATCACTGATAAAACCGCTGACCTCGGAACAGGAACTCAGGTATTTCAACTGGGTTAATGAACGGAGAGCCATGGTTGACAGGCTCTCAGGCGGAAGGATTGGCTATATTCATGTGCCTAACACCTCGGTTGACGGAAACAGGGAACTTTTCCACGGCATGTACACTTATTATGACAAGGAAGCTCTTATTATAGATGACCGGTATAACGGGGGAGGTTTCATTCCCGACAGAATGGCCGATCTTCTTGACCGTCATACACTTGTTTACTGGCACAGGAATGGACTCGAACCCAACAGGGCTCCCGGCATTGCTCATGACGGGCCGAAAGTCATGCTCATAAATGGTTATTCTGCCTCCGGTGGTGATGCTTTCCCTTATTTCTTCAAAAAGATGGGACTGGGAAAACTAATTGGCACAAGAACATGGGGAGGACTTGTGGGAATTTCAGGAAATGCAAGGCTTGTTGACGGCGGAAACCTTTCAGTGCCCCAGTTCGGAGTATTCGACAAGGAGGACGGATGGATAATTGAGGGTGTTGGTGTATATCCCGATATTGAAGTAGTAGACCGTCCCGAGCAACTCGCAAAAGGAATTGATCCTTCAATAGAGAAGGCTGTGGAGGTTCTTCTGCAGGAACTTAAGGACAAACCATCCAAAAAAGTCACAATACCTGCCCCTCCCGACAGGTCGAAATGGCATGAATAAAAGAAACTTAATATCTTAACCACAGGGGACACTAAGGAAGAACACAGAGCACACAGAGGTATGATAGTACAATTAACTTTGTGCTCTCTGTGATCCCGATACTATCGGGACTCTGTGCCCTCTGTGGTTAAAATAGAAATTTTTATTCCGAAAAAGTCAGGATAAATTATTTTGCAGCAGGCACATAAGTCCTCTTTACCTTGTCGATCTCATTCATAAGACCATCGGTAAAGGTGTCACTTCCAAGCTGCCAGTACATTATTCCGTAAAGCTTATTGTCGATAACATATTTTGTTTTTTCGGCAATTGAACGCTTGTCATCATAAGTAAAGAACTGCTTTTTTACAGGATTATAGAGATAGGGAGCCTTAGCATTCTCATCCCAGCGATACACCCAGCCGCTGTCGGCAGGCATCGCCTGGGCCATATTCCTGTACCCAAGAGTGGTTTTGAATTTTGCTGGTTGTCCCAGCGCACCATTGACGTCTTCAACATCCTCAAAGATCTTACCGTAAAATGCACCTCCGACAACAATCTTGTTAGCCGGAACGCCCATTTTTACAAGAGAGGTAACCATCCAGTCAGCCGACCTTGGCTGTTCCGGTGATGAATAAAGAGCAGTATGGTGCATTGTTGTTTTTGATCCCGGACCAGACATGTCATAAGTCATAAGATTCACAAAATCAACCTTTTTCATTACCTCTTTCCACTGAACTGCTGAATCGAGATACCGCTGTGAAGCGCCGGCAGCAAAGCTCAGTTCTTTGTCATATCCGAGTTTACGCAAATCGTTTACAAGTTTCGTGAAATTCTTTTTATCGGCAGCAGCAAAGGGATGTCCGGGATAACCTGCTATGCCCGGGTATTCCCAGTCCAGGTCAAGACCATCGACCTTAAAATAATCATATACCTCTTTTATTGACTGAACAAATTCCTTTCTTCCCTCCTTTGTTGCAAAAACTTCAGAACAGGTCTTGCATCCTCCCCATCCGCCAAGGGAAATGAGAACCTTCAGTTCGGGATTCCTGCTTTTAAGAGACATCATCTTCAGAATTACAGCTGTATCGCGGGCGCTCCTGATATGGAAGCGGTTCCCGTTAAGATGACCGAAGCAGTAAATTATGTGAGTCATCTGATTTGCATCAAAATTATCAAGGGCTTCAGCCGGCCCCGCATAATATGACAATACCCTGATATTGTTCTTTGTCTGGGAGAAAACAGCTGTGCCGGCAAAGAACAGCAGGATGAAGATCATGAGGTTTTTTAGCATGTAAGGTTTCATGTGCGTAGTATTTAAAGTTTATTACTTGTTTTCGCTAATTAAAATGTCACCTGCATCGGGCATTGCCTGGTAAAGAATGTATGCTTCCTTTCCCTCACGCAGAGGCTTTATCATCTGTTCCCATTCTCCCTGCTTTACAAGAACCTCATCCCATCCTTTCTTTACTGAGGTCTTAAGCGTAAGCTGAAGATCATATAATTCCCTGTCCATGTCATTTGTCAGGCTGATCCGTATCTCCCTGCCTTCATTGTTTACACTTACCCTGCTGTTCATCCTTTCTCTCATATATCTTGCAGCATCTCCGAAGGTGGCAACCCAGAGCTCATTATCCTTTGAATGAATATATCTGAAATAATCATCAACCTCACTGCTGTTAAGCGCTTCCCAGCCTATACCATCAATGCCGTGTATAACAAGCACAAGCCAGATATTATTCTGCATTGCTGTAGTGTCTATCCAGGTTTTCATCATCGGAAGCGGAGTCTTCGTTGTTACACCGCGTTGCCACTGAACATACTCATATTCAGCGCTTACCGGGCTCTTCCTGCTGGCCCTGTTAAGTTCAAGGAGGAAGGGTTCAGGCATCCTGTTCCGAAGAGCAGGATATACCTTGTATGCATATTCCATTGCCCGTTCATTCTCTGTGCCATAAGGGCATTCCGCTGAAAACACAAAACGCTTTCCCAGTTTGTTAAGAATTTCCTCCCTGCTTTTCTCAAGTTCATAGAGCATATTAGGTTCATCCAGCGCTGCCACATAAGGATGGGTGACCATGTGACTTGCAAACTCATGTCCCTGGGCAGCAAAGGTTTTTATCATATCCCAGGTAAGAACATCGGCATTTTCTCCGGACCTTTTTCCGGGGACTGCCTTCTCCAGCTCACCGTTAATCACTTTTTTATACAATTCATCGATTATTTTATAAGCTTCCTCCGGCCTGCCGGCATCCATCTGCCCTCCTGCCCTGGTAAAATAATCACCGGCTCCCCTGTAACC
>JAKLDT010000171.1 GCA_022703405.1 Bacteroidota bacterium | reverse complement strand
GCTTCCTCCCTGTTCCTGCAGATTCTGAATGCAAGGTTGAATGCCCTGTCTTTATGCGTATTTACAATATTCCTGAATGCATTTGTATTGCCATCCAGCACCTGCTTGATCCAGGGTATATCCGAATTTATATTCATTTGTTCCTTTTGACGAAGGTTTTATGACCAAGGTTACATAAGAGTCCTAAAAAAATATGCGGAATTTTGTAACCTGAGAATATAAACCGCAGTCTAAAGTTTCAAAAATAGTAAACTTAAAAAGTTAAATTATGGAAATAATAGGATTCATTGCATTTTTTGCAACAGTTTTCGGAGTATTGTATATGTATTTTACAACCCGTAATAAGGAGAGAATGGCTCTTATAGAGAAAGGTGCAGATGCAAGCCTTTTCAATACCGGCAGGGAGGGAATGAAATCAGGAATTCAATGGAGCAAGTTAACACTGAAGCTGGGCATGCTTTCAATGGGTATTGCCCTTGGAATATTGATAGCTGCCCTGCTTGTAAATGTTGTGACAATTGATGAAGATGCACTTTATCCCTCATCGATATTTTTCTTCGGCGGACTCAGCCTTGTTCTTTTCTATGTAGTTGACAGAAAAATCAAATAACCCACGTTTCATTTAATAAATCTTCCATGATACCTCATCCGGCTAACCGGATGGGGTATCTCATTTTTATGTTCTGCCAGTCATTCATAGTTCAGTTATTGCTGACTTATTTCCAGGTTAGGGATCAGCTAAGGAAAATCAATCGAAATATTATATAATTTTGCGTCGGATTAATTAAATGTTTTTATGCTTTTCAGGACTGATCCGTCAATATGGCTTAAAGACCTGTTCATTCAGACTGGTCTCAGCTACAGCCTTTCAACTTTTCTGAGCGCACTTACGCTTATTACGGGAGTCCTGATCCTCAGCTGGCTTGCCAACCTTGTCACAAAGGCCATAATCCTGAAAATTGTTCACAGAATTGTAAAAAGGACCACCTCAACCTGGGATGATATCTTTCTTGAGCAAAAAGTATTTACAAGGCTCTCTCACTTTGCACCGGCACTTGTTATATGGACTATGGCCGGATGGGCGTTGAAGCCATATCCTGTCTGGCTTATTGTTGTACACCGCCTTACCTATATTTATATGGTTATGGTGGGAACCATAGTCATGATTTCATTCATCGAAGCCTGGCATACAATTTACAACACACTGCCAATATCAAAGCACAGACACATTAAGGGCTATGTTCAGCTTGTAAAGATTTTTGTCTTTCTCGTTGCCATACTGATTATTGTATCAGTAGTCTTCAGAAAGGATATTACAAGCATTCTTGCCGGTCTTGGTGCAATGGCTGCCGTGCTGATACTTGTATTTAAGGATACACTGCTTGGACTTGTTGCCAGTATTCAGCTTTCTGCAAACAAGATGCTGGGAGTAGGCGACTGGATTACAATCCCAGCACGGGAGATTGATGGTACTGTTATGGATATAACACTGAACACTGTTAAGGTTCAGAACTTTGATAAGACAATCATTACAATTCCTACATATTCACTTGTAAATGAATCATTCCAGAACTGGAAAGGGATGGAGGAGTCGGGGGTAAGAAGGATACGCAGAGCTATTTTTATCGACATGAGGAGCATCAGATTTCTTGATGAGCCTCTTATTAAGAAGTTCTCTGAGTATCCCGTTCTGAAGGAGTATATTGAAAGTTGCCGGGATAAACAGCCTGATGCCGGTACTCCATTCTTCAATCATTCCAAACTTACCAACCTGGGTTTATTCCGTTATTATGCGGAAGCTTATCTGAAGCAACATCCTAATATTGAGTCAAAGGAAACTGTAATTGTCAGGCACAGAGATCCTGTAGGCAACGGACTTCCATTGCAGGTATATGTTTTTACGAAGAACAATCAGATGGTTCCCTATGAAAACATTCAGTCGGATATTTTTGAACATATTCTCGCAATAATTGGAGAGTTCGGGCTTAAAGTATATCAGCAGCCTACAGGTGATGATTTTCTGAAGATGTCGAAGCTTTTAAAGGAAGATTAATATAATAAACAGGGTATATGGCAGATCTTAACACACGCATAAGCGATTTTCTCTGGAAAGATTTAAACGGAAAACACTTCACAGGAAAGAAAGATCCTTTCTGGGAAGCCCTTGTTAAGGCAGGAACAGAGTTGTGGCTTGACACAGGAGACATGAATGAGGCAGAATCGAACTGGACTGCTGAAATGAGTGCACTGACAACAAATAACACACTGCTGAACAATGAAATACAGAAGGGAATATATGATGTTTTTATTTCCGAAGCAAAGGCTGTTGTAAGAGATCTGCCGGTTGAGGACAGGGTAAGAGAAATTGCCTTCATACTTAATGCCAGGCATGGCCTGAGGCTTGTAAACCGTTTTGACGGATTTGTAAGCGTTGAGCTTCATACCGATACAGCCCATGATATTAAGTCAATTCTTTATTATGGCAGGAGACTGCATGAGATCTGTCCTGAAAAATTCATTGTTAAGGTACCCTATACCGCCGAAGGACTCCTTGGAGCCAGGTTGCTGAGAGAATCAGGAGTCCGGATTAATTTTACACTTGAGTTCAGCGCCAGGCAGAATGTCCTTGTGACACGGCTCGCCAGACCTGATTATTTGAATGTTTTCCTTGGCAGGATAGGCGCTTATATAGCTGACAATAAATTAGGTGATGGATCCGGAGCCGGTGAGATGGCTGTAATTGCATCCCAGAACTGGGTAACCGGATTATCTGCTGAAAATCAATGGCAGACAAAGCTGATAGCTGCCAGCCTCAGGAATCATAATCAGCTTGAACTTCTTGCCGGAACAGATGTTTTCACAATGCCACCTAAGGTTGCTGCTTCAGGCAGGAAGGAACTTAAAGGAGAATTTACTTCAAGGATGCATGAGAATTATCCTGTAAACCTTTCTGGATCAGCCGCAGGATCGGCAGTGGAAAAATTCTGGGAGGTCGACGGGAAAGTTCTGGCTTTTTCTGAAAGAGTCGCAAAAAATGTTCCTGCTACAGGAGCCGAACTAATTCATATTGCCAGGGAAGAAGGGTGCGAGGATATGTTCCCCAGCCTTACACGTGAGGAAAAGAATTTTATTTCAACTGACGGAAAAATACCGGTTCATTCAAGGTGGAAAGATAAGATAGCTGATGGAAAGATTGCCCCGGATACTCTTCTGACACTTGCCGGTCTGGCTTCATTCACAGCCGATCAGAAGGCACTTGACGACAGGATCAGGAGCATAATTGAGTAAGAATCAGCTGCTTCTCTGCCGTATAATCTCATAAAGCAGAATTCCTGCAGCAACTGATACGTTAAGGGATTCTATTTTTCCTGACATTGGTATCTTCACTTTAAGGTCAGCAAGTGACAGGAGCTCACGGCTGATACCCTTGTCCTCCGATCCCATAATCAGAACAGAAGGTCCTTCAAGACTTACCTCTGAGGCAATGCTGTCAGATTTTTCCCCGGTACAGATAATTTTAAGTCCTGATTCCTTCAGGTATTCTATCGTTCTTACAATGCTCTTTTCCCTGCATACAGGAAAAGTGTGCAAAGCTCCCGCTGATGTTTTGACAGCATCGGCAGTTATTCTTGCAGAACCTTTTTCCGGTATTATTATGGCATGTGCTCCCAGGCACTCTGCCGTGCGGACTATTGCACCGAAATTCCTGACGTCGGAAACACCGTCAAGCGCTATAAGCAGGGGATCTTCTCCTTTCTCATAAATGCCTGGCAGGATATTACTTATGTTCTGAAATTCAATAAGAGACAGCCATGCAAGAACTCCCTGATGGTTCTTGCGGGTTACAAGTTCTATCCTTTCAAGCGGGACAATCTGGTATGCAATATTGAATTTTTTTACCTCCGACATAAGCTCGTGGTACAGGGATCCCTGCAGTCCCTGTTTAATAAGAAGGCGATCTATCTGTTTTCCGGCTTTAATTGCTTCAATTACTGTGCGCAAACCGAAAATGAAGTCAGTTTCTTTATACATCATATTTGTTATTATTTCAGATTCCCCCGGGATTATCGAGGCGGAATACAATACCTTTTCTCCAGCTCAGTACTGCCTGGTCCCAGTACGTTATAAGTGTTTCACTTCTGCTCAGGTAAAAATCATTATCTGAGAAAGCGTTGTCCCTCTGTTTGAAATTGAAAAAGATATAGTCTTCTTTGACTTTGTAACGCCCTCCCCATGAGGATTTTACAGTGGGTTTACGGTAGCCCCATGCTTCACCTTCAGGATTCTTATATACCTTGTCAGGTGGCCCGTATATTATGTATATCATTCCCCTTTCAGTCTTCCATCCTTCTGTAAACGATGTGAAGTACAGGTTTGAATAAACAACTCTTGTATAGTAGATGCGGATCAGTTCCCGTGCCTTTTCAATGTTGCCGCCGCACTTAATCCAGAAGTCATCAAGCGCCAGCTTTGGCTTCAGATTCGATTTCATCTGATCAATTTCAAGCTGGGGAGCTATATAAATAAGAGGATCAATCATTTCCTCCGGTTTTGTCATATTGGGATATGATTCACCAAAATTAAATAAGGCATAACCATCCCTGATATTACTGTCAAGCGAACACAGGTATATTCCTTTCCTTGGAAGCATTATGGGAAGTGTATCGGAATATGCCAGGGCAACTACTCTGTCGGGTTCATAATCGAAAGTCTTCTGTGGCAGCATCATTGAAGGAGGATCAGGCGCTCCTGAAAGCAGTTTGAAGTATGAGATGTAGATTGAATCAGGCTTCTGCCCTGAATACAACAGTCTTATGTACTCATTGACACGCAGTACAGGGGAGAACAGCTGGTTCATGTTGAAATATCCCTGTATTGTGAAATTGTATTTGTTAAGTGGTGACAGTGTATTAAAGGGGACAAAGTTTTGTGTAACAATCAGCCGGAGCTTGTCAAGTATCTTAAGCTCAATGAGATATTTCATTCCACTTTCCACTTTCAAAGGGAAATTGTAAAAATATTCTCTTCTGTTTGCATCCCTGATAATATTGAGATTATATGAAACAGTATCAACAAGCGAACGCGCCTGATCGATATTATAGAGCTTCATGCTTATTATAATACCTGCAGTCGGTACTCCTTCGGGATTGGCTTCAGAGAAAAAAAGGTCATTTGAAAAAAAACGGACCGCCAGGGTTGCAGATTCTTCTGACTGCACTGTTACATTGATTCCCGGATTAAACGAGCTGCGGGTGGGATTATACAAATATGAAAGGTCCTTTGTGTCGACAGCTGCCTTTTTTGTTTTGCACGACGCGAGCGCAACAGCCAGTACAACAATTACTGTCAAAGTACCAAGTGCCCGCCTTTTCAATTTATTGTGCATAATGAACTGAAGTAATCCTGTTTATCCTCTTTTTTTCCAGCCGGTTCTTACCCTGCAAAGTTCTTTTCCATCCTCAGCCCTTATAACTGAATGATTGAAGAAACCTTCTGCATTTCTGTCCTCAGAAGTTTTAATGAATATCAACTCATTAAACAACGATTCGGAAAGATAGTTTATTTCAACAGACCATGGAATATTTTTCATTACGAAATCGAGTTCGAAGGAATCAATAATCCATTTCAGGTATTTTACATTGTTTGTATGCAGGTTAAGGTCAAGGTCGCTGACACGAACCCTGAAACTCTCTGACAAAGAAGGCTCCTCGTGATTAAATTCAATTTTTGAAGCGTAACGGACCGGTGATACCGAACTCTGAAAATGCTCCCTGAAATGGCTAAGCGACGATTCAGGCCTCTGGATTCTCCTTGTAGCGCTGTCGAGTATAAGCCATGAAGATGTTGCCTGTGCAATTATCCTTCCGTCAGCGTGTTTTGCTTCATAGTTTCTGAGGGCAAACAACTTATCTGTTCCGTTAGGCCATGTTTTTAAACTAATACGGTCTTCCCACAACGGCCAGTCTGTGATTTCAGCGTACATTCTTGAAAGAGCCCAGAAGCGACCTGTTTTCATCAGATCCTGCCTGCCAAAACCCAGCTTTTCAGCATGATCAGATGCTATATCCTGGAAATAATCAAACAGGGCCACCAGACTGAGCCTTGTATCAGGTCCGGTTTCATAAACGTGTATCCTGTATTCCTTTTCAAACTGAAATACTTCTGTCATGATTTTACTTCCTTAATAAAATTATCAAGCTCTTCACTGTATTGAGTCCACCTGTTCATTTCATCATTAAGTTGTTCCTTCAGATCCCTGTATCTGTTGTAATCAAGCTCATGCGTTTC
>JAKLDT010000170.1 GCA_022703405.1 Bacteroidota bacterium | reverse complement strand
AACAAGGAAATGCTTGTTATCTTCCCTTTCCTTCAGTACTTCACCGCAGCAGAATATCACTTTCAGACCGGCATTTAATGCAAGCATTGTTTTCTTGTTGAGCAGCCTGTCATCTTCGTTATAATACGATCTTCTTTCTGAATGGCCGAGTATTACATATTCGGCGCCGGTGCTTTTTACCATCCATGCTGATACTTCTCCGGTGTATGCTCCGGAAGCTTCAGCTGCACAGTTCTGGGCTCCGAGAAAAACCTTACCATGTTTTACTATCTCATGTACTCCTGAAAGATGAATGAACGGTGTGCAGAGAATAACTGTCGCCTTTTCTGCCGGCTTTTCATTGAAGTATTTGTGGATTGATTCCGCAAGTTTCAGACCTTCAGCCAGATCCATATTCATTTTCCAGTTTCCTGCTACAATTTTCTTTCTCATAAAAATCAGTTTTGTTAATTGTTTATCTTATTTGGTTCAACTATTTGATTGTCAGTATGTATATATCTAAAATACCAGAAAACTAATATAGCCAAAATTAATGATACAAGGGCTAAAATGCTTATCAATGCAAAATGATGGTTGCCCGGTCTCAGCTTTTCAGGTTCTCCGGGAATAATTTCACTGAGTTTTTCAGGAGAGGGAAGAGTTGCCCAGGACCATTTATTCAGAATTAGTCCATCCTTAATAAGAAGGTAGCCGGGATTTGCACGCAATATTGTTTTAATTGTAGTCTCGTCGCCTGTACAGAAGCTGAGTCCGTTATTGAATTTCCTGATATAATCGGATGCTGAAGCTGTGAATACATGGAAAGCTATTCCATTTTCAAGCATTTTTCTGCCTGTTTCGAAGCCTTTTTCCAGATGGGAGCTGTCTGCTTCATCAAGTCTTTTTGATACCATAAGCATGGTATAGCCCTTGTCTGTAAGTATCTGATTTGTAAGGTCAGTGCCATTCATATCCACAATTGTGAGGTCGTGAATTGGCGGGACATAGCCTTTTTTAAGCAAAACTGTTTTCTGGTCGATAAAATGCCAGGTTGTATCGTCGGCAGGGTAATTCTCAAGAGTGAATTCCCTATGTTCTCCGTTCTTTTCGTAGATAAATGTAGTAGAATACTTATCGGGTTCTGCTCCTTCGGGAATTATCATCTGGTCGGCTATCCTGATCCCGTTTTTGTAAGGAAGGAAATCAATTACCGGCAGGTATCTGAGGTTGCCGAGAGAGAAAAGAAGGAATACCAGGCCGGTAACAGTTATTATAGCCCATTCAGTCCCTGCCCTGAAGACTTGTTTTATTTCCTTCTTTTTTATGAATAATATAGCTGTAAAGACAAGTAAAACAATGTTTTTGCCGAATGTCTGCCAGTTTGTAAGTTTAATTGCATCGCCGAAACAACCGCAGTCTGATACCGGATTTGTAAGAGCAAGCACAAGGGTGAGAGGGGTGAAGAAGGCCATCAGGATTCCGGCCATAAGTATCCCGGTTTTCTGTCTGATGCCTGAGAGAACGGAAAAGCCCGTAAGAAATTCAGCCATGCAGAGAAGAATTCCGAGCGGAAGACTGAGCCAGTCCAGCCATTTCAGTCCGAATGCAATGAAATAATCATGGAACTTATAAGCAGAACCAAGAGGATCAATTGCTTTTACAAGACCTGAAAAGATAAAAACAACACCTATTATTAATACGCTTGCCAGTTTTAAAAACTTCATTTAATCAGATTTTTAGCTTTGCATAAGTCTGTAATTAAACGGAATATTTTATCGGGAGGAAGCATGTCCCCGTGGGCTGAAGTGCAATTTATTACAGCCAGCCTCTTGTCTTTTTCCGCAACTCTCAGGTAAACCTGCCTTACTTTTTCCTGGAAATCAAGACTTTCCTCATGTATATCGCGGTTTCCGTTAAGATAGTTCCTGTCCGTGCCTGTCCTGGCTCCGCTCAGCTTGCTGGCAGTGAATTTATGAGGTACATCAAGGAAGATATTGAGATCAGGAACAGGTATTCCGAAATAGCTGAATTCCAGATCTGTAATCCATTTCATGAGCCTGTCCTGTTCTGCTTCACTGTGAAGTTTAGCACACTGGTAAGCTATATTTGAATAAGTGTACCTGTCAAGGATCACAACCTTGCCTTCATTAAGCCAGCTTCTCAGAGTGTCAGCTGCATCATTCCTGTCGCCGGCGTAAATCATTGCAACGAGATAGGGATTTACATCATTTATTGAACCAAATTCTCCCCTGAGGAAACGTGCGATAAGTTCACCGAAAAATGGTTCATCAGTTCTCGGAAAATGAAGGTATTCACATAGTTCTCCTGCAGCTGTAAAATATTCCCTGAGCAGTTTAATCTGGGTCGATTTACCTGCTCCGTCAAGTCCTTCAATTACAAAAAGCTTCATTATTACATTGTTTTCCTCGCTTACAAATGTAATAAGCTTAAAATTAAAATCATTAAATTCGGCAAGTAAAACAGACAGGATGAATGATAAGCCAAAATACTTTAATGCCGGAGGGAAGCTTATTGATCTGAGCACACCTAAGGTCATGGGTATTATCAATATTACACCTGATTCATTTTACAGTGGCAGCAGGTTCACTGATGAAAAAGAGATTTTAGCTGCAGTGTCTGCAATGCTGGCTGACGGGGCTGATATTATTGATGTGGGAGGTTATTCATCACGGCCGGGTGCAGCGGAGCTTAGTCCGGCTGAGGAAGGGAAGAGGGTTTTTCCGGCAATTAAGTTAATCTCCGGGGCATTTCCTGATGCAATAATCTCAGTTGATACCTTCAGGGCTGAAGTAGCTGCGAGGGCTGTATCGGAGTGCGGTGCTCATATAATAAACGATATATCGGGCCTTGATGGTGATAAGGATATGTTCAATGTTGTGAAAGACCTGAATGTGCCATATATTCTTATGCACATGCAGGGTACACCTCTTACTATGCAGAAGAACCCTGAGTATAAGGACGTTGTTGCCGATATACTTAAATGGTTCGGGGAAAGGATTTACAGGTTGCAGTCAGCCGGAGTCAGGGACATTATTCTTGATCCTGGTTTCGGTTTCGGCAAGAATGCTGAGCATAATTTCGACATGCTGAACCGTTTCGGTGATTTTTCTATTGCCGGATTACCATTGCTTGCAGGCCTTTCAAGAAAATCTCTTGTGTGGAAATCGCTTGGAATTTCACCCTCTGAAGCTCTTAACGGCACCACAGTGCTGAATACTATTGCCCTGATGAAGGGCGCAGACATTTTAAGGGTGCACGATGTTAAGGAAGCGGTACAGCTTGTAAAACTTATTGGCATGCTCAGGAGATGAAATTGTCAGTCATTTATTAATTTTGAAGTCCTTTTAATAAGATATGCTGTTTCAGATTTCAATATTGGATATTGTTGATATAGTGCTGGTTGCGCTTATTATGTTTCAGTTGTACAGACTGATACGCGGAACTGCTGCATTCAGTATTTTCCTGGCAATCTTCCTTATTTACCTGTCCTGGTTGGTAGCCAAAACCCTTAATATGGAGCTTATCACGGCCCTGCTCGGGCAGGTGATAGGTGTGGGTGTTATTGCTCTTATAGTGGTATTCCAGCCTGAGGTGAGAAGGTTTCTTCTGGTGCTTGGGAACAGATACATTTCGAGAAGCCGTTTTTCACTTGGGCGTTTTTTTTCATCTGTTAAAGATGAGACTGATACTGCCGGAATGGCTCAGGAAATTGTAAGGGCCTGTGAATCAATGGCAGCAAAAAGAACCGGTGCCCTGATAGTTATCGGACGAAAAAGCAGTCTTGACATTTATTCCGAAGGAGGTGAGATATTGAAATCAAGGGTCAGTTCCGAATTGCTTGAAACAATTTTCTTCAAGAATGCACCACTCCACGACGGAGCAGTACTTATTGAAGGAGGTCAGATACTCGCTGCGCGGTGTCCTCTTCCAATGTCCGACCAGGTTTCAATTCCTCCGCATTTTGGTATGCGGCACCGTGCAGCAGTAGGTATGTCGGAGCATACTGATTCAATTGTTGTTGTTGTTTCCGAGGAAACAGGACATATAACAGTTGTGATCACCGGAGAGATAAGGGAGAATATAACTCCTAATGAGTTACGCAACGTGTTGCTTACAAGCAAGTTGAAATAAACTTATGTAAATTTGGATTTTTTCCTTTGTTCGATTAAATTTGATAATAATCAATTAGTCTGATAATAAGGTTTATTATGAAGTCTGAATTCCTGAAACTCGATCTGCGTGATTTCATCCGCGGACTTATAGTTGCCGCAATCTGCACATTTATTACCGGCCTGTATCAGCTTATAGCAAGCGGAGGTACAGTGAACTGGGTTACACTTAAGCCTGTATTGCTGGCTGCTGTTGGATCGGCGATTTCCTACCTGACAACAAATCTCCTGACTAACTCAAGGGGTGATTTCATGCAAACAGAAGAAAAGATCGCGGCTGAATAAAGACCGTTGGAAATATTTTAGCTCTTATTTGCTGTCGACGAGTATTGGCAGGTTCTTCCCGTTTGTCATGAAAATTAACTTGGAGTTTGGAGAGGAAGAAATTGCCTTTATCATCTCATACTGGAGCAGTCTGTCGCTCAAACCTGTGCTTAGTATTTTCTGATAATCGGCAATGCCCTGGGCTTCAACTCTTTTCCTTTCCGCTTCCTGTTTTTCTTTCTGAAGGATGAAAGTCATTTTCTGAGCTTCCTGTTCAGCATTTATCTTCGATTCAATAGTGGCTTTTACCGATTCAGGAAGTGTGATGTTTCTTACAAGAAGCTGTTCAAGCATCAGTCCTCTTTCCTTGAAATTATCCTCAATAGTTGTAAATATTTTCTCCTGGAACTCATCTCTCTTTGTAGAGTACAGTGAAACAGCATCATAATAGACTGCATTGTCTCTTACGTTTGTACGGCAGATTGGTCTGACAAGCACATTCCTGTAATCGGTTCCCACTTCCTGCAGTATCCTTGGCGCTTCAGCAGGAACTACCTTATACAATACTGTCAGGTCTATCACAACTTCTAGTCCGTCAGCTGTGAGCACTCTAATAGCATCATCGCCTGCCTTCAGACCTTCATCATTGACCCCTGACATAGTGTAGTTTTCAGTCCGGATGTCGAACATAACCACCTTTACTAGAGGATTAATAACATTTAATCCACTTTCGAGTATGTTGTTGCTTACTTTTCCGAATAGTTTCTGAACACCCACTTCGCCGGGTTCTACCTGAACCACTGATGCTGATGATACACCCAGAATGATTACAATAATGCCAATAGTCTTGATAATTGTTTTATAGCCTCTTACCGAAGCATCAGCTTTTGCAATGATAACTCCTGCAAAGAGGATTACAAGTCCAATAATAATTAGTGTCATAGTTTATTAAAATTTTGAAGAGCCGAATTTAAAAAGATTTCAGGATTTCCGTGACCATTTGCGCCTTGTTATCAAAGTTCTTTTCCCCGGCAATCTTTTTTATCATCTCCTTTTTCTGGGGGAATAGTTTTATTAAAGATTTTTCACTGAGCTGGCATTGTAAAACAGATCCGTCGTTTGTCAGAATGAAATACCTGTTAACTGTATAGAATTCGTCATAATTTCTTCCCGGAGAATAGAGCTGTTTGTAGTTGGCTTCCATAAATTCCTTTACCGGGACCCTTAAAAGCTTGAAGGAATCATCATTCATAACCTGGTAGAACACAGGATCATTAGTTTTCTTTTTGAGCAATGAGCCATTCATCACCCTGAAAACCAGATCACTGTCACCCCTGCTTATTATCAGTTCCTCCACCCTGGAAGCCGGCACGGCCATGACCTGTTTAGTTGAAGGATGAATAAAGCGGACTGCATTATTAATAAGGTCAATATCAGAATCGAGCATTAAATATTTTTCCTGCCCTGTTACTTTGAGGTAAGAAGAGAGCAGAGTATCAAAAAGCATGGGACTGCCCTTGACTCCCTTGTATCTAGTATCGAAGCCCATTCCACCTCCTGAAGTAGGCGAGATGTCTGAGATGGCCCTCAGGTTTTCTTCCGCGCTTATTCCCGATCGATAAGTGCTTCTGTTCTGCGAATAGAGAGGCATTGCAACAATAATCAGCAGTGCAGTGAGTAGATTTTTTATTTTCATGGGCAAATACATTCACTTTTCTCAAAAGTAAATATTTTTTAAATTGAGTATCAGGAATGTTTAATAAAGAATCAAAAGATGCTTGAAAATCAATTGTTTTACCCCATCCCCAAGGGGAGTCAATTGATTTTCTTCGCTCCCCTTGGGGCCGGGGTAAACGAAGAAAAT
>JAKLDT010000017.1 GCA_022703405.1 Bacteroidota bacterium | reverse complement strand
TGCCCTGAAACCTATTACAACAGATGCTGCTCTTACCCAGACTACTGTAGATGAGTCTTCAATTGACGGTTTTGGTGCCGGCGATGACTTGTCAGGCGGTCAGGATGGGGTTGCAACAGACGATCCCTTTTTCCTTGTTGAGGTTATGCCCACATTCAGAGGCGGGGACATTAATAAATTCAGGGAGTGGGTGCAGAGAAGAACAAATTATCCCCAGGAAGCAATTGATCAAAAGATACAGGGTAAGGTCTTCCTTACATTTATTGTTGAACCTGACGGATCGGTAACAAACGTAACAGTTGTGAAAGGTGTGGCTTCAATTATTGACGATGAGGCAGTTAAGGCGATTCAGTCATCGCCAAAATGGAGCCCCGGCCTGCAAAGGGGGCAGGCAGTAAGGGTAAGATTTTCAATGTGGCTTAATTTTATTTTTTGATGTTTAATTATTTAGCTGTGTCTGTGGAATATTCTTTGTTTTATTATTTTTATGAATTCTAATTGAACTTATTATGAAAAAAATTCTACCGCTTCTGTTTATAATAGCAATCTTCTTTGCCGGATGCGGCTCTTCAAAAAAGCAGCTGAGCAGGGGAAATTATGATGCAGCTATTGATAAAGCTGTAAAGGAGCTCAGACGCGACCGCGATGATGAAAAACAAATTCAGATCCTGTCGGAATCATACCGCGTGGCAAATGACCTTGATCAGGAAAGGATAAGGTATCTGAAAATGGAAGGAAGACCTGATTCATGGGATGAGATTTACCGGATATACCAGGGACTGAGCTCACGTCAGACACTTGTTAGAACAGTTCTTCCATTAAGCCTTGACGGTAGGCAGGTCGATTTTCCATATACCGATTATATGGCCGATATGGTCACTGCAAAAAGAAAGGCTGCAGATTTTTATTTTGAGCATGGCAATCAGCTGATGCAGGGTAAGATAAAGGAAAATTACCGCCAGGCTTTCGGTGAATTTGTAAGGGCTAAACAGTACATGGGCGATTACCCGGGTATTGACAACAAGATAGAAGAGTCAAAATACCTCGGAATGAGCAGGGTATTTGTTTCAATCCAGAACAGTTCAATTATCAAGTTTCCTGTCGAGTTTGAACAGGATCTCCTTGCACTTGATTTTCCGGCTCTCAATTCGGAATGGGTTGAATATCATACACAAAACCTGAATAACGATACTGAATATGACTATTTCGTAAATGTAAATGTGAAGAATGTCGCAGTGTCTCCTGATCAGACAGTACAGAAAGATTCAGTAGTGAAAAGGGATGTTGATGACGGATTTGAATACAAGCTCGACAAAAAGGGCAATGTTATGAAGGACTCCCTCGGGAATGACATAAAGATAAAGAAGTACAAAACGCTGCAATGCGCACTTGTTGAGACTGTTCAGTCGAAAGCCTGCAGGATTGACGGGGATGTTGAAGTGGTGCAGGTTAATCCGAAAAAGGTCCTGAAAAAAGATCCGGTTGGAGCACAATCAGTTTTTGAACATGTCTCATCAAGAGCAATAGGCGATACTGGTGCACTGACACCCACACTGCTGGAAAGGACTAAGAAGCAACCGGTTCCCTTCCCTGCTGATATTGATATGGTTATAATGTGTTCCGAGAACCTTAAGATGGCAATCAGGGGAGCTATTCAGAGTAACAGGAGGTATATATATTAGAGGCGGAAGGCCGAAGGCGGAAGGGCAGAAGGGCTCACAACTCAGGACGCATGATGCGAGGCAGGAATAATTATCGGGAAGGATGAGGCTGGAAGCCGGATGTTTGAAGGGAAATATTGATGATAGAGACTAGACGAGAGGCAGAGAGGGCGGTACTTGTAGGAATAATTTACCCGGGTCAGGAGGAGAGAGAGGTAAACGAATATCTTGATGAGCTTGCATTTCTTACGGAAACAGCAGGAGCTGAGCCTGTAAGACGATTCGTTCAAAAGCTTGATACTCCAAATCCCCGTACATTTGTAGGCAGCGGGAAAATAGATGAGATAGCTGCATTTATATCTGAAAACAGGATCGATATCGCCATTTTCGACGATGAGCTTTCACCAAGTCAGCTCAGAAACATCGAGAAGGACCTTGGCTGCAGGATACTTGACCGTACAAATCTTATTCTTGATATTTTTGCCCGCAGGGCCAGGACTTCTCATGCCCGCACCCAGGTTGAACTTGCACAATACCAGTATCTTCTGCCGCGTCTGACGGGTATGTGGACACATCTTGAACGTCAACGTGGAGGTATCGGACTCAGAGGTCCCGGGGAAACTGAGATTGAGACCGACAGAAGGATTATCAGGGACAGGATCTCCCTGCTGAAAGATCAGCTGAAGAAAATAGACACCCAGATGGCTACCCAGAGGAAGAACAGGGGAAAAATGGTCAGGGTTGCACTTGTAGGATATACAAATGTGGGCAAGTCAACAATTATGAACCTGCTAAGCAAGTCGGATGTCTTTGCTGAAAACAAGCTTTTTGCAACTCTCGATACAACAGTAAGAAAGGTTGTTATTACTAACCTTCCCTTTCTTCTATCTGATACTGTGGGATTTATACGCAAGCTTCCCCATGATCTTGTTGAATCGTTCAAATCGACACTCGATGAAGTAAGGGAATCGGATCTTCTGATACATGTTGTTGACATCTCACATCCGGGTTTTGAGGAACAAGTGGCTGTGGTGAATGAAACACTCAGGGAGCTGGGATCTGCTTCAAAACCAGTTATTATGATTTTCAACAAGATAGATGCCTTCACTTATACAAAGAAGGATGAGTTTGACCTTACTCCTGTTCAGCGTGAGAACATCTCTCTTTCTGATCTGAAAAAAACCTGGATGGGCACAGATAAAAACTACAAAAGTGTTTTTATATCCGCAAAGACCAGGCAAAATATTGAAGAATTAAGGCAGCTGCTGTATGAGGAAGTAAAACAGATCCATATACAGCGCTATCCTTACAATGAGTTCCTTTACGATACCGGATTACATTGACAATAAGCTTAATAAAGCTTGTTTGCAGCCATATACTCGGCAATCTGAACTGCGTTTGTTGCTGCACCCTTTCTTATATTGTCAGATACGATCCACAGATTAAGGCACTTCTCCCTTGAGTGATCCCTTCTTATCCTGCCAACAAATACCTCATCCCGGTTATGGGCCATTATAGGCATCGGGTATTCATTCTTCGAAGGATTATCATAAATTACAACACCCGGGAAGGTTCCTATAAGCTTTTTAACATCCTCAATGTCATAATCATTCTCAAACTCGATGTTTACTGCTTCGGAATGACCTCCGACAACAGGTATGCGGACAACTGTTGAAGTAACCATAATTGTCTGGTCTTCAAGGATTTTTCTTGTTTCATCAATAAGCTTCTGCTCCTCTGTTGTATATGCATCAGCCTGAAATGATCCCCCGTGAGGGAAACAGTTTTTGTCAATAGGATGGGCATAGGCCATTTCGCCTTTAATACCGGCTCTTTCATTTTCCATCTGAGCCACAGCCTTTACACCTGTACCGGTTACAGACTGGTATGTTGCAACAACAAGCCTTTTAATTTTATATTTCCTGTGAATAGGTGCAAGCGCCATAACCATCTGAATTGTAGAACAGTTAGGATTGGCAATTATCCTGTCACCTTTTTTTATTACATGACTGTTTATTTCCGGAACAATAAGAGGAACCTCATCATACATACGCCAGAAGGAAGAGTTATCAATAACAACAGTTCCGTTTTTTGCAAATTCCGGTGCCCAGTCGCGTGATGTACCTGCTCCTGCAGAAAAAATTGCAAATACCGGTTTTGCTTCCACAGCATCCTTAACGCTAACTACCTTAACAGCCTTGCCCCTGAACATGATTTCCTTGCCTACTGATTTCTCAGATGCTGCAGGAATAAGTTCTGTTACAGGAAAGTTCCTCTCCTCGAGTACTTTGATCATTGTCTGGCCAACCATCCCGGTGGCGCCTACGACTGCTGTTTTCATGATAGTTGTTTGTTTTTAATTAAGAGATTTTTATTAATTTTACTGTTTACCAAGGCGTCAAAATTAGCTTTTTTTTCAATTCGTCCCGCTGCATGAAAAAAGTAATTTTGTTCCTGATGCTGTTGCCATATTTGGCGACAGCTCAGATAATTGACAGCTTTGAATCAGGCTTGTCTGTTAATTGGGTTCAGAGCAACTCCGGAAGATGGTCGGCTGATTCAATATCTGCATTGTCAGGAAGACTTTCCCTGCATCATGTTTTTGACAATACCGAATCGGGTATTGACAGGATTGGAATACCGCTGCTTAACCTTCATGCCGGGGAGGGCAGCACACGCTGGTCGTTCCATATCAGGCACGGTTATGATCCTTCATCTTCAAACAACTGGTCAGTCTTCCTGATGAGCAATTCCCCTCCCTCAGGAATGCTCCCCGACGGAACAGTAAGGGGTTATGCGATAGGAGTCAACCTGACAGGTTATGACGATACATTGAGACTATGGAAATCAACCGGTTCCGGACTGATTCCTGTTGTAAACTGCAGGATCAACTGGCAGACTGAAATTGGTGTTTCCTCCGGTGTCTTGCTTAATATTGAAAGAAGCGCCGCCGGACACTGGACAGTAAAAGTCTTCAGGAACGACTTATCTCTCATCAGGTCTTCTGAAGGTAATGACAGAGAGATTGAAGTAACTTCATGGTTTGGTATCCTATATCGATATACATCTACCCGCGACAGACTCTTATGGATAGATGATATTTCAGTCAGCGGTACATTTTACATTGACTCAATTGCGCCTTCTGTAAAAGGATTTAAGATTTGTGGACGAAACAGGCTTTCACTTTACCTTGATGAAAAGCCTGACAGTGCATTTCTGAAACCTGAAAATTTCACATTGAACGGCACAGAGCTAAAACCTGTTTCAGTTGTGCAATCAGATGAGGCAGGATATATTTTAACCTTTAAGGATGATTTTGTCAATAAGGATACAAATCATCTGACAATTAGCAGTATATGTGATAAATACAGGAACTGCAGAAGCAATGTAATACTGGAATTCACTCCGGCATGGGCTGAAACGGCTGATGTTATTATCTCGGAAATAATGGCAGATCCACTGCCTGCAGTAGGTCTTCCTGAAAAGGAATATCTCGAAATCACAAACAGATCACAGTATTCGCTGAATCTTAAGAACTGGAATCTTTCATCCGGAAGTCAGAATATTTTGTTGCCCGAAATTTTACTATCGCCCCTTGAAAGAAGGTTACTCTGCTTAAGTCAGGATACAGTTTTATTTACAAAATATGGCAAGGTCTCGGGACTTAAGCAATTTCCTTCCCTGACTGATGAGGGAAAGGCGATATGGCTGACTGACAGCCTTGGTGCTTTTATTCACGGAGTCGAATATTCATCTGACTGGTATTGTGATGTACTAAAATCGGGAGGAGGCTGGTCGCTGGAGATGAAGGATATCAGGTTCTCTTTCTGCTATGAAGGGAACTGGACTGCTTCACGCTCAAGGAGCGGTGGAAGCCCCGGCGCGGTAAATTCTGTTAATTCAGAAAATCCGGATACTTCATTTTATGGGATTATGAATGTATTTCCGGAAGACAGTAACAGGATAAGTGTAAGATTTTCTGAACCTGTTGTCAGTTTGGCTGACAGTATCAGCGAAGTAATGGTTAATGGCCTCCCGCCTGTTGAAATCCTTCCGCGTGATCCGCTTTTCAGGGAGTTTACGCTCATATCACAGTCACCTCTGGCTCAAAAGGAGGTTTATAAATTAGTGTGTTCAGGAAACATCAAGGATTTTGCCGGTAACATAATTAAAAGGAGTGATTTTGAATTCGGGATTACTGAACCTGCATCGGAAAAGGATGTTCTTTTTAATGAACTGCTTTTTAATCCCTTCCCGGGAGAACCTGACTATATTGAGTTTTACAATAATTCAGATAAAATCATTGATGTGTCAGGTCTTCAGCTTGTTGCTGTTGATGACGTTACAGGGATACCTTCAGGGCTTATTAAAGTGTCTCAGGAAAAACGATGCTTTATGCCGTGGTCATACTATGCAATAACTACTGACAGAAAAAAAATATCAGACAGGTATTCTGCAGGCGAAAATGATAAGTTTTTTGAAATTGCAGCTCTTCCTTCCATGCCTGATGACAGAGGGCATCTTATTCTGTATAACAGGGAACTTGATAAGATAGATGAGGTCTTTTATAATGACAGTTTGCATGGTCCGGAATTAACAGACAATGAAGGCGTTGCGCTAGCAAAGATAAGTCCTGAGAACCTGTCTGAAGCAGTCCTGAACTGGAAGTCAGCTTCAGAAAATACAGGAGGGGGCACTCCGGGTTCTCTGAATTTTGCCAGGGATACTGTATGCCCTGAAATCATAGGATTCACGATTTCAGGAAGGAATACTTTAAAAATAAAACTAAGTGAAGAACCTGCTGCCGACTTCCTTTCACTGACTAATTATTCTTTAAATGAAGAAAAAACACATCCTGTGTCTGTTATAAGGGAATCCGGCCTGGTTTTCAGATTTGGGTTTGAAGAAGTTCTTAAAAACAAGACTGTTAATTATTTAACAATAAGTGAGTTGTGTGACAATACTGGTAATTGCAGAGGAGATACAGTTCTTGACTTTACTCCGGTTTGGGCTGAAACAGGGGACATAATAATTACAGAGCTGATGGCTGATCCGGTTCCGGCTGTTTCGCTTCCTGTGGTTGAGTATCTTGAAATAAAAAACCGCAGCCTGTTTCCTCTGAACCTTGAAAACTGGAAGCTCGCTTCCGGAGAACAGTTTACTTTTTTCCCCAATGTTACAGTGCAACCTGGTGAAATGCGGACCATCACATCTGTTCAGGACACCATGTCTTTCAAAGATACCGGAAAGGTTACCGGCCTCAGGCAGTTTCCGGCTCTGACCGATGAGGGTAAGATGCTTTGTCTGTATGATACCTCAGGCTTACTTATTCATGGTATTGAATATTCCGATGACTGGTATGGCAGTGAGCTTAAATCGCAGGGAGGCTGGTCGCTTGAGCTTATCGACGATTCATTCCCCTTTTATTACGAGGGTAACTGGACAGCTTCGGTTTCAGTAGAAGGAGGAACTCCGGGAAATGCAAATTCAGTTTCCTCAGCGAACAGGGACAGGGATTTTTATGGACTCGTGAATGTCTTTCCAGTTGATGGCAGCCTTCTTTCATTAATTTTTTCTGAACCTGTTGGAAACTCTGAGGCTCTAAGAGGTACCAGGATTGACAATGGGCAGCATATTGAAAGTATTTCAGCAAGCGATCCTCTTTACAGGGAATTCACAGTGAGGATGTCATCCGGTCTGGTGAGAAAGCAGTTTTACACACTTGAATTGCCGGAAACAGTTACAGATTTTGCAGGTAATACTGCCTCAATCAGAACTTTTACTTTCGGATATCCTGAGTCAGCCTCAGCAGGTGATATAACAATCAGCGAGCTTCTGTTCAATCCATTTCCGGGAGATCCTGATTATATAGAATTCTATAATTGCTCTGACAGGATAATTGATGCATCAGAGCTGATGCTGGCAGGTGTAAGTTCTGCCACATCCGACACGAGCGATCTTGTAATGGTTTCAACTGAAAAAAGATGCATAATGCCCGGCACATATTATGCAATAACAACTGACAGGGAAAAGCTGCTTGACCGTTATCCCTCATCAAAGGAAGACAGGATATTTGAAGTGCCTGCTCTACCATCAATGCCCGATGATATGGGGAGCTTAATCCTTTTCAACAGGCGGCTTGAAATGATTGATCATGTCTCGTACAATGAGAAAATGCATTATTCCCTGCTTTCAGGAAATGAAGGTGTTTCGCTTGAGAAGAATGAAAAATGCAGGCAATCACCTGATCCTGTTTCCTGGCATTCTGCAGTGGAGAGCTGCGGCTGGGGTACTCCCGGTGCAACAAACTCAATAGCCGCGGAAATAAATAATGAAGCCGGGATTATTACACTCTCCTCCACAAAAATCACTCCTGATGCCGATGGATTTGAGGATTATCTTCAGATAAATTTTACCCCGGGAGGGCAGGGAACTGTACTTTCAGTAAATGTTTTTGATGAGAGGGGAAATCACGTGAGGAAAGTTGCAGGCAATTTACTCTCAGGAGCCATGACAGACCTTATATGGGATGGAACTGCAGACGATGGAACTCCTTTGCAGACAGGCATATATGTAATTATGATGACCTGGTTTGATGAAAAAGGTGCAACCGGAAAGATGAAAAAAGTATGCAGCGTAATCAGGTAATACTATCAGAGTGATTTGATAAGATCAGTCATCACGGCTGTCATTTTCGACTCGGTCTTTTCTGCTTCATGCTGAACAGACTGATGAGTCACGTATTCAATTTTCCCTTCAATGCCAAGGTCGGTTATCACACTTATGGCAAAACATGGAATATTCATGTGTCGGGCAATTATTACTTCGGGTGTGGTTGACATACCAACGGCATCAGCGCCTATAATCCTGAAGTATTTATACTCTGCTGGGGTTTCGAAGGTTGGGCCGCTTGTTGCCAGATAGACCCCCTTGTGTACCCTGAGATGATGTTCTGCCGCGATAAGCATGGCCTTTTTGATAAGGTATTTATCATAAGCTTCTCCCATATCGGGGAATCTTACACCTATCCTGTCATCATTTTTTCCGATAAGAGGGTTTGGCAGAAGGTTGATGTGATCGGTGATTATCATGATATCGCCAATCTGAAAATCAGGGTTAACTCCTCCTGCAGCATTTGAAAGGAAGAGGTGTTTTATGCCAAGGTATTTCAGTACTCTTACAGGAAGGGCAACCTGATCAGGTCCGTAACCTTCATAATAATGGAAACGTCCTTTCATGGCAACAATCTTCTTTCCGCCAAGTTCGCCATATATAAGCTTCCCTTCATGTCCTTCCACAGTTGAAAGAGGAAAGTTAGGGATACGCCTGTACTCTATTTCAATTCGCTTTTCAATCCCTGCAGTGAGACCGCCAAGTCCGGTTCCGAGAATAATTCCGAGTTCCGGATCAATAAAGCCTTCAGATCTCAGAAAGGCGGTTGTTTCGTTTATTTTTTCTAACATAGTCTACAATCAGTTTGTCAAATTCATCTCTGTCATCATTAAGAAAATCTATGCCGACAGGAATATAGAACATTGCCCTTTTTACAGGTTCTGCAATATTAGTAAATTCCTTCAACCTGACAGAATCTTTTTCTGTTGTAAGAATATATTTTATTGGCAGCTTAAGCTTTTCATAGGCTTCGCTGACAGCCTGCAAATCCTTGTCCCTGAACCTGTAATGATCGGGAAACTGAAGATGTATCAACTCACCTGCAGTCGATTCAACAAGCTTTTTCAGAGGCTCGGGATTTGCAATGCCTGTCACCAGGACAACGCCGGTTCCGAACAGCCTGTTTAACTCAGGCAGGGCGCCTTTCCCATTTATGTTAAAAACAAGTCTGAGTGGCTTATAGGAGATTGAGGTAAAATAAAGATTCTGATAGGGAGCCTTGTCTATTTCCTTGACTATAAGCCTTCGTTGTATCGGACTTATGTCAGCTGGTGATTTCGATACGATAATGATGTCTGCTCTTCTTATGTTTGAATGGTTCTCGCGCAGGTTTCCATAGGGCAGCATGTGGTCCTTTATTATCAATCTGCTGAAGTCTGTGAGCAGTACAGAAAAACCCGGAGTAAGTCTGCGGTGCTGGAATCCGTCATCCAGTATAATCACCTCAGTATCAGGATATAAATCCATAATTTTACGAACTCCCTTCACCCTGTTTTTTTCAACTGCAACAAGAACATCAGGGAATTTTACAGCAATCTGCATTGGTTCATCACCGCTCTGTTCAGAATTCAGGTCGGAACTTACGACAAGAAAGCCGCCAGTATTTCTTTTATAGCCGCGGCTCAGGACTGCCACCCTGAACTGCTTCCTGAGAAGGTCAGCAAGGTATTCGGTATGAGGGGTTTTCCCGGTACCACCGACAGTTATATTTCCGACACAGATGACCGGAATATTGAATTCCACGGAAGGAAGTATGCCAGTGTTGTACAGGAAATTCCTTAATCCTGTGATCACTCCGTACAGGAGAGAGAGAGGGTAGAGAAAGATCCTGCCATTTATCATATCTTATCTTATATCAATAAAATACGGTAATCTAGTCTGGATGCCTGAGAGGTCTTTCAGTTCAGTGAATCTTTTATAGTGAATGAACGATTCTCCCAGCTCTTTTCTGATGAATTTCATTTTTACTTCTCCTGACAGCTGCTCAAAAAGGCGGGTATAAGGATCTTCAAGTTCAGGCAATTCTCTTATTTTGTATTTCTCTGTTCCTGCAAGCTCAGCTGCTTTTTTTATTGCGTCATTCAGGCCACCCATTTCATCAACAAGTCCAATTTCTGCAGCTCTTTTCCCGCTCCATACTCTTCCCTGTCCTATATTGTCCACTTCCTCTGTCTTCATATTTCTTCCGGCAGCCACTTTCGATACAAAGTCACTGTATGTTCTCTCAATACTCATCTGCAGTACTTCATTTTCAAAATTTGTCATTGGCCTTATGAGTGATGGGAAATCGGCATTTGCGTTTGTATTTACTGTTTCAGTTGTAAGGCCGAGCTTTTTTTCAAGAAGGCTTTCTGCGTTTGGTATCAGCCCGAATACGCCGATAGATCCTGATATTGTTTCCGGGTCAGCAAATATTTTTGTTGCCGGGCAGGAAATATAATAGCCTCCGGAAGCGGCATAGTTGCCCATTGAGATTACAAGCGGCTTAACCTGCTCAGCAAGTGTGAGCTCTCTCCATATCTCGTCTGAAGGAAGGGCATTTCCCCCGGGTGAGTTAACCCTCAGCACTATGGCTTTAACCGCAGTGTCGAGGCGTATTTTCCTTATTACCTCGGCATAATGTTTTCCTCCGATATTTGTTTCATTGCCCTTACCTGCAACTATGTTTCCTTCTGCATAAATAACTGCTATCCTGTTCTTTGTTGAGTATACATTAGCAGGATCAGGTACCTTGCTGTACTTTGTCATTGTTACAAGCTTAAGGTCTTTGCTTTTATCAATGCCTGAGAGGGTCTTCAGTGTATCGATCAGCTCATCCCTGAAAAGTACCCCGTCGACAAGGCCGTCCTCAGCAGCTTTTGACGAGAGATAGCCGGTAAGGTTATCTGCTAGCTGGTTGAGTTTTTCCGCAGGTATATTCCTGGAGGCAGATATTTCATCTATTACATGTTTCCATATTGATCCTGTGTAATCCCTGATCTGGTCCCTGTTCTCTTCACTGAGCCTGTCGAGCATGAAAGGTTCCACAGCTCCCTTGAATTTTCCATGTCGTATCACCTGAACATCAATGCCAAGCTTGTCGAGGGCATTTTTGAAAAAGATCACCTGGCTGCTTAATCCTTTGAAATCGACTGTCGATCCAGGGCTGATGTAAATCCTGTCGGCAGCGGTTGCAAGATAATAACACTCCTGTGTAAGGCTTAGATCAGAGTATGATATGACGAATTTGCCGGAATCCCTGAATTCCATCAGAGCCTTCCTTATCTCGCCTGTTGTTGCCCAGCCTGAGGGTAACTGACCGTTTTCAATAAGTATCCCTTTTATCTTATCATCTGCTGCCGCCTTTTCAATGTTCCTGAGTATCTCATTCAGTCCGACATTGGGGGTGAAGGACATATCGGTGAAGTCAATGCCTGAAAGCGGATTGTCTGTACCGCGGTCGGGTATCTGAACACCTGCATTAAGAACCAGGATTGAATTGTCAGTTATTGAAACAGTTTTGTCTCCTGATGCGACAATAGCGCTGAGCGAGGCAAGCAAAACAATGAACATGAGAATTGAGGCAAGAATTATTCCAGTAATTGTCGCCAGTGTATATTTCAGAAAATCTTTCATTTGATGTTATTTTAATTGTCTAAAAATATAAAAAAGTGATTGATTCTGTAATGGTTTATGTGTATTTAATACTTTTGGTTTATGGATAAAGAGACAAGAGCAACAGTATTTCTGGGTCTGGGTTCAGATATGGGCGAACGCAGAGATAACCTGCAGACGGCCCTGGCTGTTATAGATGAGAACGCAGGCAGGATATCAGCTTCATCCTCAGTGTATGAAACGGAACCCTGGGGATTCAGGACAGATTCAGTTTTCCTTAATATGGCTGTAAGGGTTGAAACCAGTTTAGATCCTTCAGATCTTCTGGCAGCACTGCTTGCAATTGAAAAATCAATGGGCAGGATCAGGGAAAAAAAGGGATATTCTTCACGCATTATCGACATTGATATACTTTTTTATAATGATCTGGTAATTGAAAGCCATAATCTTGTTATCCCTCATCCGCTTCTGCACAGCAGGCGTTTTGTCCTTGCTCCCCTTGCAGAGATCGCACCTGATTATGTTCATCCTGTTTTTAATAAATCAATTCTTTCCCTTCTTGCTTCCTGCACCGACACTTCAAAAGTTGTCAGACTGTAACTCTTTCCTATACCTTACCGTGTCCTTTAGGCTTCACGACCTGTACGACAATCATAAAAGCCCGTTATCTGCAAAGCTGTAATAGTCCTTATCTGAAATTATAAGATGATCGAGAAGCTGGATATCCATTATTTCACCAGCCTCTTTGATTTTCCTTGTGATTTTTGAATCAGCCTCGCTGGGATTCAGGTTTCCCGAAGGATGGTTATGGCATACTATAATTCCTGAGGCAAGATGTTCAACTGCTTTTTTCATGATTAGTCTTACGTCAGTTACAGTTCCGCTGATGCCACCCTGGCTTATCCTCATTCTTGCTATTACCCTGTTTGACCTGTTCAGGAAGAGTATCCAGAATTCTTCATGGGGCAGGTCAGACAACAATGGCTGGAAGATGTCAGCAACATCCCTGGAACTTTTAATCTGAAGTGAATCAGGTACTTCGGCCAGCTTTCGTCTTCTGCCCAGTTCAAGGGCTGCGGCAATTGTAACTGCTCTTGCTGTTCCGATACCATGAAGCTTTTTAAGATCGGAGATCGATAGTTTTCCGAGACTGTTAAGGTTATTGTCAACCAGTCCAAGCAATTCCCTTCCAAGGTCAACTGCAGATTTATCTCTTGTGCCTGAGCTTATAAGTATGCCAAGCAGCTCGGCGTCACTAAGGCTTGAAGTGCCTTTTGTAATAAGCTTTTCCCTGGGTCTGTCCTCGACAGCCCATTCAGTTATTTTAACAGACATGAAGCACGAATAAATGAAATGCAGTGAAAGATAATAAAAAAGGCCGTATTGTTGAATACGGCCCTGGAATATTTTAATTAGCGGACTACTTCAGGCTGTTTACGTGCTTTACAAGTGAAGACTTGAGGTTTGAAGCCTTTTTCTTGTGAATAATGTTTTTCTTGGCAAGCTTGTCAAGCATTGAGTTGAGTTTTGGCAGTTTTTCTGCGGCTTCAGCTTTGTTTGTTGTGGAACGAAGTGCCTTAAGTGCATTACGGGTTGTTTTTGCGTAATACTTGTTGTTATCATTCCTTACCTCAGTCTGCCTGATCCTTTTTTCTGATGACTTGTGATTTGCCATGCTTACAAATTGTTACTTCTTTATTAAAAAATTAGTAGTCCATAGGGGAATCGAACCCCTGTTACCAGGATGAAAACCTGACGTCCTAACCCCTAGACGAATGGACCATGAAAGAACTTAAAAATGCGGATGCAAAGAAAAGACGTTTTTTTTAATCTGCAAAATATTTCATGCAAAAATACAGAAATATGCTGCATTTTTTTGCCTGTTCACTTATGCAAAGCCATGAGCATCAAAATATGACCTTCCTTACATCATTCGTCTGTTGCTATACGTCACAAATAAGAATAGCCTTGCGCAGCGACTCAAGCTTGTCCTTCATTGCCGGCACAAACTCCTGGCCCACATAGCCTTTGTAACCTGCCTTTACAAGTGCATTCATAATAGCAGGGTAATAAAGCTCCTGGGTTTCATCAGGTTCATGTCTTCCCGGCACACCTCCGGTATGAATATGGCCGATGTATTTAATATATCTGGTAATATTCTCTATTACATTACCTTCCATTATCTGCATGTGATAAATATCATACAGAAGTTTGAAGCGTTCGGAACCCACCATTTCGCATAAGGCAGCGCCCCAGCTTGTCCTGTCGCACTGGTAATCAGCATGCTGATAAGAGTTTAGCAGCTCCATGAGAATAGTCACGCCATGTTTTTCAGCAAGAGGCATTATCTTCCTTATGCCTGCGGCACAATTGAGAAGTCCCTCATTATCATCCTGTCCCTCACGGTTTCCCGAGAAGCAGATAAGATTAGGTATGCCTGCTGCAGCAGCCCTGGGTATCATTGCCGTGAAATCGGCAATCAGCCTTTCATGGTTTGCTATCCTGTTGAAGCCTTTTGGTATACCCAGTTCCGTGGCATATCCCACAGCGCATTTAAGGCCGGCTTTCTGAACAACAGGCCAGTCTTTTTCGCCAAGGAGCTCAATTGACTCAAGCCCCATCTCCTTAACTGCTTTCGCAAAGGTCTCAAGAGGAATATCACCATAACACCACTGGCTGACCGAATGATGAATATTGCCTTTTAGAGGACCGTTTGCCTTTCCGTCACCTGAAATTGCCATGTTCAGCGGAGTGACTGCTGTAACAAAAGCTGCTCCTGCCATACTCTCAATCATTTTTCTTCTTTTCATATAACAAGTCTGAAAACCCGTATAAAAATAGCACATATTATTTGTAATACATGCAATCAGATTCATCTTATTCAAAGTCCTATATTTGCATGAGGTAACTTTTGTGAATGTTTTATGGCCCGACCTACCTTTCATCAGTATAAAAGTGGTCATTCAGTTGAATTACTGAAAAGCGGAAAGCAGTATTTTTCGGCCTGCGTGGAGGCTATCGATAATGCTGTAAGATATATTCATTTCCAGACATATATAATTGATGATGATGCTACCGGCAATAAAATCATTGATGCCCTTATAAGGGCTGCCGGCAGAGGTGTAAGGGTTTATTTCCTTCTCGATGCCTATGGAGGCAGGTCCTTCACGGGGCAGATGGAAAAGGCTGTTGAGGAGGCCGGTATTTTTTTCAGGAGGTTTTCACCTCGCCTGATCTCATCCGATTTTCAGTTAAGCCTCAGGCTCCATCATAAAGTATTGCTTGTCGACGGCCAGCATGCAATTATAGGCGGAATGAATGTTGCCGACAGGTACAGGGGAAAACGCGGGATGAAGGAATGGCTCGATTATGCAGTTTCTGTCAGAGGCCCGGAATGTGCACGTATACTGTTTATTCTTAAGAAACTATGGAACAGGACCTTCATAAAAAGGAAGGAGCGCGCGGCAGAGACAATGCACAACCCTGTTGTTCATGATCAGAATATAAGGGTAAGGATTGTTCAGAACAACTGGTACCGTAACAAGATTGAAATACTCAAAAGCTACAGGGCCATCCTCAGGCATTCGGGCGACAGAATTTTCCTCATGGCCAGTTACTTCCTTCCTGGCAGGCATGAACGAAAATTACTCAGGGATGCCAGCAGGAGGGGAGTTGATATTACAATAATACTGTCAGCAGAATCTGATGCACCGATGTTTAAACGGGCTACAAACTTCCTGTACAGGTTTATTCTGCGGAATAATATCAGGATATATGAATACCTTCCATCAAACCTGCATGCAAAAGTTGCCGTGGTTGATGGTATCTGGACAACAATCGGAAGCTACAACATGAATCACCTCAGTGACTATGGCAGCATTGAGATGAATGTAAATATCCTCGACTCAGGTTTTGCACTTGATTTCGAGAAACAGATCAGGTCAACAATCAGAAAGGACTGCCGCGAGGTGACATTTGACACCTATCAGCACAGGACAACCTGGCTGAGCAGACTCATCGACTGGAGTTCATACCAGATGATACGTCTTTTACTGAGGATGCTCTTCCTTCTGACATCAAAAGGCCCCAAGAAACACTCTGTATAGCAGCCTCTTAGAACTGGTGGAAATCCATTGTTACGAACTCGAGGACTTTAGGCAGGGAAGCTCTCCAGTAAACCCAGTTGTGAACTCCGTCACGAACCCTGTATTCATGGGATATCTGCTTCTTCCTCATTGCAATATGTATCAGGGCATTGCCTTCAAACAGGAAATCGTCATCTCCGCAGTCAATATACCATCTTACTCTTTTCTTCTGATCTTCAGGCTTGTTTGACTTCACCTGCTCATCGGGAATTGCTGCTATCAGTTCCAGAACGCTGTATTTTTTGTACCAGGCTTCCTTCTCCTTCTCGCTTACACTCTCACCAAACCGGTTCAGAATATCCGATTTAAGATCTTCATATTTCAGCGGACCTGTATAGGCGCTGAGGGGGCATGCAGAGGCGAACATCTCGGGGTGATGGAGGGCATATATGAATGAGCCCCAGCCACCCATCGACAAACCTGCAATTGAGCGGTAATGCTTGTCAGCCTTTATACGGTATGTTTTCTCAATGAAGGGAATGAATTCCTGGAAGAAGAAATCCTCATACAGCCAGTCTCCCTTGGGACTGTTTGAATAACCGCGCACACCTGTATTTGCATCAGGCATAACAATTATCATAGGTGTTGCAGTGCCCTCACTTATAGCTTTGTCTGCAATATACTGCACCTCCCCGAACTGTACCCAGCCGGTCTGGTCGTCACCGGCACCGTGCAGAAGGTAGAGAACCGGATAACTCCTGTCGGAACTGGCATAATCGGGAGGAAGATAGATTGCATACTTCCTGTCCATCTTCAGTATCTTGCTTGGCAGTGAAAGGTTATCAGATACTTTGCCGCTCTGTGCTGATAATATTGAGACAGCTGCAAAAGCAAGTGCAATACAAATAAATTTTTTCATTGTCGTGGATTTTATAGGGTCATTTTATGAAATTTAAAGGTATTAAAATTCTTAATATTGCAGATATGAAACTTCATCTCATCAATATTGTAAATTTCAAGTCTGACGGAGGCGCTATGTTCGGAGTCATTCCCAAAGCCCTCTGGTCAAGGGCGTACCCTGCTGACGAGATGAACCTTGTGACACTCGCTCTTCGTTCTCTTGTTGTTGAAACAGGAAAAAATCTGATCCTCATTGACACGGGCTGGGGCAGCAAGCAGGATGAGAAATTTTTCAGACACAGTTATCTGCATGGAGGAGAGGGGCTTATAGAAGGGCTTTTTAAACATGGCTACAGACCGGAAGATATAACTGATGTTTTTCATACTCACCTTCATGCCGATCATTGCGGAGGAACAATTGGAAGAGGAGTGGAAAACAACAGTTACAGACCAGTGTTTCCGAATGCTGTCAGTCATGTCAGCAAAGTTCAATGGGAATGGGCTGTTAAGAACAATATAAGAGAGGAAGATGCCTATCCGCCCGAGAATATCTTTCCGATGAAAGATGCAGGAAGACTTAATCTGATTGAAAAGGAGCAGGAGCTTTTCCCGGGTTTTTCATTCCGGATCTGTCATGGTCATACGCCAGGGCTGATGATACCTGTTATCAGGTACAGTGAAAAGACAATAATCTTTGCAGGTGACCTGATTCCGACTTCTGCCCATATTCCACTTATCTGGAACATGAGCTATGATATTGAATCGCTTAAAACAATTGATGAAAAGAACGCTGTCCTGACTGAGGCTCTTGAACCTGATCATTTCCTTGTATTCCAGCACGATGCAAAAGTTGAATGCTGCAATGTTACCCTGACTGAAAAAGGTATCAGGGTGAAGGATAGGCTTCCTTTCAGCAGTATTCTGTAAAAAGAGTTTTCAATTATAATTATATCTGACAGCTTTCATTGTTTCTTTTGAAGGCTTTGCTTATTTTTGGAATAGCACCTTTCTGATGTTCAGTATTTATTCACTAAAATTTTTGCCATGCCGGAATTTATTTACGAGAGGCCTTTTCAGATTGAGAAGGATACAACAAAATACCGATTGCTGACAAAAGATTATGTTTCACTTTCGGAATTTGAAGGAAAAAGGATCCTCAAAGTTGATCCTGCAGGATTAACACTTCTGGCGCGGGAAGCTGTCTCGGACCTTTCATTTTATCTGAGGACATCTCACCTTGAGAAGCTGGCCTCGATACTTAATGATCCGGAAGCAACAGATAATGACCGTTTTGTAGCTTACATCATGCTCCGGAATACAGTAATCTCGGCAAAGGGCGATCTGCCCTGGTGTCAGGATACCGGTACGGCAATTGTGTCAGGCAAAAAAGGGGAACAGGTATTTACTGGAACGAATGATGCTGAATATCTTTCAAAGGGAATTTATGAAACATATAAAAACAAGAACCTCAGGTATTCACAGGTTGTTCCGATGACAATGTTTGATGAGAAGAACACAGGAAGTAACCTTCCGGCACAGATAGACATATACAGTAAAGAGGGTGATACCTACGAGTTTCTCTTTGTTACAAAGGGAGGAGGCTCGGCAAATAAGACCTTTCTGTACCAGCAGTCGAAATCGCTTCTGAATGAGGATTCGCTTGTTAAATTTGTAAAGGAAAAGATAAAAGACCTAGGCACTTCCGCATGTCCTCCCTACCATCTGGCTCTTGTAATTGGTGGTACTTCTGCAGAAAATACCCTTCACACTGTAAAAATGGCCTCTGCCGGTTATTACGACAATCTCCCCTCAAACGGAAGTGAAGGAGGAAGGGCATTCCGCGACCACGAATGGGAGAAGAAGATTGAAAAGATCTGCCATGAATATGGTGTCGGCGCCCAGTTCGGGGGAAAATATTTTGTGCATGATGTGAGGGTGATCAGGATGCCCCGCCATGCAGCCTCATGTCCTGTAGGTCTTGGCGTCAGCTGCAGCGCCGACAGGAACATAAAGGCAAAGATTACTTCAGAGGGCATATTCCTTGAAGAGCTTGAAAAAAATCCTGAACGCTTCATGCCGGCAAAAGCCCCGGAACTTGAAAAGCCGGTTGAAATAAATCTTGACAGACCGATGAAGGAAGTCCTCGCCGAGCTTACAAAGTATCCGGTTACAACACGACTCAGCCTTACCGGTACTTTAATTGTTGCAAGGGATATTGCACATGCACGCATCAAAAAAATGCTCGATGAGGGCAAACCAATGCCCGATTATTTTAAAAATCACCCTGTTTACTATGCAGGACCTGCAAAAACACCTGCCGGAATGCCTTCGGGGAGTTTCGGGCCTACAACAGCAGGCAGGATGGATAGCTATGTTGACCTGTTCCAGAGTCTTGGCGGTTCGCTCATAATGCTTGCCAAAGGAAACAGGAGCAGACAGGTTATTGATGCCTGTAAAAAATACGGAGGTTTCTATCTCGGTTCAATAGGAGGTCCGGCAGCCATCCTTGCTGCTGAGAATATTAAGTCGGTGGAGCTTGTTGATTTTGAAGAGCTTGGGATGGAAGCTGTGAGAAAGATAAAGGTAGTTAATATGCCGGCATTTATTATTACCGACGACAAGGGAAACGATTTTTTTGATAATTATAATAAGTAGGCGGAAGGACTCACAGCGCAGGACGCAGGGTTATCAGGCTCCCGTTTTCCGGAAGGGTGGAACCGGGAAGATTATTGTGCTGGATTTGCAAATGGCGGACAGCCTGACTACATTTTGCCAGTCGGAGATACTAATTGTAAGATGCTAAAATTCAATTTATTATATCCGGCCAGTGATGGTCAATACACTCTGGTCGTAACTGGTCAATGACATCGGCCTTTCTACAAAACCCGGCTCACCACCGGGTTTTACTTTATACAGTATACGCTTGCCGGGCTTTGCTGTCCCATCTACTTATAAGGCAAAATTGGAAAAATCTGTAGCGATATTGCAACGCTAGATAAACAGAACCTGGTCAGCCGGGATTTTGGCTTTATTTGTTAGTTCTCTCTTCCCAGATTATAGGATTACGGTGAGTACTGAAAACAGCAATAACCTTAATCGTGTTTATGTCTTGAAATATTTTATAATGTACCAGATAAGGAAACCCTTTCACTTTGGCGCATCGAACCTCATCATACCGTATTGCTACACTATAAGGGTTTTTTCTAATCCTGATTGTTTGATCTTTTACAGCTTTAAAGAAACGGGAGCCTAGTCCGGATTGCTTTTTATTATACCAGTCGATATTTTCCTGTATGTCATCAAAGACTTCGACGGCATATATCAACTTAAAGCTCATACTATAGCTTCATTTTACGCTCGATATCTTCCCAGTTAAGGCTAGTTTCCGGTCTCTCATCCATCCGTTTTAGTCTTTGCCTTACAATTTTCTTATGATCTTCCGGAATAAATACTTCTTCTTCCCTGGTCTCCTCCCATAAAACACCGCTTAGCTTTTGTTTTTCTTTTGGAGAAAGTTGACGTACAATGTCAATCAATTGGTCGACACTAAGAGGCACTTTCAATTGAATATGTTGTGTGTTCATTGCATTTAATTATTTCCCCAAAGATATGAAGAAAAATCTGAATGAGGTTCAGCTCGACCACAAACGAAAACTAAGCTTATAAAACCCATTTGCCAATTATCCATGAGAAATATATTTTTGGACAGATTATATGACTCTTTTAATTCTTATGCCCCAAGTGCACATTCAACTGAGAACACTCCCAACTTTTAACAAAAAATGGCTATTTTCACGTATAAATGGAGCATAAATATTGATTTCACACACATTAAATAGTCCAAAAAACACCTCAAAAAGCTCTTTTGTTTCAGCTAAGAATCTGTATTTCAACAGGGATACTGCCAATTGGTATGATTACGGGGCAAGATTCTATGACCCGCAGTTAGGGAGATGGAATACCATTGATCCTTTAGCGGAAATAAATCGTAAATGGAGCCCTTATAGATATGGATATGATAATCCATTAAGGTTCATTGATCCAGATGGTATGTTAGAGGGTGATCCGCCTAATCACAGATATTCTACCCAAGAGGCGCCAAATTATTATTCATATACCTCTATTAGCAGATCCGCAGGTTCAATAAATGTATTTAAAACGAGTTATGTTTCTGCATCAGAAACCACTACAAATAACTATAGTATTAAAGGAACATCAAGTGATATTAAAAATGTTTCGGACAAGAGTGCAAAAGTAATTGCAAATTCAATGGATGCTACTGGCGAACAGAGTGTTCAAGTTTCAAGTACGACAAGAACACCAGAAAAGCAGGCAAGTGTTATGTATGATAATATTCAAAGCACAAGCGTTGATAACCAGAAAGCTTTATATAAGAATAACGGGGACAAGGTAATAGATACTTATTCTTCTGCATCGGCTGAAAAAGGTGCATCATCTACCAGTGTAAAAAGTGCGATGACTGCTAAAATAAACGAATTAGGACCTCAATCGGTGTCTCTGCATTGTGGAGACCTATCCAAAATTAATGTTATCGATATAGCACCTTCTAGTGTTTCAAATGTCAGCAATTTTCAGAACAATTTAAAATCAAATCCAGGTGTGTCAAATCTCATACTTTATCCTAAGGATCGAGGTATACATATCGAAATAAACCAAAAGTAATCATATGAAAAAAGTATTGTTATATACATACTTATTATCAATAATTTGTATTGCAATAAGTTGTAATGGGAATCCGAATAAAAAGATTGGCCAGCCTGAAAAAGTAAATGATACTTTAACCAAACAAGGAATCACAAACAAAATTTCTGTATCCATTGAAGCTTTACAAGGCATATGGGCAGAAAATGATAATGATAATGCACTTTTCTTTATAAAAGCTGATTCATTGTATTATGTAGAAGATCAAGCTAAACCAATTAAAATTATCCTAAAAAGTGATACTTTAGTGATGATGGGAGATGTACCAGCTCATTGTAGGATTTTAAAATTAACTAAAGACAGTCTTTGGTTTATTGATGAATTTAGTAATACGCCTACAAAGCTATGTAAAAGATAATTCGAGAAAACCCGGCTCATCACCGGGTTTTGTGTTTGATAATGTTTTCTCTTTGAATTTTAACTATTTTCTCCCACTGGCCACTAATTTCTCAGCCAAAATCACCCAAAAATCCCCAGAAATTCCCTATTTTCATGATTGAAAGTGAGCTCAAAATCTCTTTTTGACACTGAAAATTCATCGAAAATACTATAAAAATTGACCGGCAGTTCTCGTAACATATTAAGCACCAATACATGTAATTCTCACTGGTATGATTACGGTGCAAGATTCTATGACCCACAAATCGGGAGATGGAATGTAGTCGATCCGCTGGCTGAAAAAACAAGAAAATGGTCTCCCTATAATTATGCTTTCAATAACCCTATCAGATTTATTGATATAGATGGGATGGTGCCGGGCGATCCTGTAAAAGATCCTCAAATTAGAGAAAATCGAGCTTCCAATCTTTTTGGCCAAGTAAGAACCGAAAATGGTGTTCCAAATAGCAAGAATCATCAGGGTTTTGATTATGCAGCTCCAATGGGAACAGCTGCGCTTGCTGTTGAAAATGGCAAGGTAGTTGCCGTTCAGACTGAAGATGTAGGTGATTATGGTAGAAGTGTTACTATTGAAATAACCGACGCAGAAGGAAATACTAAGTATGCTTTTTATGGGCATTTAGAAAGCGTTTCGGTTACTGCTGATCAAGAAGTTTCAGAAGGTGATGTTGTTGGGAAAACTGGAACATCAGGTAATGCAGATGCAAGTTCTCCTCATTTGCATTTTGAAAATAGAACGGAAAAAGCCCCAGGCAAGGGATTAACAGGCAGAGAAACACCTAATAATATTGTTGACACAGATTTTACTTCACAAGATCCTAATGCAACACAAACCACAACAGGCGTTAAAAAGACTGTAACTAATGCAAGTGGTACAACTACTACAACTAATATGGATGTAACCACCACTACTACTACAGCACCAGCAGCAACAGCACCCAATACAAATGATGACAAAAATCGGCCATAAAATGAAACTATTAAAAACAAGCATTATATTTTTATTCGTAGTGCATTCTCTTTATGGGTGTGCACAACAGGGCAAAGAAATCGTAATTGCTATAAAGCAAGCATCTGATTCATCAGTTGAAGACAACTTAATAGTTTTATTAAAAGAGGGCTGTACAAATATTAAAATACTTGATCTAAACAGGAATATTGAGGATTTTAAGTATCTCGGTAATTTTAATTTAGGAGATAATAGATTTTTGTTTTTGTTTTCTGAGTATTCTTCACCTGCAGGTTTAACAAAGTACTATTATTTTGATTCTGAAAAGTTTTTACTCTACAAAAGTGACTTTTTTAGTGAGACTGATTTCCCTCAACTATTTTCTTTGGACATAGTAAAACGATGTATCTATTATGTTTCAATTAATAAGCAATATTGTGGAGAGATTTTAAGCAAAAAAGTCTTGATTGAAGAATGTACAAGCAAATATTTGAATGCGTCTGATTTAAAAGTAGTTGATAAAATCGTTGTAAATTAAATTTTACTTTAAAAACTATTAAACACAAAACTCGGCGATGAACCGGGTTTTGTGTTTTATTATGGTCTCTTTTTGGATTCTTGCTCTTTTCCCACACTGGCCACTAATTTCCCAGCCAAAATATCCCAAAAATTGCTGAAAATTCCCTATTTTCATACATAAAAGTGAGATCAATAGCTCTTTAAGACACTGAAAATTCATCGATAACAACTTAAAAATTGACCAAGAGTTCCAGTAACATATTAAACACCAGTTCCCGTAATTCTACTCTATATGATTACGGGGCAAGATTCTACATCTCTTCGAAACTATAAATTCAGGAAACAGAAGACAAGGATGTAAACTGAAGATATTTTTATATTTAGTATATTTGTAAGTATATCTTTATGAAATAATGACTAATAATCAGACAGTTGAAACAATAAAGAACACTGCATGGAGTTTCCTTCCGGATGCAGAAGTTTTACTGTTTGGTTCCCGAGCCAGAAAGGATGAAAATTCTGAAAGTGATTATGATATTCTCCTGATCACAAAAAGATCATTGTCTCCAAAGGAAAAATTACCCCTTAAGACTAAGATCAGAAAAGCACTATTACTTGTGGGTGTAAGGTCCGATATATTGATTCAAAGCAAATCTGAGATAGATCAGAAGAAAAGACTTCCTGGTCATATTGTCAGAAGAATCATAAGTGAAGCAATCACACTATGAATAATGAGGCGAATGAATATCTGAAGAACTGGATCTTTCGTGCAAAAGAAGATATAGCAGTCATTGATAATCTCTATAAAACAGATCCTAATATTTATGCCAGCACTATCTGTTTTCATGCTCAACAGGCAGTTGAAAAATTTCTGAAAGCATTCCTGGTATATCATAATATTGATTTCCCAAGAACCCATGACGTTGATTTCCTGCTTCTGGAATGCAAAAAGATTGATTCAACAGATTTTGATGTTGACCTTGGGAGCTTATCAGACTTCGGAGTGAATATCAGGTATCCTGATGATTTTTACATCCCGGATAAAGAAGAAACTGTTCAATACCGTGACGTTGCACATACAATTCAGGAAATTGTAGAAAAGAAGATAAAACTGCCCAGATAATCTACTTAAATACGGGATTTTCCCTATTTTCATACATGAAGGTGAGCTCAACGGCTCTTTTTGATACTGAAAATTCATCGAACACAACTTAAAAATTGACCAGGAGTTCCCTTAACATATTAAACATCAACACTCATAATTTTCACCTATACGATTACGGTGCAAGATTTTATGACCCGCAAAATGTAGTGAAAATGCCGTACAGTTTGACCACATTTCAGCAGTCAGGTGATTATAAATGTACGACACTAAAATTCAGTCTATTATATCTGGCCAGTGATGATCAATACACTCTGGCTGTAACTGGTCAATGACATCAGCCTTTCCAATAGTTCTTAATTTGACCAGATCTTCCTGACCAGTTTGACATTATCGTAAAACTTTACTCCTGAGATGAGTGTGTTACCGGAAATTCCTCCAAGGAAGCCCATTAAATAGCAGTCTCCGGAATATACTGATGCCCCGAGATCGGCTCCGCAATTACCTTCGGCAAACACAAAGACATTCTCTCCCTTGAAGCTGTAAATTGAAATGTATGCACCACTGTCACAAATAGTTGACTTTTTGAAAGAGTCTATCTTTTCCTGAATACAACCCGGTATTTCAGGATCTTTTTTTTCACAGCCCGGAGCAAAAAGACTTAAAAAGATAATCAATATTGATAGCTTTCTCATTGAAGTAACTTACACGATTTGAATATAAACAAAAATCATGACCCTGATGTTCCTGATTTATATCATTTTCAGATATCAGCCCTTTAAAGCCTTTATAGCCTCTGCAGCCTCTAAAGCTTTTCAATAATAAAAATCTCATGCCTGTCAAGATTCAGCCAATATTTTATTGAGTTCTTCCTGACCAGCTCCCAGTATATATCGCTGTCGAGCCCATGAACAAAATTTATATCCTTCAGTTCATTTGAAATAAGCGAAGTGATCTCAGGCTTAAGCGTCAGTTTTATTTTCTGATTCAAATATGAGAATTCTGCCGAGGGAGCAGGAGAGTCGTTTATGACTTTCAGGAGCCCATGCCCGGGAGTTGCGCCGGTGCTTACCTGAAGACCATCATTCATACAGCTTAAAGGCGGAATGGAACCAGCTGTTGAGACAACTGAAAACTCATCCACCCCTGTTGCAAAATATTCCCTTGCCCTGATCCCCATCTTAACTCCCACAATGGCAAAAACACCCAGGTGCCTGTGTAGCTCATTGGCCAGCACTCCCGAGGTCCATTCATCATTCCCGTACTTAGAAATAATATCTGTTACTGAGGCTTCAATATCACTGAAGTAGAAAGCCGGATCAGCCGGAAATTCTTTCACTACCTGGTTCCTTTCAACTGTTTCACCCTTGAGTATTTTCAGCATCATCTCCCTTGCCTGGACTGTATCGGCAATAAGGGCTTCATCACTATTGCCTGCTTTTCTGAATGTAAAAACACCGGGATAGTGCAGGAGAAGGGGAACAGCATCATCAGCCATCATGTAAACAAAATCATGCCTTTTAACGGTTTCATTGTCAAGCAGCTGACCTAGTTCTTTTGCATATACTGAGTTTGTCTCTGTTATCCGGCTGATAAGCTTGCTGTCATACAGCTTAAATGCCGATGAATTATTCACAAATGTTAGCGGAAGATCACTTTTTAATATTTTCTCCGCAGCTTCCGGATCAATGCTGTAATTGAAATCCTTTTTGTTGCCAGGGTCGGAATTGCTCCAGAAAACATGTTTTATAACATCTTTTATTGAAGGCTGCCCGGCAAGCAATCTTTCAAGAGTTGACATGCTTCCAAGGCATAGGAATTCAATTTTATTCTTTTCAACTGTAAGAATATCTTTCAGCAGGCTGATGCTTTCAGCCGCATCACGGCTGTTCACCCGGTTTTCATCTCCCCAAACTGTATTAAAAGCTGTCTGAAAATCAGGTGATTTAAATGCGGATGTTCTGTTAATTCCAACAGGAACGCCTTCGTGAAAATAACTGTCGAGCAGGCTTCTGATTTTCAGATAGGCCGTATTTGCATTCAGTGCTCCTGGCGATACTGTAACAGCTACTACCCTTACATCAGGTGATGCAAGAAGCAGGGAAATAGCTTTCATGTCGTCGATACCAGCATCAGTATCAATTATGACATAGTGCCGGGGTTTCCAGGGATGACTGAATGAAGCAGTTGATAATGAGAATAATATAAGAAGGCTAATGAGTCTTTTCATATCACACAATTTAAGGTCAAAAGTACATTTAATACTCTGATAAACAGTAACGGAAAAATATCCTTAATAATTGTGAAAATTTTCACAGAATGCTGCAGGTGAGAGATATTTATTTATCTTGAGCCTCAAATTTTTCCAAAATGAAGAAATTTCTTTTATGGTTCACCCCTGGTCTGATAATAGGTGCATTCCTGATACTTGGCGGTGGCAGGGCTGTAGATAAAACATCAACAAATGAGTATTGTGTTTCATGTCATATTCATCCACAGGCTGATGCTGCCTGGAAGAAGTCAGTGCATTATGATACTAAGTCAGGTTACAGGATAGGCTGCGTGGAATGCCATCTGCCTCCGAAAGGAGAAAACTATCTCTATCACAAGGCGAAGACAGGATTGAGGGATCTGTGGAGTTACTGGACAAAGGATTCAGCCTCATTCAACTGGGAAGACAGAGGAAGGCTTGAAGTGGCCCGCGGGCATGTTTATGAGAACAGCTGCAAGAAATGCCATGTTAACCTGTTCCCGGCAAAGCTTACAAAAGAAGGCGAAAATGCTCATCTTTATTATAATCAGCAGAAGAAAACACCTGAACTTCACTGTATTAACTGTCATCTTAATGCCGGACATTACATAGAAGGTTATACACATGGCAGCAATTCAACTTTCGGCACAGCATCTGCTGCTCCAAAGGAAATATTCACCGAACCTGCTGAGGTAAAAGAATTTAAGAATTATACTGAGAAGATTCCCGGATCATCAGTGAAATTCAACATGATTGCTATTCCGGGTGGCAGGTACAAGATCGGCAGTCCTGAAACAGAACCTTTCAGGAAACCTGATGAGGGTCCTGTAAAGCAAGTTGAATTAAGTCCTTTCTTCATGGCTGAAATAGAAGTGACCTGGGATGAATACCTGGCTTTCTATGTTCAGACGGCATCCGAAGGAAGATCAACTGACACAGAAGGAACAAGGAAGCAGCTTGCAAAGAAGACCGATGCAATTTCAGGTGCCACACCTCCTTACGGTCAGCCCGACCAGGGTTGGGGCATGGGGCAGAGACCTGCAATATCATTCTCCTACCATGCTGCTGAAACCTATTGTAAATGGCTGAGCCAGGTGACAGGCAAGACCTACAGGCTGCCTACTGAAGCAGAATGGGAATATGCCTGCCGTGCAGGAACAGAGACTCCATACTTCTTCCCGGGCGATCCGAATGATTTCCTCAAAACAGGCTTCAGGGCAAAAATATCGAAGAATGATACAACAGTTATAAATTCGTATGTGATTTACAAGGCAAACAGCTCCTCAAAAACCCAGTTGGCTGACAGGGTTAAGCCAAATCCCTTTGGTCTTAAAAATATGCTGGGTAATGTTGGTGAATTCTGTGCCGACTGGTATAGTCCAAATGCATATTCTCTTTATCCTGAGGGAGTAACTAAAGATCCCAAAGGGCCTGAAAGCGGTGAAGAACATGTTGTAAGGGGTGGTACCTTCCAGAATACAGCCGATGTTCTGCGTA
>JAKLDT010000169.1 GCA_022703405.1 Bacteroidota bacterium | reverse complement strand
GAGAAGAATAAAGTATCAGCTGACAGGCTGACTGATTTTGTAGATCCTTTTATCGGCACAGCCTACCACGGACATACTTACCCGGGAGCAGCCTTTCCTTTCGGACAGGTGCAGCTTAGTCCTGATAATGGCACCCAGGGCTGGGACTGGTGTTCAGGATATCATTATTCCGACAGCACACTTGCAGGATTCAGCCACCTTCACCTGAGCGGAACAGGAATAGGCGATCTGGCTGATGTGTCATTTCTCCCTGTAAATAAACAGGTTGTATTCAATGATGGAGAAAACAATGAAGAGTTTGTAAAACGATATTCGGGAAAATACATTCATAAAAACGAAACAGCTTCTCCCGGTTGCTATTCTGTTACTCTCAACAGCGGCATTAAGGCTGAACTTACTGTTACTGAAAGGGCAGGATTACACAGGTATACTTTCCCTGAAAACGGAGAAAAGAACCTGATTATCAACCTGGGTTTCGCAATAAACTGGGATAAACCATATAAGTCTGAAATTACAGTTGTCGACAATAATTTCATAACCGGATCAAGGCTGTCTACAGGATGGGCAAAGGACCAGCATGTTTATTTTGCAGTCAGGTTTTCATCGGTGATTAAGAATGCTTCAACTTCTAATCCTGGTGGAGAAGGAAGAACTGCTGTCGCTGTTTCCTTTGATCAGCAAACAGTTATGGCAAAGGTTGGCATTTCGTCCGTGAGCGTGGAAAATGCAATTGCGAATCTTGATGCTTCTCTTCCAGGATGGGATTTTGAAGCCACATGCCAGGCTGCATCAGATGCATGGGAAAAAGAACTGTCCAAAATAAAGATTACATCCTCTGATCCTGATCAGAAAAAAATATTCTATACTGCCCTCTATCATACTATGGTAGCCCCTGCTCTGTTCTCCGATCTGAACGGACAGTTTAAAGGACTGAATGGTGATGTCCAGACTGCGCAGGGATATAAACGATACACAGTATTCTCATTATGGGATACTTACAGGGCCCTTCACCCTTTGTTTACAATAACCGAAAAGGAAAGGGTTAATGACATGGTCAAGTCAATGCTCGATCATTACAGGCAATGTGGTATTCTGCCCGTATGGGAACTTGAAGGCAATGAGACTTACTGCATGGTGGGAAATCATTCTATATCAGTCATTGCTGAGGCAATTATGAAGAATATCGGTGATTTTGACAAGGAGCTGGCCTTTGAAGCAATAAAGGCAACATGTATGCATGACAGGGATGGCATGGGACTTTATGATAAGCTTGGTTACATGCCTGCTGAAAAAGTGCCTCAATCGGTTGCAAAATCTCTTGAGGTTGCTGTTGATGACTGGGCTGCAGGTGCCGTTGCACAGAAACTGGGAAAAACAGCAGATGCTGAGTATTTCTTCAAAAGGGCTGAAAGCTACAGGCAATATTTCGATCCGGAAACAGGTTTTATGAGGGGAAAACTGTCCAACGGCAAATGGACTGAGCCTTTCGATCCAATATTTTCCAAGCATGAGGGAAGTGATTACACTGAAGGCAATGCATGGCAATATGTCTGGATTGTTCCGCATAATGTTGATGGTCTCATCTCCCTGTTCGGCAATAAAGAAAAATTTGCGGATAAACTTGAACAGCTGTTTAAAGTTGAACAGGGCGTATCAGGCGAACAGGCATCACCTGATATTTCAGGTCTTATAGGCGCTTATGCACATGGCAATGAACCGGGTCATCATACAACCTTCCTCTTCAATTTCTGCGGAAAGCCATGGCGTACCCAGGAACTAAACAGGCAGATACAGACTACAATGTACACAACTGCTCCTGACGGCTTATGCGGCAATGAGGACTGCGGACAGATGTCAGCATGGTATGTGCTCAGCGCACTTGGAATATATCCGGTAAACCCGAGTGATACAAAATACCAGTTTGGTTCTCCGATAATTCAGGAGGCTGTCATTGAGGTGGCTCCCGGGAAATTCTTTACTGTTAAGGCTCCTCTGGCATCAAAGGATAACAAATATATCCAGGAGGTTAAGCTTAACGGACAGGCTCTGACCCGTTCCTATATAACTCAGGAAGAGATTGATAACGGTAGCACGCTCGAATTTGTCATGGGCTCAGCTCCGGCTGAAAATCTTTTCATGAATTAATGTTTCTGAGGATATCATGAAGATAATTGCCTGGTTTTCATTGCTTTTTGTTTGTTTTTCGGCGAAAATATATGCCGTTGAATATAACATTAAGGATTTTGGCGCCATTGGCAATGGCATAGATCTTACAACAATCCATATACAGAAAGCAATTGACAAGTGCTTTGCCGATGGTGGAGGAATTGTTCTTGTTCCAGGGGGTGAATATCTTACCGGAACACTGAACCTCCGCTCAGGTATCGAACTCCGTCTTGAACCAGGCGCTGTGCTTAAAGCAACAACCGATCTGACTAAATATCAGGTGCATAATGAACAACCTGCAGGTATGTTTTATACTGAGGATGCTCACGATGTGGCAATTACAGGCAAGGGGAAGATATGGGGACAGGGCCTGGAATTCATGTACCGCGACAGCGCCAAGGTGATCAGAGGTGAGGTTAATAAATTCATAAGACAGAAATATGATTTCAGAAAGGTTGAAAAAGGTCTTGGTGATGGACCTCTGATGCCGAAGGACAGGTATCACCAGATGATCATCTTCAGCAATTGTACAAACGTTACTCTTAAGGATTTTGAGGTTATTGATGCCCCTTACTGGACTTTCCTCATCGTACATTGCGACAGGGTATGGGTCTCGGGCCTGTCAATAAACAACAACCTGATGATCCCCAATAATGACGGACTTGATATAGTTTCAAGCAGCAACGTAAATGTATCTGACTGTATAATTACCTGTGGCGATGATGCAATTGTTCTGGCAGGTTACGCTCATCATTTCGGTGATCCTGGTTTTAAGGACATAATAAAGCCGTCAAAGAATATAAATGTTACAAATTGCATCCTGCAATCGCGGTCAAGCGGAATAAGAGTCGGCGGCTGGGACCAGAACCACATGTCGGATTATAACTTCAGTAACATAACAATATTTGATTCCAATTGCGGAATTAACATAACTGTAAGGGATTCAGGATCAGTGCAGAATGTAAATTTTTCAAATATACGCATAGAGACGCGAATGCATACCGGCGACTGGTGGGGCAATGGCGAACCGATAAAGATTTCTGCACTTAGAGGTGTGCCTCATAATAAGATAGGAGTAATTAAAAACATCAGTTTCAGCAATGTTACCTGCAGGGGAGAGAATGCCATTCTGATGTATGCTTCGGAAGAGACTAAGCTGCGGAACATTTATTTTACGAATTTTAATTTCATACTTCGTAAAAGCGTTCTTGAAAAGGTAAGCGGGGGCAATTTTGACCTTCGACCTAATACAGTTGCAGGGAAAGAGATTTATAAATCTGACGTTCCGGTTGTTTATATCGAGAATGCTGAAAATATATTTTTCAATCAGGGCAGTATTGGCTGGGATGGAGTTAAAGAAGCACACTATACTTATGCTATCGAAGCAGTAAAGGTGAATGGTCTTAAAATCAGTAATATAACAGCAGCTCAGTCACCTTCAAATCCACATCTGAAGGCTGTGTCGCTGAAAGATTGTTCTGATGTTTCAGGATTGTTCTGACCAGGATTGCTGAAACCTGTCCCCGGATTGATTATTGCATAAATTGATAATCTTACAGTTTATTCCCTGTCAGCAAATTTCCTTTTGTAATTTAACGGCGTCAGTCCTGTTACCTTGCGGAACTGCCTGATAAAATAGGAAATATTGTTGTATCCGCACAGAAAGCATATTTCCTCAACAGAATTATTCTCATTGATCAGGTACCTGCATGCCTGTCCTACTCTCAGCTCATTAAGAAACGTAATAAATGTTTTATTTGTCCTCCTTTTAAAGTATCGGCAGAACGCAGCTGTTGACAGGCTTGCAATTGAGGCAGCCTTATCAAGGCTTATATCATGGTGCAGGTTTTCAAGAACATACCTGTAAATTTTGTTTAATCTCTGATTATCTCTTTCATTAACTGCATTACTTATAACCGGACTTGCAAGATATTGAAAATCACCGTTGAAGGCTATCTTTTCAAGTATTGACATCAGCAGGATGATCCTGGTAAAGCCGTATGCGTCTTCAAGCATATTCATAAGGTCTTCCACCTCATTTCTGGTTCTTCCGGTAAGTTTTATACCTCTTTCTGACTGCCGGATTATTTTGTAAATGATCTTGGACTCTGGCAGATTCCAGAATTGCTTTCCAAGCACTTCCGGATTGAAAAGTATATAAATTGCTTCTGATCCTTCCTCCTGGTCTTGTTTGTCACTAAGCCATTCATGCGGGACATTGGGTCCTATCATAACAAGGTCGCCCGGAGAAAACCTTTCGACAGAATCTCCAAGGTATCTTGTACCTGTGCCTTTTACAACAAGAAGTATCTCAACCTCCGGATGGAAATGCCGTACTGAGGGGAAATGGCTGACTTTTAAATGATTAATATGAAATGAATGGTTGATGTTGGCTTCAACCATTTCAAGATTAGGTAACATGTCAATATTGTGTTATTTATCAATACAAAACTATCATAAAATTGGTATCTTCTATACTAATTTTGACTATATCAATAAATACGATAACTTAACAGGGAGAAACCAGTTCAGGAGGTTTTTATGCCAAGAAACATTTATCTGGTGAATAAAAAGTCAATTGTGACCAGGGCTATGTTCCCGGTTATTGATGCCCATAACCACCTGTGGGGCAACTGGCAGGTCGACAGAGTTGTTGAGACGATGGATACAGTTGGTGTGGCAGCGTATTGTGACGTTACCGGTAATGTAAATATTGAATTCGGGGGAGGTGGCTACAGAATTACTCCCGGAGATCTGAATGGATTCATTGATAACTGCTCGTCAAAATATCCCGGGAGGTTCTACTGTTTTACGATGGCAGGATTTGCACAACCCGCAGATAAACCTCTGTTCAGAGATCATAAACAATTTGTTAGTGAGTGTATTCAGATATTGAATGAGCATGTTGCCCTGGGCGCTAAAGGACTAAAGATACTTAAAGAGCTCGGACTGAATTATCGCGACAGTGAAGGAAAGCTCATAAACAGCAATGATGAACGTCTTGCCCCTATATGGGAAGAGGCAGGCAGGCTGAAGATTCCGGTGCTGATACACCAGGCTGATCCTTCAGGTTTTTTTGAGCCTGTAACTCCTGATAATGAGCATTATGAGTCGCTGATTAAATATCCTTCATGGAGCTTTGCTGATCCGAAATTTCCAAGGAAAATTGAATTATTGAAGAGGAGGGATGAGCTTGTGAGAAACCATCCTTCAACGAATTTTATTCTTCCTCATTTCGGTAATTATGCCGAAAACATTCAGTACGTATCCGATTTCCTCGATGAATGTCCGAATGCCTTCATCGATTTCTCAGCGAGGCTTGATGAACTGGGAAGGCAGCCGTATTCAACACGGGAGTTCTTCATAAAACATCAGGACAGGATAGTATTTGGTTCTGACATGCCGGCAAACATCGATAGCTCAGTAGAAATGTACCGTACATATTTCCGTTTCCTTGAAACTTATGATGAATCTTTTTACTCACCTGACTACGACGGAACATTTGACCGTGCAAGGTGGCCGATCTGCGGAATTGGTCTTCCTCCTGAGGTGCTAAGAAAGGTTTATTATGAAAATATTCTGAAGCTGATACCTTCCCTCGGAACTGTTAATAATTTAACAATAAAATGAGTGTAGATTTTCCATAAATTAATCGATTGATTTTCTTCGTTTACCCCGTCCCCAGGGGGAGCGAAGAAAATCAATTTACTCCCCTTGGGGTTGGGGTAGATAAATTGATTTTCAAGCATATAAAGATTAAGAATAGTATTTTTATCACAATATAAAACAAAAGGAAATGATCAAAACAAAAGTCGGTTTTATAGTATTTGGTGTTCACAAGGATGGTTTGAAAGATCCAATGGGCACTCCGTTTATCGATGCAAAAATTATATCAGAGGCAAAGAAAGCTCTTAAGAGTCAGGGTCTTGAACTGGTTGAGCATGAGCTTATAATAGCTTCAAAGAAAGAAGCAAGGCTTTGCTTCGATAAGTTCAAGAAAATGAACGATATAGATTCAGTAATACTTTTTTCGGGTACCTGGGTCTGGGCAGCGCACCTCATTGCAGCTGTCCGTGATTTTGCCACAACAGGCAAGGGAATAGTGCTCTGGACAATTCCGGGCAGCCAGGGCTGGAGACCTGTAGGCGGACTTGTAATGCAGGGAGCCTTCAAGGAGATTGGTCTCAGGCACC
>JAKLDT010000168.1 GCA_022703405.1 Bacteroidota bacterium | reverse complement strand
GTTCTGCAGCGTGTATTCGGAAGTCTTGACAATAAGACAAACTAAAGGAATTGATCATAAGATGTTTGAAAGGACAGTTTTCAGTCACGAAGGGCTTGAAGTAAGGATCTCAGATCACGCAAATGAGGGAATACTCGATATACTTAATCATGCTGTTCAGGGTTCTGAAGGGGGCCTGAGATTCCAGCTGCAGAACATTGCTCCGAGAATTGAAGCCTATAAGGACAAGATAAGATTTGTATCGCTGTACAGAAAAAACCGTATTACGGGTACTGTAGGTTCATGTTACAGGATCTCCGGACAGGGTCCTCTCAGGTATCCGTCTTCCTACCTCCGTTACCTGGCATTCCAGTCAACATATCAGTCTGCCCCAAACTGGAGGAAAAAGCTGCATCCTGTAATCAGGCATGAGAAAGACGACTCATTCAAGCAGAAGACACTTGAGATATTCGGCAAACCGCACATGCTTGAGCTTGATGAGGTGTTTGAAGGAGACAAGCATATAATGTATGCCTTCCTTGAAAGCATGAACGAGCGGTCAAAAAACATAGTTCACCAGGCAGGTTATGAATATATAAGATCCTTTCTTACAGTTACTTTCAGCAGGTTTTCCCCGAAAGCTGACAAGAGAGTGAGCAGGCTTGAAAAAGAGGAAAAGGAGAAAATGGAAAATCTTTTAAAGGAGTACTACAGAAATTATTCATTTTTCACAAGTGAACACTCCTTTTATGACGACAGGTATTACGTATTAAAGGAAAACAATGAGATAATTGCGGGAGTGCTTGCCATCCCATCTTCATACAAGGTTTATGATGTTCCGGGAATATGGGGCTGGGTGATGATGAAAATACTTCCCGGGCTGCCGTATTTCAGGAGATTGTTCCGTCCGGGTGAGTTCAGGTACCTTGTTTTTGATGCTATTTACTGTAAGAAAGGGAAGGAGGAAATGCTTGCAACTCTTTTTGAATCAGCTTGTGCAAGTGAAGGATTTCATACGGGGCTCACCTGGCTTGATGACAGAAGTGAGTTGTATGACAGCATAAGGACAAGGGTTAAAATGGGTTCACTGAACCGTATGCTGAATGCCAAACCGGGCCTTGTATATACGAAGTTTATTAACATGACCGAGAGGGAGAAGGAGCCGTTTTTCGATTCCCCGGCATATATTTCGGGATTTGATTTTTCATAAAGAAGCTACCCCCAAACCCCCCAAAGGGGGGCTTAAAAATTATTGATGTACTGTTTGAAAATTTGAATGAGAAAACTAATAAGTAGTTATATGAAAAAGAATATCAATCTACTGATTATATGTTTATTGTTGTTCATGGTACAGTCAACTCTGGATGCACAGGAAGATGAAAGATATGTTCCCGAAACTGATCCGCTTGTGCTTAAGAAACTTGAGGAGTGGCAGGATCTAAAATTCGGGCTGCTTATGCACTGGGGTACTTATAGCCAGTGGGGTATTGTAGAGTCATGGTCAATATGTGCCGAGGATGAACCCTGGTGCAGGAGGAATAATCCAAACTATGTAGAATACAAGAAGGATTATGAAAATCTCCAGACTACATTCAATCCTGTTGATTTTGATCCTGTTCGCTGGGCAAAAGCAGCAAGAAATGCAGGCATGAAATATGTTGTCTTTACAACAAAGCATCATGATGGCTTCTGCATGTTCGATACAAAACTTACGGATTACAGGATTACTGATACAAAAACACCATTTCACACAAATCCAAGGGCAAATATTGCAAAGGAGGTTTTCAATGCTTTCAGGGCAGAAGGACTCTGGGCCGGAGCCTATTTTTCAAAACCTGACTGGCACAGTGAATATTACTGGTGGCCGAATTTTGCAACACCCGACAGGAATCCTAATTACGACCTTTCAAAATATCCTGAACGATGGGAGAATTTTGTACAGTTTACCCAGGGTCAGATAATGGAACTTACCGGAGGTGATTACGGCAAGCTCGATATTCTGTGGCTTGACGGTGGACAGGTTCAGAAGATGTCAGCAGAAAGCATAAGGAAGGATATCATGGCTCCTGGTTACAAATTTGCAAGGATACAGAGCCAGGATATAAGGATGGATGAGCTTGTTGCAAAGGTAAGGGCAAAGCAACCGGGTATGATTGTTGTTGACAGGGCGGTTTATGGAAAGAATCAGAATTATCTTACTCCTGAGAACCGGGTACCTGAGCATGCACTACCCTATCCCTGGGAATCATGCATTGTTGCCGGCGAGAGCTGGTCATGGAAGCCTGATGCGAAATATATCAGCAGCACAGAAGCAGTTCATACACTGGTGGATATAGTTATAAAAGGAGGGAACCTTCTTCTTAACATTGGTCCCGGACCACAAGGACAATGGCATGATGAGGCGTATAAACTGCTTGAGGATATCGGTGGCTGGATGAAGATAAACGGTGAGGCTATTTATGGTACCAGGGCGCTTGAACCTTATAAGGAAGGCAAAGTCTGTATCTCGAAAAAGGGAAGCAATACCATATATATTTATTATCTGGCTGATGAGGGAGAAAAACTGCCATCGCAGCTGGGAATGACGAATTTTGCACTTCCCGAGAAAGCCCGCGTGCAGCTTGTAGGTACAGGAGCATCACTTAAATGGACAAGAACAGGAAAGGGATTTAATGTTATTATTCCCGAGAAGGTAAGGAATAATCCTCCTTCGAAGCATGTAGTAGTTCTTAAGGCAACTTTCTGACGGACAACTTTATATTCCCCTGTTTCGTGATTTACAGGAGTCAGGCATTAGAGTAAGATTCTGCCTCCGAGCTGTTTTGAGATAACACCGAGGGCAACACTAAGGCTTGAATATCTTTTCTGGAGGAGTATAGTCCTTTCCTTATCATTGTTCTTTACGGCTTCCTCAAGCTGCAGCATAATCTCCTTCCTGAGGATATTTATCTTGTCGCTTTTGAACTTCAGAACAGCATCGCTTACTATCTCCCTGAGCTTCATTTCTTCTGTTTCAACATAGGTCTGTTTTTCCTTCCAGATCTTACTGAGCTCATAAGAGTCGGCAAGCAGGTCGGCAGCCAGACTTGAAATTGCCGGGTCTTCATGCTTCACAAACACTTTGTCGCCTGTGATGAGTCCCTGCTGGGAGTGAAACCTGAATTCAGCAAAGATCCTTGAACAGACAGAATCGCTGAAATCAAGCTCGTCAGAAGTTAATTCCCTCACCACATAATCGGCTACTGTGAGTATTTCCTCCCTGCCGTCTTCCTTGTTTATAAGGCGCTCAAATTCAACGCTTCCGAACTTAAGGAGTAATCTTATTATTTCTCTTTCCGAGTAATACGATACTGGCTCCTGCTTAATCTGCCTTATTACAGGTTGAGGCTTTACTGGCAAATCCTCGGGACCAGGATACTTGTTCCTGTCCTGGAAATTTTTCTGAGACCGCAGCTTGTTTACCTCATTATAAAGTATAGGTTCAGCAACCTCAAGCAGAGTGCTGCACTCCTTAATATATACAGTCCGTGTAATTGCTTCGGGAATAACGGCAATTGATTTGACAACATCCCTTATCAGATTTGCCTTAAGCACAGGATCATTGCTTGCTTCGGACATGAGAAGCTGAGTTTTGAAGCGGATGAAGTCAGTCTCATTATTTTTCAGGTACTGTCTGAATTCCTCGTTGCTGACCTTCTTTGAATAAGAATCAGGATCTTCGCCTTCAGGCAGGAGCACTATCTTGACATTCATCCCTTCCTCCAGGACAATGTCAATACCTCTTATTGAGGCCTTTATGCCAGCGGAATCGCCATCATAAAGGATTGTAAGGTTAGGAGTGAACCTCTTGACAAGCTTCACCTGTTCAACAGTAAGCGAGGTTCCTGAGGAGGCGACAACATTTTCAATGCCGGCTTCATGCATCGACATTACATCGGTATAACCTTCAACCATGTAGCATTTATCCTCCTGGGTGATTGTTTTCCGCGCCTGGTACATGCCATAGAGGATGCGGCTTTTATGATAGATCTCCGACTCGGGAGAGTTCAGGTATTTTGCAGTTTTTGCATCCTTTTTGAGGATCCTTCCGCCAAAACCCAGCACCTGCCCCGACAATGAATGGATCGGAAACATCACCCTGCCGCTGAACCTGTCAAAGATCTTCTCTTCTCCCTGTATTGAAAGGCCTGTTTTAACTAGGAAGTCCTGCTTGTATCCCTCTTCGACGGCCCTTTTTGAAAAGGCATCTCTCTTTTCGAGGCTGTAGCCCAGCTCAAACTTTTTCAGCGTGTCCTGCCGGAATCCCCTTTCCTTGAAATAAGTAAGGCCTATAGTGATCCCCTCATCAGTGTTGAAGAGGTTTTCGGTAAACTGCCTGGCAGCATAAGCAGTAACAACAAGAAGGCTTTCACGCTCGTTCTGTTTCTCGAGTTCTTCCCTCGAGAGTTCCTTCTCAATAACCTCAATATGGAATTTTCTGGCAAGGTATTTCAGAGCTTCAGGGTAAGTGAGATGCTCATGTTCCATAATGAAGTTGACGGAATTACCAACTTTGCCGCAACCGAAACATTTGAAGATCTCTTTTGAAGGGGAGACTGTGAATGAAGGAGTTTTTTCGTTATGGAAAGGACAGAGTCCCAGGTAATTCACTCCCCTTTTTTTCAGCTGAACGAATTCGCCCACAACATCCACAATGTTTGCGGCATCAAGAATTCGGTCTATTGTCGGGCGGTCGATCATTGATCAAAGATAGGAGATAATTGATGATTATTATTGATCTTTTGTGATCCCGTCAGGATATCTATCGGGATCTGTCAGAGCTCCCGGGTTGTCCAAAAAGTCAAAATCATTTAACCACAAAGCACACAGAGAAAATTCACAAAGTTCACAAAGAAATAATAATCAATGATTTATCTCTGTGAACTCTGTGCTCCCGATAACTCCCGATAACTATCGGGACGGGACTTTGTGTCCTCTGTGGTTATAAATAGCTTTTTGACAATCCTGAAGTTCGCACTAACTGTTTCTTACAACTTCAATTTTAATGCTGATGTCATCAATTTCAACCTCACGCACTGAAGGTGTGAAATCTTTAACAAGAGTAACAGTTGTTGCAAGGGTTTGTGACCCGATATATGCTGAATGTCTTTTAACTGCTTCCCTGACAAACTCATTATCCTCAATCTTAACTGTGATCTTGTCAGTAACATCAAAGCCTGTTTCCTTGCGGATATTCTGGATCCTGTTAACAAATTCACGGGCAATGCCTTCATAACGAAGCTCGTCAGTTACAGTCACATCGAGGGCAACAGTAAGCCTGCCTTCATTGGCAACCTGCCAGCCGGGGATATCTTCTGAAATTATCTCCACGTCATCAAGGGTTATGACTACTTCCTGACCATTGATATTGAGCTTTCTGCCTTTTTCACTTTCGAATGCAAGTATTTCCTGTGCACTGAAGGCAGCAATTGCGTTGCTTATATCCTTCATCAGCTTTCCGTACTTCGGACCCAGGGTCTTGAAGTTGGGTTTTATCTTCCTGACAAGCACAGAGGATGTATCATCAATATATTCCACCTCTTTAACATTGACCTCGGCGAGGATCAGATCCTTCACAGCCTCGAATTTTGACCTGAAAGCACTGTCGGGCACGGGTACCATTATCTTTGCCAGCGGCTGGCGAACCTTAATGCTTACTTTCCTTCTCAGCCCCAGGATCATGGAAGAAACTTTCTGTGCTATATCCATTCTTTCCTCGAGTGACTTGTCAATAAGTGACTCGTCAAATCCCGGGAACAATGCGAGGTGAACAGAATTTTCCGTATGTTTTCCGGTAACGCTGTTTAGATCGGTGAAGAGCCGTTCCATGAAGAATGGCGCGATGGGAGCTGCAAGCTGGCTTACAGTCTCAAGGCAGGTGTAAAGTGTCTGGTAAGCAGCAATCTTATCCTTGTCGTATTCACCACCCCAGTAACGTTTGCGGTTTAGGCGGACATACCAGTTGCTGAGGTTTTCAGTTACAAAGTCCTGGATAGCCCTTCCTGCCCTTGTAAGATCGTAATCGGAATAGCAGAAGCTGACCTCCTTCACAAGCGAGTTTAGAAGAGATATGATCCACCTGTCTATTTCTGGTCTTTCACTGACAGGGATATCTTTTTCAGTGTACCTGAAATTATCCACATTAGCATAAAGGGCAAAGAATGAATATGTGTTATATAAGGTTCCGAAGAACTTCCTTTTAACTTCATCCACTCCCGATATATCGAACTTGAGATTATCCCATGGCTGTGCATTTGTAATCATGTACCACCTGAGCGGATCTGAACCGTACTCTTCAATTGTAGTAAAGGGGTCTACGGCATTGCCCAGGCGTTTTGACATCTTGTTCCCGTTTTTATCGAGCACAAGGCCGTTTGAAATGATATTTTTAAATGAAACCGAATCAGAGATCATTGTGGCAATTGCATGCAGGGTAAAGAACCAGCCTCTCGTCTGGTCTACACCCTCGGCAATAAAGTCAGCCGGGAACATATTGTGGAAAGAATCC
>JAKLDT010000167.1 GCA_022703405.1 Bacteroidota bacterium | reverse complement strand
GAAAGGATACAGAGGGGAGATATTGGTGAGATATTGAATGTTCACCTCTGTTATCTCGCTACCCGCCTAGACCCTAAAGAAACAACAGGAATGTCATGGGATGAGATAAGGATAAGAAATCAGTATCATTTTCATGCACTTTCAGGAGGCACAATGCTCGACCAGGCCATACACATGATTGACGTCTGCAACTGGACGCTTCAGAAAGTTCCTGTTTCTGCAAGCGGAATAGGTGGAAAAGACTCTACTCAGACTTTTGGCGACACATGGAAGCATTTCCAGGTAAACTACCAGTATCCCGGAGTAAATGTAAGCGTTCATGCAGTACAGTTCGGCACCTACTTTGGTGATGTCTGCGCAAAATTCATTGGTACTAATGGTACTGCTGAAGCACATTACTCAGGAGGTGTTTTCATAAATGGTGATAAACCCTGGGATTCAGGCATACCAAAAGCCGGAGCACCACCTCTCAGCGCTGATCAGAGAAATTCCGGAGTATTTCAGTCTGCACTACAGGATGCTGATCCGAACAAGGAGATAGCTTTTATAAAAAGCATTGAAACAGGCAATTACCTGAACCAGGCCCGTTCGGGTGCTGAATCAGCCCTGACAGCTATTCTTGGCCGTGAATCGGCTATTGCAGGCGAAAAAATAAGCTGGGATGAGCTGAGAAACTCCAACGCAAGGCTTGACCCGATGCTTAATCTTGCCCAGTTCGATAACAGGTAAAGAAATGATATGAATTCATTGCAGAGAACTCTTGACTTCATTGAGGGTAAAAGAACCGACAGGCCTCCCTTTCATCCGATTCTGATGAGGTTTGCCGCCGGATATGCCGGTGTAAAGTACCGCGATTTCTGTCTCGATTACCGTTCAAAAGTGAATACGAACATCAAATGCGCTTCCGATTTTGGGTATGACTGGGTAAATGTAATGTCAGATGCCTTTGCCGAAGCAGCTTCGTATGGTACTGTTATGGAATACCCTGAGGATAATCTTCCTCAGGTCAGAAAATGGTTAATTGAAGATATTGAGGATATTGGAAGGATCAAACGACTGAAAGTAAATGAACATCAGCGACTCAAATCGCGCATTGATGAAATCAGTGAATACAGGAAGCTTACTGGTGATAAACAGTTCATCTGTGGCTGGGTAGAGGGTCCCCTGGCTGAATATTCTGATCTCAGGGATGTATCCAGGGCCTGCATGGACCTTTATGAAAATCCCGCCCAGATCCGTAAAGCCCTTGAAATAATTACACAGAATGCAATTGATTTTGCTGAGGAACAGGTAAAAGCAGGCGCTCATTGCATTGGCATGGGAGATGCGGTATGCTCACTTATATCGCCTGAACTGTATGAAGAATTTGTACTTCCTAATGAAAAGGCAATAGTCGATCATGTTCACGATCTGGGTGCTATTGTGAAACTGCATATCTGCGGCAATACCTCAGGCATCCTGCACCTGATGGTCAAAACAGGAGCTGATATAGTAGATATTGATCACCTTGCAGGATCGATGGCAGATTTTATCAAGCTCTTTTCAGTGAAACAGGTACCATCGGGAAACAGTAATCCTGTGGCAGTGATTTGTAACGGAGACAGCACTTCAATAAAAGAAAGTGTGATTCAATGCTGGGAAGATACAAAGCACAGGGGCATTGTATCAGCCGGCTGTGAGATACCCCCGGAAACGCCAATTGATAACATGAAGGCGTATATGAAGGTTGCACACTCTTTGAGCTGGTAGCAGTTTATCAACTATCAGCTTTCTTAAGTTTTGGCAGGAAAGAAATTATCAGTGCACCGGTAAGTGCTAAACCAATCAGCACAAGGAAACCGGGGGTATATGTTTTCGAAGAATCATGGAGTGCTCCCACCAGCATAGGGAACATCGATTCTGCAACACCATCAGCTACAAGTATTATCCCCATTGTCCTTCCAAGGGCCCGGACACCGAACAGATCACCGGCCATCAAGGGAATTATCATGTAATCACCGCCAAGACCAATACCGAAAATTATAGCAAAAATATAGATGCGTCCCGGAAAATCAGGCATAAGAAGCAATGGTATGGCAGTTGCCACAATAAGATAGATCAGCATCATAACATATTTTCGCCTGAAAATATCAGCAAGCCAGCCCATAAGCAACCTGCCTGCAAGACTTGACAGCAAAACAAATGACATGACGTTTGCAGCTTCAGCCTGACTGTAATTTATATCCCTGAGATACAATTTCAGGTGCTGTCCTATCCCTCCCACAGCTCCGATTGAACACATGCTTCCAAGTGCGAGCAGATAGAAATATTTATTTGTAAGAATACTCTTAATTGGAATTGCCTCGTCCTTTTTAACTGATTCTGCAGGCTTTACTGAGGCACCCTTAATAAAATAAACCATTGGCAGGGCAAAAATAATTATCAAAACACCCAGTGAAGCAAGAGCATAATGCCAACCTATGCTTTTTTCAAGACCTGCTGCAATCTGCGGTACAAGGGCTCCGCCGGCACCTATGCCAAGGTAGGCTATACCCATTGCCTTTCCTCTGTTTTTATCAAACCACCTAGATATCATAACCTGGCATGGAAGCGGTCCGCCACAAACATAACCAAGGGCATTGAAGACATAAAACAGGTAGAACATACCCAGGTTATCAGCATAGCTTAAGCCTATAAGGGCCACTCCCATCATAATAACACCAGAGAGCATAAGCCTTCGCGGACCATATTTGTCAATAAGCCATCCGGCAATAAAACCGAACAAGGGTCCGACAATAAGTTTGCCGATTGCATTACCTGAGGTAACAACAGTCCTTGACCAGCCATATTCTTTGACCATGAAGTCATAAAAGAAAGGCAGCCCGTAATAGGCAAAACCAACTATCCCGAAAAGTGCAAGAAAGGTTGTGACAACGATATAAGTTTGCGAACTACGCTTCTGATGGGTCACCGGATCGGTTTCATATAGAAATGACATGCTCTGTTTTTTTGAATTCCGAACAAATTTAACAGGAATTGTATATGATGACACCTGCTTTAAAAATAAATATTCAGATGCTGCGGAAGTTTTTTTTGATACCTTTGGAAAACTTTATTTATGAGAATATTATGAGCCAGAGAATAAGGGAAATATTTAATAGTGAGGCAGCTGCAATCAACAATATACCTGTAACAAGCAACTATGAACAGGCTGTGAACATAATTTTTGAAAGAGTTCACAGGAAGAACGGAAAGCTTGTGACAAGCGGAATGGGTAAAGCAGGACAGATTGCTCATGACATAGCAACAACCTTCAGTTCAACCGGAACACCTGCAGCCTACCTTCATCCGAGCGAAGCACAACACGGCGATCTTGGCATACTCCAGGTAAATGATGTTCTGCTTGTGATCTCCAATTCAGGCAAGACAAGGGAAATTCTTGAACTTATAAACCTGAAGAATAACCTTTATCCTGAAATACCTGTAATTCTTATCACAGGAAATGAAAATAATCCTCTCACAGGAACTGTATCATGCCAGATATTCACAGGCAACCCGGCTGAGGTTTGCCCTCTTGGCCTCACGCCTACTACATCTACCACTGTTATGACAGTAATAGGCGATGCCCTTGTTGTTATGCTTATGGAAAAAATAGGTTTCACTGCCTCAGACTATGCAAAAAGGCACCATGGAGGCTACCTTGGGGCAAAATCAAGAGAACTGTCGGATAAAAAGTAGGCAGAAGGCGGAAGGCGCAATCGAAAGATGTAAAGCGTAGAGGAAATAATGTCATACTCAGGGACTCTTCTCTGCTCAGACAGGCCGTAAAACTTATGAAAAACTAATTTTCCATTTTTTTTGCACCCTCGGATAAAAAGATTAGTTTTGAACCTTTCAGAAAATTAATCAAAATAACATAGTAATTATGACAAACAATAGTAGTACCGGAGCTATAAGCAAGAAGGATTATGTATTCGCCATATCTGTAATTGGTATTTTCTTTTTCCTGTTCGGTTTTGTAACCTGGCTAAACGGAATTCTTATACCATTTTTAAGGACAGCCTGTGAACTGTCTGATTTTGAGGCATATTTCGTTACATTTGCTTTCTACATGTCTTACCTTGTTATGGCATTGCCTTCATCAGCCCTTCTGAAAAAGACCGGCTTTAAATCAGGAATGTCAATTGGTCTGTGGATAATGGCTGTCGGAGCTCTTATCTTCATTCCGGCTGCAATGACAAGGACATTCAGTTTATTCCTTCTTGGTCTCTTTGTTGAAGGTACCGGGATGGCTCTCCTTCAGACTGCATCAAATCCTTACATAACTATTCTCGGCCCGCCTGAAACAGCTGCAAAGAGGATAAGCATAATGGGTATTGCCAACAAATTTGCAGGTGCAATTGCTCCTATCATACTTGCACATGTAATACTTAAAGACTCTGCAGTACTCGAATCCAAGCTTGCCGAGGCAACTGATGCAATTACAAGAACAGGAATTCTTGACGAGCTTGCCAGCCGTGTAATCGGTCCGTATATCGTAATGGCAATAACACTTGTCCTTCTGGGCCTGCTGCTGCGTTTCGCTCATCTGCCTGAAGTTGACACTGACAAGGAAGATCCGCAGACCGGAGATACAAATTCAAAGAAGACAAGTGTATGGCAGTTCCCTCACCTTATTCTGGGGATGATAACACTGTTTTTCTATGTTGGAGTTGAAGTAATAGCCGGCGACAGTATAATCAGGTATGGTCAGTCGATAGGCATTTCGATGGATTCTGCCAAATATTTTACATCCCTGACTTTAATTGGAATGGTTCTTGGTTATGTCTGTGGAATAGCCTTTATACCAAGAGTGTTTTCTCAGGTAACAGCGCTTAAATTCTCTGCAATATCTGGTTTGATCTTTTCATTTGCAGCGATTTTCACACCTGCATCGATCAAATTCACTATGCCCTTTGTTGATCCTTTGACTCTTCAGGGTATAACAATGGAGCTTCCTCTTACTGTTTTGTTTGTTGCACTTCTTGGCCTTGCAAATGCTCTTGTATGGCCAGCTGTATGGCCACTTACACTCGACGGACTTGGCAGGTTCACAAAAACAGCATCTGCTCTTCTTGTTATGGCAATTGCCGGTGGAGCCATTATGCCTCTTATTTATGGCAAACTCGCCGTTACATTTTCAACACAGTCTGCTTACTGGATCTGTGTTCCATCCTATCTCATGATAGCATATTATGCTTATATTGGTCATAATGCAGGTAAAAAATGACGTACGACCTTAAAAATATTTTTGAACAGTTTAAAGCTGAAGGTACCTACCTTACCGGTGAGCCTTATGGTAGCGGACATATACATGATACATTCAGGATAAAGACTGCTGAAGCAGACAGGGACGACTATATCCTTCAGCGACTTAACAATAAAATATTCAAAAACATACCTGAACTTCAGAATAATATAGAAAGAGTTACCGTACATCTGAAGGAGAAACTAAGCAGGATAACCGGAGCCAACATTAAACGCGAATGCCTGGCTCTGATCCCATCCTCTGATGGTAAAAGCTGGCTTCTTGATAATAATGGTAACTACTGGAGACTGTATATTTTCATATCAAATCATCGCTCATACAACATCGTCGATTCAACCGACAAGGCATACGAGGGCGGAAAGGCAATAGGACGTTTCCAGGCCATGCTTGCAGATATGCCCGGAGGACCTCTTTTCGAAACTATTCCCAAATTCCACGACATAGAAAACCGTCTGCGGATACTTGAGGAAAAAATAAAGGAAGATCCTGCCGGCCGTGTCAAAGAACTTGAGTACGAGATAAAAGAATATCTGAGCAGAGGTGAAGAGATGAAAACAATACTCAGGCTTGGACGTGAAGGAAAAATACCTCTCAGGATCACACATAATGATACTAAATTCAACAATATCCTTCTCGATGAATATGATAAAGCTCTTTGCGTGATTGACCTCGATACTGTGATGCCCGGTTATGTTCATTACGATTTTGGTGATGCAATCAGGACGGTAACAAATACAGCAGCTGAGGACGAGAAGGACCTTTCGAAGGTTGAAATGAACATCGACCTTTTTGAAGCCTACGCTAAAGGCTATCTCTCTGAAACAGGAAAAACGCTTAACAGTACTGAAATAGAATATCTTGCGTTTGCTCCCAAGCTGATAACATATACTATCGGCGTAAGGTTTCTTACAGATTATATTGATGGCGACAACTACTTCAAGATTCATCACCCGCTTCATAATCTCCAGAGAACAAGAGCCCAGCTCAAGCTTGTCATGAGCATGGAAAGGCAGTATGAGGAGATGAAGAAGATTATCAGAAGATTGGTATAAGTATTAACCGGCTACCGGCTACCGGCTACCGGCAGCCGGCTTACAAGAAACCAGCAAACAGCAACATGACCTGGACAAAAGAAGAAAAGGATTTCCTTAAGACACTTTCCGACCCTGACAAGATCCAGGGATTCCTGGATTCAATTGATTATAATCCGAATCCGGAATGCAGGTCACCACGCTGGGTCATAAAAAAACGATCGGCACATTGTTTTGAAGGTGCGCTCTTTTCAGCGGCCTGCCTCGAATTCATTGGTTATAAGCCTCTTCTGGTTGACATGAAGGCCTGGAAT
>JAKLDT010000166.1 GCA_022703405.1 Bacteroidota bacterium | reverse complement strand
CCAACGCTGGTCCATTCATCAGGATCGATTGAACAATGGGAGGGTAATCTCGGGCCAGGTCCGCTGAATGCAGTTTTTGCAACCGACAGGGCTATGCAGCTTGCTTCTGCAAACGGGATAGGACTGATTGCCCTTGCAAATACAAACCACTGGATGCGTGGAGGATATTATGGCTGGCATGCCGCACGAAAGGGTTTTGTATTCATAGGCTGGGCGAATACCTGTGTGAACATGCCTGCCTGGGGAGGCAAGGATGCCAGAATAGGCAATAATCCATTTGTTATTGCTGTTCCCCACGATCCCGAAGCTATAGTTCTCGATTTTGCAATGACCCAGTTTTCTTATGGCAGGATGGAAGCATATCAGCATGAAGGAAGGAAGCTTCCATATCCGGGCGGATTCAATAAAAACGGAGAACTGACAGTTGATCCCGGAGCGATACTTGAAGCAATGAGGCCAGTTCCGATAGGTTACTGGAAGGGAGCAGGACTTTCATTACTTCTCGATATCCTTGCTGCAACATTATCAGGAGGTCTGTCAACTCACCAGATTGGCAGCTGTGACAAGGAGACAAACATCTCCCAGGTCTTTATTTCAATTGACATGGCAAAGCTTAATAAGCAAAATTTTATTAAGGGAACAATAGACAATATTATCAGCGACCTTAAAAAATCAGAAGCTGCCGGACCTGACAGTGATATACGTTATCCCGGAGAAGGTGTTGTCAGAACAAGAAAAGCAAATACCGGACTTGGAATTCCTGTTGATAAAGGATTATGGGACAAGATTCTGGCCCTTTAAACCTGCTCGTCTATCTCTCTAAGTTCAATGCCATTACTGCTGCAATACTTCATAACAGCAGTTATTATCTTTTGATTCGATTCATAGTAAGTAGTACCGAACCTCAGGACTACTTTCTTTCCTGATTTCATAACAAAGCACACTTTAAGGGGATAAATTTCAACGTATCCTGTTTCACCGGCAGGTATTTCAGTCTTGGTCAGAAAGATGTATTTCTTTAACACGATCCTGTCATTTTTTATTTCTATGAATCTTTCGGCTTTGCCGGCTCCGGCCCATATAAGGTAAAATCCAAAACCTGCAAGGAACATTACTGTTACCCAAATTGAACCTGTACCTTCAGTTGCCTTAATATTGTATATCAGCCAGTAAGTTGCAACAGCCAGGCAGACTGTTCCGAATAATATTCTGACAATACTGATAAATCTTCCTTTATCACTGTTTCCAAGGCTGTGGTAAGATGTCTCCATTATGTAATATTTCAGGCAATTTATCCCTTTTAAATTATTAATGCAATTTTTACAATTATTGTTAAGAAAAGGATTCTTAATCAGAAAAAAATATAATTTTATGAACTGAACCTGCAGTCAGGGTTCATTTACTGAAGCGTATCTGACTGCTTACAATTGAAATTCGAAAAAAATTAACAATAAACAGATTAGAAAATTTATGAAAAGAATTATTGCATCGGGACTTGTATTGCTGTCAGTGGCTTATATTGCCAAAGCACAGCAGATTGTACAGAAACCTTCAAATGACAAGATTACACCTGATATGACTGAGGTCTGGGATCCGGAAGTAAGGATCGTCCAGCCGGGTATCAAGGACAGTGATGCTCCTTCTGATGCTATTGTGCTCTTCAACGGTACAGATGTGAACAAGGAGTGGGAAGACAGCAAGGGCGAGCCTACAAAATGGCTTATTCAGGATGGTGCTCTTGTTTGTGTTAAGGGATCAGGAATTATTAAGACAAAGCGCAAATTCGGCAGCTGCCAGCTTCATATTGAATGGAAGACACCTTCTGAGGTTCAGGGTGATAGTCAGGGAAGAGGAAACAGCGGTGTATTTCTGCAGGAACAGTATGAGGTTCAGGTGCTTGACAGTTACAATAACCGTACATACAGGCATGGTCAGGCAGGATCTTTGTATAAGCAGCACGCTCCCCTTGTTAATGCTTCAAGAAAACCCGGAGAATGGCAGGCTTATGACATAATTTATACTGCGCCGGTATTTGGTTCAGATTCAATTACTTATCTTGTTCCTCCAAAGGTTACTGTTTTTCATAACGGAGTCCTGATTCAGAATAACGTAAGTCTGCGTGGCCCGACAGTATATATAGGTGTTCCTGAATATTTTGTAAAGAAACACGGACCCGGCAGCCTTTTTCTTCAGGACCACGGCAATCCTGTTGCATACCGCAATATCTGGATTAGGGAACTATAATGGCAAATTCTATTTAATTTTATAAAACTAAACTCAAATTTTCCTGACAATGAAAGAAAATTCAAATTCAATTTCACGGAGGTCATTCATTGGCACTACCGGCGCTGTTGCTGCTGGTTTGACAATAATGCCGAGCCATGTGATCAGCGGACTTGGCTACAAAGCTCCAAGCGACAAGCTGAACATAGCAGGTATCGGAGTAGGCGGCATGGGTAATGCTAACCTGAAGAACCTCAAATCAGAAAATATTGTTGCCTTGTGTGACGTTGACTGGGGCTATTGCAAGCAGAACGGCGTATTCGAGGAATATCCGGGCGCTAAGTGGTACTGGGATTTCCGTAAAATGTATGACGAAATCGGCAAATCAATCGATGCAGTTGTTGTAGCTACAGCTGACCATACTCATGCCGTTGTTGCTGCTCAGGCAATTGCAATGGGAAAACATGCCTATGTTCAGAAACCGCTTACTCACTCTGTTTATGAATCAAGGCTTCTTACAAAGCTTGCTGCAAAACACAAGGTAGCCACACAGATGGGTAACCAGGGTTCATCAGATGAGGGAGTAAACCAGACAATTGAATGGCTGCAGAACGGTGAGATAGGTGAAGTTACAAAGGTTGAAGCTTTCACCGACCGTCCAATATGGCCACAGGGACTCAACAGGCCTGCAAAAGGTGAGTGGGTGCCTGAAACACTCAACTGGGACCTCTTCATAGGAACAGCTCCGATGAGACCTTACAACAGCATTTACACACCTTGGAACTGGCGTGGATGGTGGGATTTCGGTACAGGCGCTCTTGGCGACATGGCTTGCCATATCCTTCACCCTGTTTTCAAAGGCCTGAAACTTAAATATCCTGTTAAAGCTCAGGGAAGCTCAACACTCCTTCTTACCGATTGTGCACCAAATGCACAGATGGTTACTCTCAAGTATCCGGAAAGAGTAGCTCCCAAAGGTTCAAAGATTAAATATCCTGCTGTTGAGATTATATGGTATGATGGTGGTTTGCAGCCTGCAAGACCTACAGGATGGCCTGCTGGTAAAAACATGAATGATGCCGGTGGCGGTGTTATTTTCCATGGTACAAAGGACAAGCTTATCTGCGGTTGCTACGGTGTAAGGCCATGGCTGCTCTCAGGCCGTGTTCCGAATGCTCCCAAAACTGAAAGGAGAATTGAAAAGGCAATGCAGGGTGGACATGAAATGGACTGGGTACGCGCATGCAAGGAAAGTCCGGAATCAAGGGTTCTCTCAAAATCAGATTTCTCAGAAGCAGGACCATTCAACGAGATGGTTGTTATGGGTGTTCTTGCAGTTAGGCTCCAGGCACTTAACAAGGAACTCGAGTGGAACGGAGAAAAAATGGAATTCACAAATATCTCTGATGAAGAGACACTTAAGATCTGTGTTGAGGATGCATTCAGTATTCATGACGGTCACCCGACATTCAATAAGAAATGGACAGATCCTATGAATGCAAAACAGTTTGCAAACGAGATGATCAAACATACCTATCGCGCAGGTTATTCACTTCCTGAAATGCCCGCATAGTTGTTATTACCTCATCCCCCAGCCACAGGATAATCTTCTGTTTTAGCCCCTCTCCCCCGGGAGAGGGGTTGGGGTGAGGTTATATCGTATTCCCTTTTAGTCCAATCTCTTCCGCAGCAGTCCGCATACCTGAAATACAATCAGTAATCAGCTCGTCAAGGCTTACTCCGAGCATTTCTGCTCCCTTTTCAATAACCGACCTGTCAACACCGGCAGCAAATTTCCTGTCGTTCCATTTCTTCTTTACCGACCTTGCTTCCATGTCAAGAACACTTTTTGAAGGACGCACAAGGGCGCTTGTTGCAACCAGTCCTGTCAGTTCATCAACAGCATATATTGTCTTCTCAAGCCTTGTCAGTGGCTCCACATCTGTTGCAAGACCCCAGCCATGACTCATAACAGCTCTGATATATTCTTCAGGCCAGTTATTCTCCCTGAGGATTTTCTCAGTCATAATACAATGCTGGTCAGGATAGAGTTCATAGTCAAGGTCATGTATAAGGCCGATTATGCCCCATTTCTCCTCATCTTCTCCTGCTTTTTTTGCCATATACCGCATTACGGCTTCTACAGACAGGGCATGACGTATCAGGGAGTCTGTCTTGTTGTATTTTTTCAATAATTCAAATGCTGCCTTCCGGTCAGGTAAAATTGTTGACATAAAATATTGATTTATAAGATTATGTGAATTGTTATTTTCTCATTTTAACAACCTTAAGGGTATTTATTCCCCTGTTGGTCCTGATGGTGATATAGTAGACTCCCGGAGATAACCATGGTTCGTAGACAATTATGGGATTCTTACCTGCAGTAACATTTTTTGTAGTTTCAAAGACCCTGGTTCCTGCAGAATTTGCAATTGTGATCATAATCCTTTCGGAATATTTTGAGTTAATGTATATTGTGAATTCCTCCCTGAAAGGATTGGGATAAACTATCAGCGAATCAGTCAGTTCATGTATAAAATCATAACTTGCTGTGTCGTTACGCAAATAATCATCATTATTGCCAAACGCAAAGGTATTTATGCTGTAGAGACCATACCTGTAGAAATTTACTTTTTCTTTAAATTCAACAGTAACTGTATCGCCGGAGGGAATAACTTTTGTTTTGAAGTTCTCAGTAACGGGAGACAGTTTGTTGATCATGTATGCAAGGTTAAAACCGTTTATTGTATCCTTACCAACATTTACAAGCTTCACTGTTATAGGTTCAAGGGAGTATTTGTTTTTCACAGGCAAGGGTACCACCCTGGCTACTTTCAGGTCCTTTCTGATGTAATTCAATGAACCTGTTGTGACAAAATCAATCATGTCGATCCAGGCACAGTCACTGCCTCCTGTTGTACTGTTATCCTTTTTATATGTAAATTCAAATTTATTTAAGCCCTTTTTCACTGCTACAGAGTACTTTAGCCATCCTGTTTCGCCTGATTTGCGCAGAACCTCAGTGTCGTTTATTCTGAATATAAAATAATCATAGCTTGCTTCTGATGATACCCTGTACCTGAATTTCAGAGTATCATCAGTATTATAGAAGGTATTTATCAGCATCGTTGATGTGGTACTATTTCCAATGATTCCGGATTTTGCAGCAAAACTGCCATCATAAGAATTGTCTGATGATATTGTCCAGGGAATTTTATTGCTGTTGATCCATGGGAAAATATCAAAGGACCCGGCTTCAAAATTCTCACTGACGAGACCGATCCTGAACCTGAAATCATTGTTTATTATGAACGGATCACAATTGAGAGTTGCAGATATGTCAAGGTAATCCCCGTTTTGAACCATATCCGACAGACTTGACTCAACTGCAATTTCAGTAAGCGAATTAAGTTTCAATGTTCCCGATTTGATGCTTGTTTCCCTGAATGTAAGTAATTCGCTGTCGTATGAATTTATAATGAACTGCCCTGATGCATCACTGCTGCCATCGTTCCTTACCTTATAAACTATATTGAAGGTTTCTCCCTTTTCAGCAATGTAATTCGCATTCCCTGAAGAGGAATCATCGATCCTGGTGCTTAACAGATATAGTTCAGGCGCATGAAGAGTTATATCGCTTATATATTGTTTTTTACCATTGCTGTCGCCTATATATATATTCAGGCTTGCTGTGCTCAGGTCCTTAACATCCTGACTGACTCTGATCTCAAGTTTATCAGTTGTGCTTACCTCTGAGAGGGCAGCAAGATTGCCAATGTAAACTGAGTCATTCAGTATTTCAATATCCGGTGATGCTGAAGCGATTTTTACATAAACTCCGGCGCCGGGCGTGTATCCCAGGTTGCTTATTTTTACGCTCTGGAAGAAGGTCTCTCCATAATCAGCAACCGTGTTGTTGTTGCTCCGGGTATCGTTTATTTCTGTAGCTGACATGTTGAGATATGTGCCGCTTACCTTCCCGAAGTATACTGTTTTTATTAAGGGTTTTCTGTTCTGTCCGGTAATCACAATAAGGCATGAATCATTTGATAATCCGGGCATTGTGAGTTCTGCCGAGCCTGATGCACTAAAATGTGCAGCATCCCAGAGAGTGTCGGAACGGGACACGGCAATGTAGGAAAAAGGTTCCCCGGTAAGTGTAAATGATTTTATGCCATTGGGCAGGGTATCGGGTAAGTTTATCAGGAAGCTGTCGGGTTTGCCGATATAGGGAATAATGCTCGGATCTCCTACAAGGTTGTACACTTCCCAGTAATATTTTTTTCGTGCAGAAGTACTTGCACTTACTGCCAGGTTCCCGGCATACATTACCTGGCCCATTGTTGTGTACCAGTCTAAAGGCGCTTCTCCGTGTGTATGAAAGAGCCTGTCGTAGGCTCCGAGTCCTGTTCCTGAATATGTTGGTTCGCTTGATATTGTGCCATTTCCAACAGCCCAGTAAAAATCCTCATCCCAGTAGGTATCTGCAGCTCCGCCTATAAAGCCTGCAGCTCCTTTTTTATCCGCAAGCACCATCCTGTTGCCAAGGGCTGAGGCAGAGGTAAAGGTGCTTGTCTGGCAGGCATTGCTTATTATAAACGGGTGC
>JAKLDT010000165.1 GCA_022703405.1 Bacteroidota bacterium | reverse complement strand
TTCATAAATTCCATAACCATCCCTGTCATTCAATTCCTGGCCATCAGCTGAAACCTGGCCTTTCAGTATGAAAACATAAACTCCGGAATCTTTCGACTTCAGTTTATAATCAGTTCTGGTTCCCTTTTCAAAACTTCCTATACTGAACCATGCTTTCTGATGGATCCACAGTCCTTCTCCGCCAGGATAAGGCGAAATAATTTGCTGAAACCTGTTTTTCCTGTCACAAATATTAAGGGTAAGTTGCTCATAACGTGGTTCTACATCATTACTGTCAGGATAGACCCAGATCTGAAGAAATTTTACAGGCCTGTCAGTGTTTTTGTTGAACTCGCTGTGAAAGATCCCTGTTCCGGCGCTCATAACCTGTATGTCTCCATGATTGATTACCGAGACATTTCCCATGCTGTCCCTGTGTTCCAGATCGCCTTCAAGGGGAAGAGAAATTATCTCCATATTATCATGAGGATGGGTTCCGAAGCCCTTTCCTGCCTCAACATGATCATCATTGAGAACCCTCAGGGCGCCAAATTGCATCCTTTCGGGATCATAATAGTTTGCAAAGCTGAATGTGTGCCTGCTTTTAAGCCAGCCGTGATCCGCTAAACCACGGCTGTCTGCCTTATGAAGTATGCTTTTTGCCATTTTAAATTCTCCTTTATCAGGCCTGCTTAAAAAACTGCACTTCACAGAATAACGCAACATCATCACTTACGAGCACTCCACCGGCCTCAAGAGCGGCATTCCAGTTAAGTCCCCAGTCTTTCCTGTTTATTTTGCCGGTAAGGGTATACCCTGCTTTCTCATTGCCCCATGGATCTTTCATCTTTCCGCCAAATTCAACATTCAGTTTTACGAGCCTGCTTACTCCCTTAATCGTAAGATCGCCTTCAAGAACAAATGTTCCTGCGTCATCTCCCTTTTTTAAGCTTTTACCCTTGAAATCAATTGTCTTGTATTTTTCTGAATCAAAAAAATCAGCGCTTCTGAGGTGTGCATCACGGTCAGCAGAACCTGTATCCACAGATGTTGTGTTGAGACTGAATTCTATGCTGTCGGCAAGCAATTCATCCCCATCAGTACTAACACTACCGCTGAACTCGTTGAAAACGCCCCGCACATTGGAAATCATGAGATGTTTAACCTTGAATGAAACTTCACTGTGTGAAGGATCAATGATCCATTTTGATTTTGTAGCTGTTGTCATTGCAATAATTTTTAATTTTTAATTATGCGACAAAGGTATTGCGGCAGATATGAGTCTGAAATGTATAAAATATGGAATGGATTGTACAAATTATCGATTGGCTCTCAAAATGTACCTATAATGCAGTTTTTCCGGAACCGGATACGATGCTTTCCCTGAATTCCAGCAATGACAGGCTTGCGTTATTCCTGAAAAACTTGCTGAAATGAGCAGGATCATCAAAACCAAGTTCGAAGCCAATTTCCTTATTTGTTTTTACCGTGAATAATGCCATCCTCTTTGCCTCCAGTATTATCCGGCTCTGAATAACTTCCTTTGCAGGAATGTTCATGGCTCCCTTGATCACTTCATTCAGGTAGTTGGGGGTCACATGTAAAGCTTCTGCATAGTTTTGTACCTGATGCCACCTGAAATGATTCTTTTCTACAAGGTCCCTGAATTTTTTCACAAGGTTCCTGCTTACTTCAGCATTCTGGGGATTAGAAACAGGATTTATTGAACAGTGCCCGTTGCACTCTATTAGAAAAAGCTTCAGATAAGCACCGGCTGTCTCAAGCGACATTTCTGACTGCTCCTGAAAAGCAGCCTTCATATTATCGGCGAAGTGCTTAAGTTTTGATGCCATTTCAGCGTTTACAGGCAATGGTGGCGTATCATCACTGTCCCTGAACAACTTAAGGTTTGACACGAAATCCTGCCTGATGCTGTTCTTGTTAAGAAATTCTGAAGTAAACAGTATTACATAGCCGGTTGGCCTGGCATCAGTAATAACCTGATGTACCTGCCACGGGCTTACAAAGAAAATATTATCCCTCGCTATCGGGTATTCCCTGAAATCGATTATATGCTTTCCGGTAGCTCCGAAGGGCCATATAACAGTATAATAATTATGCCTGTGAGGATCGTCTGAAATACCTCCTGCAGCCTCATCTATTTCCTCCATGCTTTTAAAGACAAAGTGGGCAGGTAATCCGTTATACTTAAGCTCAAGGGTGTATATTTTTTCTCTGCCTGGCATATTTGTATATTATTTCTCAAAAATAGTCTTTTACCACATATTTTTTACATTATCAGTTTGTTATCCTTCTTCCCTATCCTGAATGATTTTATTTCTATTTTTGTTAATACCATATATATAAGGTATAGAAAATGCAGAAATTAAGATTAATAATAACATTGTCTTCGTTTTTTCTGCAGTGCTTTGTCTTTTCAGGATGCGAACATGAAAGCAGTCCGCTTGTTTTTTCCGAAATTGATCTACACCGCTTCAGCAGGGACCATAAAGGATTCAACCTCCTCGGCAAATACGATATAGGCTGGTCAGATAATGGATTCACAGAAGAAGAGTTTGCAATAGTAAAGGATCTGGGGTTCAATTTTGTCAGACTCCCTCTTGATTACAGAACCTATACACAGTCAGGAAACTGGGATGTTTTCATCGAGGATAAACTTGCCGAAATTGACAAAGCCCTTGAATATGCTGATAATTATGGCGTTCATGTCTGTATCTGCCTGCACCGAGCTCCCGGTTATTGTGTGAATCCGGCTGCAAATCTTCCTGCAAATCAGAACATTGATCTATGGTCCGATGCCACAGCCCAGAAAGCCTTCCTGAATCATTGGGAATACCTTTCCCGGAGATATAAGGATATCGCATGGGAAAAACTTAGTTTCAACCTTGTTAATGAGCCAAAGGACATCGATGAAAGCGTGTATGTTACTCTGATGAAAAAAGCCATTGACAGAATTCAGGCTGTTCAGCCCGACAGAATAATATTTGTCGACGGTCTTAATTACAGCAGGCAGATCCTGAATTCATTTTCCGACAGGAAAAATATCATACAGGCTGTCCATGTATATGATCCCATGCAGCTTACGCACTATAAGGCAGAATGGGTTAGCGGAGCAGATAACTGGCCTCTGCCGGTATGGCCGATGACCGATATTAATATGTACCTTTTCGGCCCCTGGCAAAGCAAATACCAGTCTTCGCTTGTAATTAAAGGTACATTTCCAAAGGACATGGAGGTTTTTATTAATGTAAGGCAGGTTTCTGTACAGGCTAAGCTGGAAATGAAACTGGATAATAATATAATCTACTCAAAAAGCTTTGTATGCAATTCTGAACCTGGCGAAGACTGGACTCAGATAATAAGCACTCAGTGGGGATATCAGAATATTTCAAATAAAGATTATGGCACAACCCTGCCGGCTACAGGTTCAAAACTGACTTTCTCTGTTACATCCGGCGACTGGATTTCATTCAACAGGCTTATTCTTAAATATCCTGATAATACTTTCGAAATCATTCCCGCCAATACAGAATGGGGCACTAAACAATCAGAATATATAATTACTGCTGAGGGAAAGATCACCGACACTGAAGGTACTCAGGTTGTGCCTCTTGGAAATCTTGCAGAAAGGCTGAAAAGTGCTGAATCACAGGGCATTCCTGTAATGGTGCAGGAATTTGGCGTATATAATAAAACTCCTCATAAAGTTTCTGTTGACTATCTTAATGATGTTGTAAGTATCTTTAATTCCCATCATATCGGATATTCTATGTGGAATATGATAGGAACAATGGGCATAATAAACAGCGGACGAACAGACTGTGATTATGAAAATTACAGGGGCAAATCCCTCGACAGGCAGATGACTGAAATAATCCGGAAGACCGGAAAGTAAAATTGTGAAGAATTCTAAACGGATAATATGAAATATAACAGACGGAATTTTGTCAGAACAACAGGAATGGCCGGAATGGCACTGGCTATTGACCCGGTTAATATTCTGCCGCAGAAAGCTGTAAGGGTTGAAGTAGTTAATCCTTATAACCGGGTTCCGGTAAGCCTGATAATTGATGATTCAACCTGCCTGGTTAATATGGCTTATTACGGCATTCCACAGTTTGGAGAGGTTTTTCCCGACCAGTACAGGCAGGACTGGCGAAAACTTCCACGGGAAATTCCTGACATTTTTGTCCGTGAATTTGCAGAATGGGCACTGGAGAACGGAGTTAAGGGAAAATATAGCATTGTCCCGTTTCCTGCATGTACCGGATGGGTTAACCGCTTTATACCCGGCTGGACAAAAAAGGAACTTGAAGAAAGCCTTAACCTTGTCAGGGAACTTATAGTGCCTAACTGGGATATTCACCCCGAAATGGTCAGTCATACCCGGGTAATTAATATAAAAACAGGTCAGCCATATCCTGATGCTACTCCGGAATATATGGAGAACTGGGAATGGAGCCAGACAAAAAGCGCGGATGAACTTGCTGCATATCAGGTATTTGCATTAAATATTCTGAAGGAAGCCGGATTAACTTGCGAAGGCTTGACCACTCCGGGGGGCTATGGCAGCAGGAATCAGACAAATCTTGCACTTGGAACAATGGATGCTGTCAGATCAGTATATGGCTCTGAAATATCTCATTATTTCAGGGATCTTTTTACCGAAAAAGGAAAGAGCGTAGCTCCTCAGGTGCTTCACCCTTCAGGACTTGATACTCCTGATCCCAAATGCGTGGTATCTATCCTCGGCTGCACCGGCGACTGGCTTGGTGGCTGGGATGGTCTCACAAAAGGAAACCCCGATAATTTCATAAGCGAAGACCTGAACTCAGGCAGAATGGTAGATGTTATTGACAGCGGCGAGCCTGCAGTTATGGTATGTCACTGGCCGGGGGTTTACTATAATGGTGAAAAAATTGGCTTCAATATATTAAAAGAAGTAAAGAAGCGGCTTGATGCAAAATACAATAATCTTGTATGGATGAAGCTTGCGGAAATATCTAGATACTGGGCTGCAAAAGAGCTCACTGAGATTAATCCGGGGAAAAAGAATATAGTGTTTAAAGCTCCGTTTGCTGCACCGGGCTTTACTGTAAAACTTGATACGGCATCAAAAAACATACAAATAAAAACCAGGGGCGAAATAAAACCCCTGGTCAGAATAAATGATTTGAAAAGTCTGAAATCAGGCAACTGGTTCTCTGACAGGTCAGGTACTTATGTGTGCTTTGACCTGCAGAAAGGTGAAAATGAACTGACAATATAGCTATTCAACCCAGGGAACCAGCTTGGACGGATAGTATCCGATATCCATGATTATGAACCGTTTAGCATGATTTCCCAGGCGGATTTTGTATTCATCCCAGTTTCTTGCCGATGCTTCTGTCCAGCCTACTTCTGCAAGCCCGGGAAGCCTTGGAAATGCCAGATACTCAATATCTTTCATGGTTGTAATTGTTTCAGCCCACAAAGCTGCTTCAATTCCGATTATATTTTCCTTTCCTATTCCCTTTTCAAGTGTCGCCGGGTCCCAGTTATATGCTTTGTCAACTTCAATAAGTCCGGCCCAGGTGTAGCCTATTCTTGTCAATGAATCATATTTCATGTCAATATAGGCCCTTGATGATGGCGACATAAGAAGTTTTGCTCCCTGCTCAACTGCCTTATTTGCGTTCACCGCACTTGACCAGTACTGGGGAATCACTCCGGGTCTTAGTTTCCCGAGAGCAATTTCATCCCATCCGATTGGGGTTTTTCCCAGCCCGATAACAATATCCTGAACTCTTTCGACAAAAGGAATATAGTCCTCTTTCTTTGTTACATGCGATTCATCACCTCCGATATGCATATACGGGCCTGTTGTAAGTTTTGCCAGTTCTCCGAAAACATCTTCAATAAATTTATATGTAATTTCCTTTTTGGTTGCCAGGGTGCTGAAACCCACTTCGGTTCCTGTATATAATTCAGGAGCCTTACCGTTTATATTAAGTTCAGGATATGAAGCCAGCGCTGCATTTGTATGACCTGGCATGTCAATTTCCGGAATAATTGTAACAAAATGCTCATCTCCGTATTTTACAATGTCAGAATATTGTTCCTGAGTGTAATATCCGCCAACACCTCCCCCTACTTCTGTTTTGCTGCCATATAGAGTCAGGTTTGGCCATGATTTGATTTCAATCCTCCAGCCCTGGTCATCGGAAAGATGCAGGTGAAGCTTATTTATTTTATATGCTGAAATAAGATCAATGTATCTCTTCACCTCATCAGCTGTAAAGAAATGTCTTGTTACGTCAAGCATTGCGCCTCTGTAACTGTATGCAGGATAGTCAGTTATAGTTCCTCCTGCGATATGCCAGTCAATGTCCTGAACCGTCTTGCTTTCAATTTCTGCAGGGAACAGCTGTCTGAGGGTCTGGATTCCGTTGAAAAGACCTGCCGGCTTATTTGCTGCAATAGTTATCAGCTTCTTTGTAACAGTAAGAATATATCCCTCATCGCCAACCTGCCCGGCTCCCGACAGGGTAAGCAGTATATTTCCTTTTCCGGGTATCTCACCAGTCTGCTTTACCTCAAGATTAAATCCTGTTGCCGGCTTCAGAACGGAAGACAGATAATTCCCAATCGCGGAATTTTCACCTGACTGATCCTGTACATAAATTACGGCTTTTGGTCCAAGACAGAAATAGTCTCCTGTTGCAGTTACTGACACTGGTTTGGGGATTATATTTTCCCCAGTCAGATCCGTTGGTGGCTGAGTCGTGCATGAAATCAGCATCAGAAGCGCCCCTATTGTAATGATCATTCTGTATGAACTTCTTTGTTTTATGTTTTTCATGGTTATAAAATTTGGGCAGTTAAGATAGATATTTATTTTTTAATCTGCCTGTTTTAAACAATGTTACAGGC
>JAKLDT010000164.1 GCA_022703405.1 Bacteroidota bacterium | reverse complement strand
CCCTGTCAGGAACATACCGTAAGTCCGGGTCATGGCTGCAGGTACAAAGAAAAGGGCTCCGATTGCCATTATAAAAAGACCATACATCATGCCTGATTTGAGTCCGGTTCGCTTTAGTATCCATGATGCAGGGATAGCCATAAAAACATAGGCTACATAAAATGAGAAGGCTACAAGATAAGATTCAAAATGATTCAGTTCGCAACTTATTTTGAGATAGGGAATCAGTATCCCGTTAAGCCAGGTTACAAAACCGAAAATAAAGAAAAAGAGTCCGATTGTACCGACTGTCATCCACCTTGCCTGTACCGGCCTGCCGGAAGAACTTTGTTCAGATGCCATTTTTTCGGAAGTAATTAAAAGAATACAATATAGCAAAAAATAAGCTCAAACATATTTTATGGCTAAATACAAATAAACCAGCTTATTCAAATCAATTTTATTTATTACTTTTAAGGGAACTGATTGCTTGTTGAACAAGCTGCCACCAGGGCACCAGGGCTCTAAGCTTCTCCAAGCATAAAATAATCAATAATTTGGTGACTCTTTGTGCCTTGGAGTCTTAGTGGCAAAAAGAAATAAAATATGAAAAAACATACTTTAATTATTATCCTGGCTTTTTTAACCACCGTTTCAAATAGCCTTATACTTGGACAGGGTATAGGCCTTGTTGATGTAAGATATGCTGAAAGAATAATAACTGTTGGAGGAACGAATGCCGATATTCCGGGATTCACTTCAACAGCTATACAGCTTGCTGTTGATGCACTTAAATCAAGAGGAGGCGGTACTGTGAAGCTAAATACGGGGACTTTCGATATTACAGGCCCTGTAAGACTTGCAGATAACATAACTCTCAACGGAAGCGGGAAGTCAACCATACTGAAAAAATGCAATGGGTTCAGAACCAGCTATATTGTTGATGCTGACTGGGGAATGATGAAGGCTGTAGTGAAGGATGTAAGCGGATTCAGAACAGGAATGGGCATTCAGCTTTATGATGACAGTCACAAAAGCGGATGGGATGTTACTACTGCAATTATCACCGACATAAAAGATAATGTTATCTATTTTGACAACGGGACCGTAAATGATTATATAGCAGCCCTCAACGGGGTTGTTTCAAACGGATGCTCAATTGTCGAGGCAGTCGGGGCAGAAAATGTGAAGATCTCAAACCTGCTTGTTGAAGGCAATAAAGCAACAAACGACTATATAAACGGATGCCGTGGTGGCGGTATTTACATTCATAAGTCGAAAAACTGTACTGTTGAGAATGTTCAGGTCAATGAATTCAATGGTGATTCCTTCAGCTGGCAGATCACTGAAAACATTACAGTCAGAGCTTGTGAAGCTTCAAACGGAGACGGACTGGGTTTCCATCCCGGTACAGGCTCAGATCGCTCAACTGTTGAAAACTGCATAAGTCATCATAACAAGGGAGACGGTATCTTCCTGTGCTGGAGAGTTCAGAATGGTGTTTTCAGAAATAACACGATATATTCCAACCAGGACAACGGAATATCAATAGGCCATAAGGATACCGATAATATCTTTGAGAACAACAAAGTATATGAAAATGCCAATCATGGAGTTTTGTTCAGGAATGAGAATGAACAGAACGCCGGACATCGTAATACATTCATCAATAATACAATAGAAAACAACGGGACGGTCAGGGAATCTTCAGGATTCTATGTAGGAGGTGTGACACATGACATTATAATTAAGAATAATGTCATCCGCTCAACAGGGAAGGGAAATCAGAAAACTGCAATCACTGTCGGGAAAAACAGTACAAATGTGACAAACACCGGAAATACGATCTCCGGATTGAAAGAGATTGAATTTGAAAAGAAATAAGAATCTAATCCATCCCCCAATGAAACCAAACAATCAACCTTCACAGAAAAGATCCGGGCAGACATCCCGGAGAGGATTTATCACGGCCTGTGCTGCCTGCGGTGCCTGTTTTGCACTGCAACCAGTATCCCTCCTCAGTTCATGTTCTCCTGCTAAAAAGCTGAAAATAAGAACTATTTATTCACTTCATTCCCTCCAGCAGAAACAACCTGACTGGCCGAATGTAGGTTTTGATTTCGTTCCGTTTATCGAAAGCACAAATTCTACTCTAATTAAGCAATTTCCAAGGTTTGAATTTCTTTCATCCACGGCAACCGGGAAAGAAGAAACAGAGAAGATTATAGCAGCAGATGCCAATGAAAAGATTGACGGCTATATTGTATTCCAGATGAACTGCTGGAACCAGGTTGTTCAGACTGTCGCAAAAACCGGAAAGCCTGTACTTTACGTTGACTTCCAGTTTGGAGGCAGCGGAGGTTTCCTTGTTTATACATCAGCTTTTCTTAAGGAGAATACTCCAAATGTAGGATTTGTTGCATCATCACGCGTTCAGGATCTTCTTGCTGCAGTGGGCTGTTTCGACATAATTGCCAACGGAGGAACTGTAACAGAATTTGCAATTGCTACAAAAGGTACAAGACAGAACCTGACACCCAAACCAGGGAATCTTGCATGCAAGCCTGATGACCTAAGTGCAATTTCAGCACAGGAATGTCAGAAAAAGAATAAGGAATCACGGATACTTGTTGCCCGTGATCAGAATACCGGGCAGGCAGACCCGATACTGGGGATTCCGATTGAATATATATCATTTGCCGAAGTAAACAAAGCATGGGAAACTGCAGACAAGGACGAATCGGCAGCAATTGTGAAGAAATGGAAAGATACTGCAACAGAAATACAGGGTATTTCTGATGAAACATTACTGACATCAGCTGCGATGTACCTGGGAATGAAATCGGTATGCAAAAAACACAATGCCAATGCAATTACGATGAACTGTCTTGGCGGATTTTATGGCGGTCATATCCATGCCTATCCATGCCTTGGTTTCCATGAACTGCTTAATGACGGTCTTGTCGGAGCCTGCGAAGCCGATGTAAGGTCTACAGCAACTATGGTTACCTTTACAAACATGACAGGCAGACCGGGGTATATCTCTGATCCTGTTATTGATACATCAAAACGGCAAATTATTTATGCTCATTGTGTCGCATCAAATAAGGCTTTTGGCCCTCAGGGACCTGTTAATCCTTTCACAATAATGACTCATTCTGAAGACAGGCAGGGCGCTTCAGTCAGGTCAATATTACCAGTCGACTACATGACAACAACACTTGAGGTTGATGCATCCAAGAAAGAGATCCTGTTCCACCAGGCAAAAGCCGTAGCCAATGATCCGGATGACCGTGCGTGCAGGACAAAGATCTGCGGTGAACCCGTTGGTGATATCGAAAAACTGTTCGGACAGTGGTCGGCATGGGGCTGGCACAGGGTAACCTTCTATGGCGACATGAAGGAGCCGGTTTATGCATTTGCTGATTCAGTCGGGTGGAAAGTTGTGGAGGAAGCGTGAGCATAATAAGGCGTGAGGCGTGAAGGGTGAGGCGTGAAGGGTGAGGCGTGAAGGGTGAGGCGTGAAGGGTGAGGCGTGAGATGTGAGATGTGAGTGATGAGATTTTGAAAATATTAGTTTTATTTGAGGAATAATAAATTTAGAAACATTATGCTGAAAAGAATTTTTCTGTTTGCTGTCATGATGCATACAGTGAATGTAATATCCTATGGCATAGTATCAAATGATACTATAAAATTTATTGATGGACAGGACCTTACAATCATTGGAAAATTTCATTCTGAAAAGAACTATGCCCGTTTCCCTGCAAAATACGAGAACACATTAAGGCCGGAGGTCTGGGACCTGGGGCAGCACTCAGCAGGAATTTCAATAAGGTTCAGGACAAACTCTCCTTTTATTGACGTTAAATGGACAGTTAAAAGAAATGCAATGATGGACCACATGCCTTCAACAGGCATAAAGGGTGTTGACCTTTACGCGCTTATCAATGGTAAGTGGAAGTATATAAATACCGGACGCGTCCAGGGTCAGCGGAATGAATTCATGCTTTTCAGGGATGCAGGAAACAGCTCCAGGGAATACCTTCTTAACCTGCCGCTGTATGACGGAGCTGATACTGTACTAATCGGCGTCAGCAGCGAATCGGAAATAACGATACCCCGGGAGAATTTACTGACAGCAAAAAAACCTGTGGTTTACTATGGTACAAGCATAGCCCAGGGAGGTTGTGCTTCCAGGCCGGGTCTGCTGTTTACAAATATAATTTCACGAAACATCGACAGGCCGATAATCAACCTGGGATTCAGCGGAAACGGTACAATGGATCTTTCAGTTGGAGATGCAATGTGTGAAACAGATGCAGCCCTCTATGTAATTGACTGCCTGCCTAATATGAAGACCGAGCTGGTTTATGACAGGGCCATAGAACTTGTACAGAAGCTGCACAGGGAAAGGCCTGAAGTGCCGGTACTTTTTGTTGAAGCCTTCCCATATACAAATGGATTCACCCTGATTCCGGCATCAGTCAATTCAAAAAAGAACAGCGAATTTAAAAGGGCTTACGATACACTTAAGAAGGCCGGGATTAAGAATCTGTACTACCGCAAGGGAGATGATCTCATCGGTTATGACTACGAGGGAGCCGTAGATGGCGTACACCCAAATGATATAGGCATGCTCAGGATAGCAGAAGCATTAACGCCTGTAATAAAGAAACTTGTGAAATAGCAAATGTCTATTTCTTTTCTACAAGAAATACAGAGTGAACAGGTTTCAGGCTGACTGGCACTACAGTTACCGGTGTTCCTGAAGAGCTGCTTACACTGTGATGGAAGGACGCTTCGGAAATCTTTCCTGAATGCGGATCCCATTCTTCAAGCACCATTTTGCCCCTTAATGTCAGTTCTGTTGATATTTCACCACGACCAATATTTGCAAAGAAGTAAATATTTCTTCCGTCCACAATTTTATGAATATACTGTATATTGGAATTCAGCGGATGGCTTACGTCAAAATCATAATTTGCCCAGAAAAGTATTTCTGACAGTCCCAGGCCATCAGGTTCAGGAATATAGCAGGCCTTGCCACCGTTAGCATTGGGAACAAATTCCCATGCATCATTCTCATAAGCAGGAAAGATCTCCCCTATTATTTTCATAACTTCCTTGTCTCCATCTACTTCGAGCGCTTTCCGGGGAAGCCTTGTTGTGAATAATACTGTTCCACCCGAATTATAAAAATCAGCAATTTTCCTGAGGTTTGACAGTGAAATAAGATAGCAGGAAGGCACTATGAGAATACCGAATTTCTCACAGTTGATCTTGTTTGTCAGTTCAAGCCTGTTACCTGAAACCCTGCATCGTTCATCAAGGACTTCAGGATGCAGGTAGGTGAAATCGAGGCCAGTTCCGTTAATGAGCCACTCACCCAGACTGACATAGTCAATCTTTGATATTGCATTGTTATAGAACTGGTTGGCAGGATCGACATACCCATCGACATTTGCAGGTCCTGTTTCTTTATAGAAGTAATGATCTGCAAGAAGTGAATGAACAGGATACAGAACTGCGATGTCGGCAACATGCTGCCCGGGAGCCTGCAGCAGTACATTAAGTCTTGAAAGATAAGTTGTGAAAGCCTTCAGGCTGTCAGCATAAAGTGGATTGCGGTGTGACAATTCAGGCTTATATGTGACTTTTGTATTATCATACCACACTGCATGAGGAATCAGCATGTTAATTCCTTTTGAATACTGGTCATTGGCAATACTCCACATATCATTCCATGTCAGATCGCCGGGTTCCTGATAATTGGGCATGGCGCCATAAGTCTCTGACATTACAAGAGTTCTGTCCCAGTTATAGGCTGAGGAACTAATCAGCTTGTAGAATCTTTCAGCATAACGGTATCCTCCTATTTTGTCAATGCCGGGGATCTCAAGATATTTAAAGGACTTCATCAGATCGCCTGAAGCATTTGCCGGGACAATTGCCTCTTCCGGAGCAGTGTGCCCGGTTGCTGTTATACCGTGGGCAACTGACCAGTCATTGACGATCTTAGTGAATCCGAGTGCGTAAAGTTCAGCACGGAAGCCAAACATCATACTTCTGGCCTGTTCTGTTTGAGGGCCGATATCGTACCATAAAGCAGGATAGAAAAGAACCGGACTGAAACCAAACTTAGCAGTGAATTTACTGTTGAACTCCGGGGTCCACATTCTGAAATCAGCATGGAACATTGAAGGTTCATCAAAAAAGGTTCCATATATAACCGGACCGAAATACTTTTTAAAGCGCTCATAATAAACATCATGTACCATTGAAGTAAACTTCCGGGCTGTCTCGGGATTCAGATAATCTGATATTGGTGTTCCATCAATCACACAGGTAAAAATCATTAGTTTCCAGGTTCCTGCCGGTACATCCCATGTCAGGTTGCCATCCTTTACACTACCTGTGATATCTATCCTCTTTTTCAGGGCTGTTTCCATGGCTACAACACCCATCAGGGTACCATCAGGTATCTTTTTGCTGTACCTGACCGGTCCGATGATATCTTCCTCAGTTTTATCTAGACGTTGGATCGTAAGCTCAGGATATTTCTTCTGAAAACGCGGATTATCATCTCCTTCGGCAAAAGCTCCCACAGAGCCGCTCGGGAAACCGAATTCATCGTAAAGGCTCAGAGTCATTCCAAGCTCTCCTGCCTTTTCAATCATGGAACCATACAGCTGCAGGTATTCTTCAGACAGGTATTCAGGTTTAAAACTTTTTCCAAAAGGCACAACACCGAAACCTCCGTATCCGCACTTGTCCCGCATAGCCTGCATCTGTTCAAATAGCACCTCCTTTTTTACATTTGTATTATTCCAGAAATACAGAGGACGTGGCCGGAATTTCATCGGAGGATCAATAAAAGCATCCTTATTTACCGGTTGTCCTGAAAGGTTAGAGATCAGAAGCTCACTACTGAACAATGTGAGGACTATCAAAGCATTTCTGAACAGATTCATAC
>JAKLDT010000163.1 GCA_022703405.1 Bacteroidota bacterium | reverse complement strand
CTATACTTACAAACAATAAACAGTGGAGTGCTGTTGAAATAGCTCGATTCTACAATCACCGTGGAAATATGGAAAAGCAGTTTGATATACTTAAAAATGACTTTGGATGGAACTGCATGCCTTTCTCTAAATTAAGTCAGAACACTGTATTCTTGTATATTACAGCTATTTGCAGAAATCTTTATCATAATATTATCAACTACTTCTCAGAAAAAACAAACTCACTAAAGCCTAACTTCAGAGTAAAGAAGTTCTTGTTCCGGTTCATTATTATGCCAGCAAAATGGATTAAAAGATCCAGACAAAACTATCTGAAAGTATATGGCAAGCTACACTTCTCAACCTAAAATAGAAGTCCAGTTATACCATTGATCATAAAATAAGTTGCTTAGCAGCATGGGTAAGGTATGCTTGAAAGTTAAAGAAACACCGAAAATCCCAAATTTTATGCTGATTTTTGATATGAAATAAGGTAACAAATACTATCAGAACCTTAAACTTATATCAAAATCATAATAACTTTGGTTCAGTTAGCTTCAATATCGCTTCTCAAATCAAACATGCGGATTTTAGGAGCTATCGGGACGCCCTTCAACCCTTTTCCTCTTTCGCCCTGAAGAAGCTGAAATTCACCCCGCCGTAATGCCTGTGCTCAAAAAAACATTTATGATCGGCAAAACTCATGTTTCTCGGGTGCTCAAGAATGAAAAATGCCTCATCCTTCATAATACCTGATTCAAGTACCATGTCAGGTATTTCCTTAAGCCACTGTAAGTTATATGGCGGATCGGCAAAGACCAGATCATATTTTGTCCTGCAGGTCCTGAGGTAGGCTTTTACATCAATATGTACCGTTTTTATATTTTCAATGCCAAGCTCGCGTATTATCTTCCTGATGCCATTGATATGAACGATGTCCTTCTCAACAAGATGTACTTCTGCTGTTCCCCTTGAAGCAAATTCATAACTCATTGTCCCTGTTCCGGAAAAAAGATCAAGTATTGCAGCAGACTCAAAATCAATTCTGTTTGTGAGGATGTTGAAAAGGGCCTCTCGCGCAAAATCAGTCGTTGGCCTGGCTTTGAATCCGGCCGGAGGTGTTATCCGGCGACCTTTGTATATGCCTCCGATTATTCGCAAGTGGCTGCAGTGAAAAGGTTTATATAGCGATGCAGTACAGTCTCATTGAAGACATAGCTGAATGTAAACCTGCCGGCAGGAGTGGCATATTTCAACTTTCTTATGTATGATGAAAACGCTGTTGAGAGCTCATCATACTTTTCAGTGATCCCGCTCAGGATGATTGTCTCTTCCTGCTTTATTCCCAGGCTTCGGAAGGTATTAAGCACATAATATAGTATATCGCTTATGCTTCTGTAAGTAAAGGAATTACAGAATTTCAGAGTATCCCCTGAAAAGATTATAAGGTTGATATAGTCTCTTTCTATATGAAGATGTATGTAGTTTCCTTCAGTTCCTTTTCTTTCATGGGAAATATGATGAAGAAGTGGTTTTGTGTGGTTGTAAGGCAGTGTTCCGGGAAATCTGCCGGAAATCAGTGTGTATAATGATGCAGGCACTGAAAAAACAAGGTATGAATCCGGATCTGCATTCCTGTTTGAAAGTATTACTTCTCCTTCTTCGATTTTATGGTTGAAGCTGAAGTATTCATCCTTTTTCCCGGGATCAAAGAGGGGGCCGGGAACAAGTGTGAGTTTTCCTGATGGGAGTATAATGTTTATCTTTCTGTATTGTCTGCCAAGGAAATCATCCTTGCTGATAAATTCTTCTGTATCAGTTATTTTTAAAAAGTTTCCCTCTTCTGCCTCCCATGAGCGGAGCATTACATATTTGTTTCTTATTGTATCGAGAATGCAGAATGTCAGGGCATCTGTGCCTGCCTGTAATGACAAATCATAGTTCTCCGTGGAGTTTATGTCGAGTGTTTCGTCAAACAGTTCAATGAAAGGCATCAGAATTTTTATTTAATACAAAAATAGAAAAGTAAGTGCAAAGGTTGCAAAGATTTGGCAAAGATCGCAAAGATTTATATTGCTATATTTTTATCCTTTGCTTACTTTGCAGCCGGACTTCCTGTTTTCGGTAAAAATGCGTGACACTATAATCTACAACAACCTTGTAAAAAACCTGGGAAACATTCCCACGGAGGATCAGTCACTTGCATTGAAGAAGCTTGCCTCATACATTATAAGTGATTCAAATGATGTAATTTTTCTGATGACAGGTTATGCAGGCACGGGCAAGACAAGTGTGATAAGCTCGCTTGTGAAAACACTTGACCTTCTCCGGATGAAGTCTTTTCTTCTGGCTCCCACCGGAAGGGCAGCAAAGGTGCTTGCATCATATTCCGGCAGAACAGCATTCACAATCCATAAAAAGATCTACCGGCAGAAATCAGTGAAGGACGGTATAGGCAGTTTCAGCCTCGACAGAAACCTTTCAAGAGGCACATATTTTATTGTTGATGAAGCATCAATGGTCTCGAACAATTCGGGTGATGCGTCTGTTTTCGGCACCGGAAAACTGCTTGACGACCTTATTGAATACGTTTATTCAGGCACTGACTGCAAACTGATACTTGTTGGCGATACGGCCCAGCTTCCACCTGTCGGTTCAGTATTAAGTCCTGCACTCGATGGTGCAATGCTTGGCGGCTATGGCTTCGGTCTTGTGACCTGTGAACTGAAACAGGTGGTCAGACAGAGTGAAACATCCGGTATACTGATGAATGCAACCCGGCTGAGGCTTCAGCTCGCTGAGGAAAACCTTTCACATCCTGAAATTGACTGCCTTAACTTCAGCGATATAAGGCGTATAACAGGAGGTGAGTTAATAGACGAGATTTCAACAGCCTATGGCACCTGCGGACTGGAGGGAACAATTATTGTTGTCAATTCAAACAAGCTGGCAAACAAGTATAACCAGGGTATCAGAAACAGGATCTTCTACAGGGAGGAAGAGGTAAGCCCGGGTGATATGGTTATGGTTGTCAAAAACAACTACTATATACTTGAGGAAGAAGATGATGGTACTAATTTCATTGCTAACGGCGACATAGCAGAGGTCAGGAAGATAAGGAAATATGAGGAACGCTATGGTTTCCGCTTTGCAGAGATGGTCCTGAAATTTCCCGATTATGACATTGAGGTGGAATCGAAAGTGATGCTTGATGTTCTGGGGCTCGATACTCCGGCATTGCCTTCGGAAAAGAACAAAGAGCTGTATCAGAACATATTAGCTGATTATGTGAATATACGTACACGCCGTAAGCAGTATGAAGCAGTGCGGGATAATCCATATTTCAATGCCCTGCAGATTAAGTTCGCCTATGCTGTTACCTGTCATAAAGCCCAGGGCGGACAGTGGGAGAGGGTTTTCATTGATCAGGGAATGTTCAACAGGAATGAAATAAGCATAGACTATCTGAGATGGTTTTATACTGCGCTTACCCGTTCAACAGACAGGGTTTATCTTGTGAATTTTTCTGATGAATTTTTTGTTTCCCGCTGATAACGCAGATTATCGCTGATCTGGGATTAAATATCTGCATCACTCAGCGAATTCTGCGGGAAATAACTATTCGGCTGCAAAGGAAAAATGCTGTTGAACAACAATCCATTTACCTTTTCTTTTTTCTGCCACGCCAGTCCATCTTGTGTTCAGCCAGCTCGCTGGCTCACCGCGCCAGGTATTAATATCATCAAGCACACAGTACCACCAGGCCACAGTCCCCGATCCGGAGATATCTATTCTCAGGTCCCTGATCTCATATCTTACTGCCTGGAAATCAGGACTCATCCAGCTTTTTTCAGCCTTTCTGAATTCGTCGAATCCCTTGACAACCCTGTTGTAAGGACTCACCTCAAGATAGCTTGAATCATTCACAATAACACTGTGAAGCAGTGCCAGGTCTTTCTTTCCGGCCCACCCGATACAGGACCTGATTGTTTTTTCTATTTCAGGCTTCTCGCTGCTGTAATCATGTGTTCTGTTACAACTGCTCAGTACAATAACAACTAAAATAATAAAGGAAAATTTTTTCATCACCTCATATTGTTTATTGATACCAAGGTAAATAAGTTTTCAGACAGGTGCCAGACAGGTTTTACAGCAGGCAAAAACAGGTTGACGGAAAGCGTAAATCAATTTATTATTTAACTTTCAGTAAATTTTAATATCTGCCAGATGAAATCATATCGTAAGGAGCTTTGGTTTGAAGCCCCGACAAGAAGGGCCTTTATAAATATCACCGGTCATGTGCAGAAATGCCTTCAGGAATCAGGTGTAAAAGAAGGGCTGATACTTGTAAATGCCATGCATATAACAGCCAGTGTTTTCATAAATGATGATGAAAGCGGATTGCATCACGATTTTGAAGTATGGCTTGAGAAACTTGCTCCTGAAAAACCCTATAGTCAGTATCATCATAATGGTTATGAGGATAATGCCGATGCTCATATCAAAAGAACTATAATGGGACGTGAGGTTGTTGTTGCCATAACTAACGGACAGATGGATTTCGGTCCCTGGGAACAGATCTTCTACGGCGAATTCGACGGCAAGCGCCGGAAAAGAGTACTTGTTAAAATTATTGGTGAGTGATCATATTATTCACTACGGAGTGGCACAGAGTGAAACACGGAGTATAAAAACAGTGATGCTCCGTGCAATTCCGTGTAACTCCGTGGTTAAAAAGTATTTATAATAGCTTCATATCCTTAATGATACCGTCGATCCTTGAATCAAGGAATTTCTCAGTCTCATCGAATTTTGCAGCTGACTCAAGCTTTGTATTCACACTGAAATAGAACTTTATTTTGGGCTCAGTTCCTGACGGGCGCACTGATATCTTGCTGCCATCTTCAAGGAAGAACTGCAGTACATCTGACTTAACAAGACTGATTTTGCTGTTTTTTCCGTTAAGCATGTCCTTTTCAACCTGCAATTCATAATCAGCAATTCTGACAACCCTGCTGCCATTTATTTTTTCAGGGGGATTACTTCTGTATCCTGCCATCATTGCCTTTATTTCGTCAGCTCCTTCCTTGCCTTTCCTGACTATGTTCACAAGCTTCTCCTTGTAGAAACCATATTTGATATAAATGTCGATAAGCAGTTCATAAAGCGATTTCCCTGAATTTTTTGCCCATGCAGTTGCTTCAGCCATAAGTGCACAGGATGCAACGGCATCCTTATCCCTGACATATTCGCCAGGCAGGAAGCCGTAGCTTTCCTCTCCGCCGCCTATGTATTTCTTTTTTCCTTCATTTTCGCGGATAAGCTCTGCAAAGAATTTGAAGCCTGTCAGAACATTATGATATTCAACTTTATAGTCTTCGGCAATCTTTTCTATCAGGTTGGTAGTGACTATTGTCTTGATAATGTATTCATTACCCTTATATTTCCCCTTTTCTTTGTACTGGGAGAGAATATACCAGACAAGTAAAACACAGGTCTGGTTCCCGTTAAGAAGAATAAATTCACCCTTTTTATTTTTCACTGCAATGCCAAGTCTGTCTGCATCCGGATCGCTGGCCATGACAAGTTCAGCTCCTGTTTCAATAGCTTTTTCTATTGCCATCTTCAGGGCTCCGGGCTCTTCCGGATTGGGAGATTTGACTGTCGGGAAGTTGCCATCGATCACATCCTGTTCCTTAACGCTTATTATGTTCCGGAAGCCATACATTTTTAATGCCGGCGGAATAAGCATTACTCCTGTGCCATGTATCGGTGTGTAAACAATTCCCATGTCGGCAAACTTGCTTATAATCCCGGGGTTATGGCTCATTTTATGAACTTCCCTGAGGAAGAGTTCGTCAGTCTCTTTTCCAAGAGTTTTTATAAGGTTTTTGTCCCCGTTGAATCTGATCTGGCTGACGCTTGTAATTTTTCTGACTTCAGCTATAATTGCCTCGTCATGAGGTGCAACTACCTGTCCGCCGTCATTCCAGTATGCCTTATAGCCGTTATATTCAGGAGGATTATGGGATGCTGTTATAACTACTCCGCTTGTGCAACCGTAATGCTTGATAGCATAAGACAGTTCAGGCGTAGGGCGGAGCGATTCAAAGAGAAATACTTCAAAGCCATTGGCTGAGAATATCTCTGCAGTGGTTTCTGCAAATAGCCTGCTGTTATTCCTGCAGTCGTGGGCGACAGCAACCTTTATCCCTTTGTTTCCACACTGGCTTATGATATAGTTTGACAGACCCTGGGTGGCCATTCCCAGTGTATAGATGTTCATCCTGTTCGTGCCTGCTCCCATTATGCCTCTCAGTCCGCCGGTTCCGAATTCAAGGTCCTGGTAGAAAGCATCCGTTAGTTTCTTTTCATCATTGTCGAGCATGTTCCTGACCTCATTGCGGGTCTCTTCATTGAACTCCTCGCTGAGCCATATACGGGCTCTTTCCCTGATCTGTTCTGCGGATAACATACAAGAATTATTTAGGTTAATTTACTTATGCACTTTTTCAGGCTTGTCCTCCAGTGAGGAATTTCAAGATTATAATTCTCCCTGATCCTGCTTTTGTCCATCACTGAATAGGAGGGCCTTTTTGCTGCCTGGGCAAAGTCGCGTGAAAGAACAGGCATTACCCTGCAACTCTTTCCGGCTTCTTTCATAATCTCTGTTGCAAAGTCAAACCATGTACACACACCTTCATCTGAATAGTTGTAAATACCCGGTTTAAAGGCAAAAAGGTTTCTTATTACACCTGATATAATCTTCATAATGGCATCAGCCAGATCAGCGGCATAGGTTGGTGAACCTGTCTGATCAAATACTACATTAAGTGTCTCTTTTTCAGAGCCTAATCTCATCATAGTCTTTACAAAATTATTTCCGTATGAGGAGTAAAGCCATGATGTTCGTATTACAATTGTTGAGGGGTGCGCCAGTGCCATTTTTTCGCCTGAAAGCTTTGACCTTGCGTAAGCTGATTCAGGATCGGGTTCAGTATCTTCACTGCAGGGGACATTATTCCTGCTTCCGTAAATATAGTCGGTTGAAACATGTAT
>JAKLDT010000162.1 GCA_022703405.1 Bacteroidota bacterium | reverse complement strand
ATCCGGAACTTATCAGGTCTCTGCCAAATCCTCCCGGTCCCACCCGTGAAGTTATTATTCAGAAAGCTCACCGCTATGTTTTTGATCAGGCTGTCAGAAGCACTGGCATCAGGTTTGTCGAAGTTGAAGATGAAGGACACATGGAAAGATCAATAAATGAAAGCACTGTCATGGCACTGTTCTTCAACGGAGCTGAATCATGGGGAGGCCCTCCGGACAAGATCAGGCATGAGAAGTTTGTTGAGATATGCAAACGTCACAATATACCATCGTTTATTGATGCAGCAGCTGATGTTCCTCCGGTTGAAAATCTTTTCAAATACCAGAAGATCGGGTTTGATCTTATCACATTTTCAGGAGGTAAGATGCTGATGGGGCCACAGAGTGCAGGTCTCTTATTCGGCAGAAAAGACCTTATTGAAGCTGCCAAGCTTAATAACAGCCCTCATGAATGTCCGATCGGAAGACCAATGAAGGTTAACAAGGAAGAGATATTCGGAATGTACGCTGCACTGAAAATCTATCTTGAAAAAGATCACAAAAAGGAATGGCAGGAATGGCTCAACAGGATCAGCCTCATTACTTCTAAAATTGATAAGCTCCCGACAATTAAGACAGAGACAGTTGTTCCCAAAGGACCGGCAAATGTTTTCCCGAGTCTTAAGATTTCATGGGACCAGTCAAAGATAAAAATTACAGGACAGGATGCTTCAAAAGCACTTGAAGAGGGTACTCCGAGCATAATTGCCGGAGGCAGGGGTAATACGCTTAATATAGGTGTTGTACTCCTTCGACCCGAACAGGTTGAAATAGTTGCAGGAAGAGTCAGGGAAATACTACAGAAAGCGCTGATCTGATCCTTTCAGAAAAATAAAAAACCTCACATGATTGTGAGGTTTTTTATTTTTATATTGTCCACTATGTGTAAATCACCATTTCTCTTTCAGCGTCCCAGCCCATTCCCTTTACATACATATTATACAATCCAGGCTGGGAGAAACCGTCCCATACAACCTGGTGAGTCCCGGGCTCAAGATCATCCGCGTGCATTCTCCATACTACTTCGCCATGCTTGTTAAGAATGTCAACAAATACATCACCTTTCTCAGGCACTAAAACCTCCATAACAACCTTATTATCAGCATCAGTCCCCAGTGCTCTGATAGCAGGTTCCTCAATTTTTGCTGTAGCCCCTGATTTCCACGCTTTATAGTCAAATGGTTCATTGACCATGTGGTATTTATCCTCATTTATATCGGTTTTCTGAAGATAATATGTAAGAAGAGGGGTACGCGTAAGTGTATCAAGCTTAACTTTCTTTGCCTTACCGTTTTTCCACAGGTAAACAGGAATATCGAAAGGATCGAGAACATTGCTGAAACCTCTTTCAATACCTGCATGGAATAGTCCGAAATTGCCCGGTTCATGTCCGGCCAGCCAGTGTGCAATGATGTCAGTTCTGAAAGCATCCTTTCCGAATATCACAAGATTGCTCATATAATCCATCGGCTTGCCGTTGTGAGGGCCTCCGTTGAATCCATCGCCGTCACGGCCATAAACACCTTCAATTACATTTAAACCTACAGGTGTAACACTGTATGCATCGAGCATTCTCTGCACCCATTGTTCCATCCAGAATCCTCCCTCAAAAGGAGGTCTGTCCATCTTAACAGTCCAGCGGGGGTATCCTGCAGCAACATGCTTTCTGTGAAGTTCTCCTACCCTTTCAAGATAATCGGAATGGAAAAACTGATGATAACGCTTATCTATGGTCTTAAAAATATCAACTGCACCTCCGCAGAATGAATGGAAAGTCCTCCCGGTTGTTCCCTGAAGATTCTTAATAGCTCCTGTAATACCCATCTGGTGGGCCTTGAACTTTGCAATATTGATCAGGAATGTATCCGGAGCAGTTATCGGAGCCATAAAGCCGACTTCTTTGAATACGACACCGTTATTTACTTTCTGAAATATTATATCATCACCAAGTTCCCAGTAATGCTTTGCAGTAAGGTCACGCAGGTCAAAACCATTTCTTTCTGCCATGGCAGAGTATCCATGAGTCTTCCATAAGAAGGTGCAGGCACATTCTCTCAGGAAAAACTGCTGTGGTCCCTTTTCTTTGACACCCTTCAGAAATCCTTCAATAAAATTGGGGTCAGTGTTAATGCCCAGGTGTCCATTGGGATTTTTCTTGTCGGGATTGGCACAGGTCCAGTTGGGTTTGCAGGTGATCCTTGTCTTGTTGGATATTCCTTTTCCACCGGATGTTTTGATGAACATTTCACCCGAAAGCCTTAATGCGGCATCATGAATTGCCTGTTTATCAGTTTTTTCCTTTACGTCAGTCAGATATATAAAAACAGCTTCAGGATGTTCCCTGATAAACGGATGAAGGTCAAAACCATTATATTCAGCCGCAGAAGCAGCAGACAGGTCAAGACGATTACCTAAAAGACCTGTAATGCCGGCTGCTGAAGATATTTTTATAAAATCACGTCTTCTCATTGTTAAGTATATATAACCATCTCACTTTCAGCATCCCAACCCATACCCTTCACGTAAGTATTATACATACCGGGTGAACTGAATCCATCCCATACAACCTGATGGGTGCCTGGTTCCAGATCATCTGCATGCATTCTCCACACAAGCTCACCATGCTTATTGAGAATATCAACATATACATCACCTTTTTCAGGGACTGTCACTTCCATGACTACCTTGTTATCTGAATCAGTGCCGAGGGCTCTGACAGCAGGACTTTCATTCCGTGTCAGTGTACCGTTTTTCCATGCCTTATAGTCGAAAGGCTCATCGCACATGTGGAATTTTTCCTCGTTCTGCCCGTTTGTATTCCTTCTGAGATAGTATGTTACAAGAGGAGTCCTTGTCAAAGACTCAAGTTTTACCTTTTTGGCTTTACCATTTTCCCACAGGTATACCGGGATATCGAAGGGATCAAGGACATTTGAGAAACCTCTTTCAATTCCTATATGGAAAAGGCCAAAGTTTCCTGGTTCATGTCCGGCAAGCCAGTGAGATATAATATCAACCCTGAATGCATCCTTCCCAAAAATAATGTTGTTGCTCATGTAGTCCTTTGCCCTTCCGTCATGTGGTCCGCCGGCAAAGCCGTCACCATCACGGCCATATACACCTTCAACAATATTAATCCCTGTCGGGGTTGCGCTGAAGGAGTCGAGCATCCTCTGCACCCACTGCTCCATAAAAAGTCCGCCGCCATAAGGTGGCCTGTCCATCACTGTATCCCATCTTGGTATCCCTGCAGCTACATGCTTCTTGTGAAGTTCTGCAACCCTTGCCATATAATCGGGCTGGAAAAACTCATGATACCGTTTATCGTACGATTTGAAAATATCAAAATGTCCGCCACAGAACTGATGGAATTTTCTTCCGGTAATACCCTGCAGGTTCTTTATTGATGCAGTAATACCCATCTGGTGCGACTTGAACTTGGCAAGATTAATGAGGAAAGTACCCGGAGCATTCATCGGAGCCATGTAACCTGCCTTCCTGAATACAGTTCCGTTTATTTCCTTGAAAATAATCTCATCACCGAGCTCCCAGTAATCCTGGGTTGAAAGATTCTTAAGGTTGAAATTGTTCCTGGCACACATTGCTGTATAGCCATTTGCCTCCCATGAATTGGGTGAAGCACATTCCCTCAGGTAGAATTCCTGGGGGCCTTTTGTTTTCACACCATTAAGAAAACCCTCAATGTAGTTATTATCAGTTGTAATACCCATGTTTGCCGTGGGATCATTCTTGTCAATCCTGCTGGATGTCCAGTTTGGCTTACAGGTTATTTTTGTAGAGTTGGGCAATCCCTTGCTGCTTTTCACAAACATTTCCGTGGAAAGTTTGAATGCAGCATCATAAATTGCCTTCGAATCTGTCTTCTCCTTTACCGAAGTCAGATTAATGAATACTGCTTCAGGATGTTCCTTAATGAAGGGATGCAGATCGAAACCCTCAACCCTCATATCGGATGACATTGCCATGGCATCATATCTGCTGCCCACAATACCGGCTATTCCTGCTGCCGATGAAACTTTTATAAAATCACGTCTTTTCATATATCGAATTAGTGAAATCTGAATCGCATAAAAGTAAACAATAAAAAAATCAGATTGTTTGGACAAGACTTAAATATTGTTAAAACAAAACAGGGACATTTTATTCTCATGAAAACGAAAAAAGGTACCGTTAAGTACCTTTTCCGAGAATTTGCATAAATCTGAAATTATGTTGCAAGAGGTTGTCCTTTAGGCACCCTGATAGGACGCTTATTGGTTTTCTGATCATGACGTTTGGCTGTGAATTTTGCCCTGATATATTCACCCATGAATATTTCACCAGTCATGCTGTCTGCTGAAGCTGTTCCATAAAATACAAAGGGAACATTATCAGCTACCAGCCTGTCATTGCTGCTGATCTTAATCTGATCACCGTCAATTATTCCATACATTTCCCTCATCGAAAAATCAGCTTTGTGAGAGCCTTTAAGCCAGTTGCCATCCTGCTCAATAAAGAAGGAATGCTGCGACCTGCTGCTGTAGAATTCCACATCAACATCCCAGCGGCCGGCAATGTTACCTGCCGGAGCTGCCATTGTTTTTGCCTTATTATTTTTCCTTGAAAGTATTTCAAACAGCCTGTCAGCCACTATTTTATCATTACCCGGCTGCATCTGGCCAGAAACAACATTCACGGAAGTATTGCCTGATTCATCGAGGTATGTGTTATGGACAGCAATTCTCGGCTGTTTTGTAGCAAGTTCTTCAGCCACATCCATACCATTTATATTCAGGGCTTCAGGATCCCATGAAACAACAAGTGAAGGACTGTGATTCGACAAGCCCCTTGGCTCTCTTACAGTGCATGTTATTCCTTTCACAGTGGAAAGGCGCTTTGAAATATTATCAAGGTAAGTATGCCATGTTTTCATTTTTTCAACATGGTCACGTTTTACCCATGCTTCCACAGCAGCGAGCATACCTATCATCTCCTCTTTACCGACCTTGTTGTCACGGCAGGGACCATGATGAGGTGAGCTGGCCTGCCATGCCGACATCAGTATATCCTTTTTGCCAAGCAGGAGACCTGCACACTGTGGACCGCAGATAGCCTTTCCTCCACTGTAGGCCACAACAGTTGCTCCTCTCTGAAGATGGACATTAGGGAAGGTAAGATCCTCTGCAGCAGCATCAACAAGTATTGGAACATTAAACGGTTTTGCCATAGCAGCAATAGATTCAAGTGAAAATGGCTGATCGGCTGGAACTTCATTATTTGCCATCAGATAGATCATTGCTGTCCTTGAATTGATAGCCTTGGCCATCTCTTCAGGTGTATCTACTGTTATAACTGTAACACCGATATTCCTTATTGCATGATCATAGGCATTCCTTGATCTGCGGGGAATTACTACTTCTGTTTTTTCAAATCCGGCAAGGTTAGGTATCCTTATCAGTTTCTCAGGATTTCCTCCAGTAATACAGGCAGCAGTAACATGTTTCATACCGGCAGCACATCCGGCCGAAACCATACCCCACTCAGCGCCTGTAATCTCGGCAAGCCTTCTTCCGACACCAAATGCCAGTTCATCATACTGAACAAAATAGCCGGAAGCATCATGCATAGCGGTAACAACCTCCGGACGTTCAATTGATCCACCGATAATCGTATAAGTACCCACACAGTTTATAACAGGATCGATTCCTATTGACTGATAGATGTTTGCCCCGGGTGTAAGCGGCCCCTTTGAGGGTGAAAGAACCGACTCGAGTGGCAGGATACTTCCGGCGAATGGAAGTACCGACAGGCTTTTAATAATATCTCTTCGTTCCATGGTCTGATTAGTGTTTTATGTTAGTATTCTATTGTATATCTGCTAATTAAACGTAAGCAATGCAATCCATCTGTATATATGCATCAGCAGGTGGCAAACCGCCGTTTACCGCCACTGTTGTCCGCACAGGAGGATTGCTTCCGAACCTTCCCCTGAAAACTTCATTCAGTCCCTGCATATCATTTATGTCATTCAGGTAAACATTTACCTTAAGTACCTTGTCAAGTGAGGAACCTGCATTTTTAAGTTTTTCCTCAATCACCTTAATTACATTGTCAGTATGAACCTTGATGTCTCCGTCATACCGGTTGCCATGACCAGATACAAAAACAAGATTTCCATACTTTCTGAAAGGTGAAAACATGGGAACATCCTGCATTTCTTCCCCTGCATTGACTGGCTGAGGACCAATATTATCATTCCCTGCTTCATTTTCAAACAAGGACTTCAGTAAGCTTCTTCTGTCTTTTCTCATTTTATATATTGTGATTATTATTACCTGATATCAAGTTTTTTTGCGCCCAGACCGTTAAGGTCCCATACTACTTTACCGCCTTTTATTGTCATCTCGGCTTCAAGTCTTTTGTCACCTGTAATCATGTTATTTTTTGTGTCGGAAAATCCGAAATTTCCTTTCCTGATACTTATTATTGCAATATCTGCTTCTACCCCCGGTCCTATTTGTCCGATATCTGTACGATGAATTGCCGAAGCAGAGCTCCATGTAGCAGTATTTACAACTTCTTTAAGACTCATCCCAAGGTTAAGGAATTTTGACATTGTTTCAAGCATGTTTTTCATTGCAGAATTAATGCTTGAACGGTGAAGATCAGAACCAAATGAATCCGGTGTCAGGCCTTGTTTAAGGGCAGGTACGACAATATCAAAATGAAACATCCCTCCGCCATGTCCGACATCAAAAAGAACTCCTTTCTTTTTTGCCTCAAGGACGGAATTCTTCAGTTTACCATTCTCGTCAAGAACACATTCCCTGTCGGTAGCAGTGCAATAAGTATGTGAATAAATATCTCCCGGCATCATTCGTTTAAGGAGCTCATCCAGAGGATACTCAGGAAGGTGACATTCAAGAAAAAGAGGCACATTCGCAATCCTGCAGGCTTCAAGTGAACGGTCAAAAGGCGTCCATTCTTTTCCACGGTAATGACCAAGCTTCACACCTACAATAATTTCAGGATACTGCTTAATTACAAGTGAAGTCATCCTTGAGTCCATA
>JAKLDT010000161.1 GCA_022703405.1 Bacteroidota bacterium | reverse complement strand
AATTTCATCCTGTTGTTCTTTTGTGAAGAACGATGCAGCTTTCATTATGTAATCGTATTAAAAGGCCTAGAATTTAACTTCGGGAGCTTTTTCTGCTCCCTGCTGAGCTTCAAAGTAAGGTTTCGACCCGAAGCCGAACATCCCTGAAAGCATATTTTGCGGGAAGCGCCTGATGTAGGTATTGAATTCCCTGGCCATATCATTAAATTTTCTTCTTTCTACATTTATCCTGTTCTCAGTACCTTCAAGTTCAACCTGAAGATCCCTGAAGTTCTGTGTTGCCTTTAGTTCAGGGTACTTTTCCACAACAACCATGAGCCTTGAAAGTGCTGAACTGACTTCTCCCTGTGCCTGCTGGTACTGCTGCATATTTTCAGCTGTCATTTTTGTCGGATCTATTGTCACCTGTGTGGCTTTTGCCCTTGCTTCTATAACCTGTGTAAGTGTTGACTGCTCGAAATTGGCAGCGCCCTTGACTGTATTTACAAAATTCGGAATAAGGTCAGCCCTGCGCTGATATGAAGTCTCAACATTCCCCCACTGGCTGGTTACTCCCTCATTCATAGTGACCATGTTATTATAAACCCTTGTTCCCCAGACAATAAGGCTTATGGCAAAAAATGCAATAACTGCAACAATTATTATTGAAATCAAACAACCTTTTTTCATTTTGACAGCTTTAAAAATTTAATGCAAAGGTAATATATGGATGGTTAAAAACAGTGCAATTATTGTTATTTTAAATATTTGTTCCTGCCTACAGCACAGATTTTCGCAAATTTTGCATATTTGACTAAATTTGAATTGAAATATTTCTAAGATGAAAACTATAGCAATAGCTGCAGGGGGTGATTCCTCAGAATTCGAAGTATCTGTAAAAAGCGCACTTGAAGTAAGCAATGTATTGTCATCCAGATACATAACCTATATAATTATGATTAAGGGGAGTGACTGGTACTGGGAAGATCCGAAAGGAAGGTACTTCAGCATCGACAAGAATGATTTCACGCTTAAAACCGATGAAATGAAAATCCGTTTTGATGTTGTTTTCGTTGCAATACACGGGACGCCAGGTGAGAACGGATACCTACAGGGCTATTTGGAGATGATGAAGATACCATATACAAGCTGTGATGCATTCTGCTCAGCGCTGACTTTCAACAAGCAGGCCTGCAAGCTTTTCCTGAAAGATTATAAAATACCAATGGCAAAGGCCAGGTTTGTCCGCGAAGGTGATGAAGTTGATCTTGATGAAATGATATCAGAGCTGGGGCTTCCCCTGTTTGTCAAGCCAAATGACAGTGGTTCAAGTTTCGGTGTAACAAAAGTCAAGAAGAAGGAGGATCTTGAAAAGGCTTTCAATGCTGCTTTCAGCGAAAGTGATGAAGTGCTTGCTGAAGCTTTCATGGATGGACGAGAAGTTGCATGCGGTGTTGTAAAGACAAGAAGCAAAGCTGTAATACTTCCTGTAACAGAGATCATCAGCAAGAATGAGTTCTTTGATTATGAAGCGAAATACACTCCCGGGAGGTCGCTTGAAGTAACCCCGGCTGACCTTCCTGAAAAGCTTACTGAAAAGGTTCAGAAACTGAGCTCGGAAATTTACGACATACTTGGCTGCAAAGGCATCGTACGTGTTGATTTCATTATTGTTGGAAACAAGCCCTATTTCCTTGAAATAAATACCGTTCCGGGAATGACAAGGGAAAGCCTTGTTCCGCAGCAGGCAAAAGCCGCAGGCATCCACCTCGAAGACCTTTATTCGATGATTGTCGAAGATGTATCAGCAGTATAGCAATATAGCAGTTTAGCAACTTAGCAACTTAGCTGATAGTTATTAGTTCTATCAGCTATGAGCTATCAGCTATCAGCTATCAACTACTTAGCCATTTTAAGAGCAGAAGTTGTAGTATAATACTTGGTAATCATACATGGCACCTCCCATTCCGGAAGTTTGCCATCCTTCAGGTACTCAAGGAATTTGGATGTCACCTGGGCAAAATGTTCTTCATGACCAACCCTGTATTTCTGAGGAATATTAATCTTAACGGCCTTGCCGGCCTGTTCGAATGTCAGGCTGTCATAAGGAAGTGTGCTCAGAGCATTTTTCAGAACTGTATTGAATTCATCAGCCTTAATTCCGGTAATATTCTCAATATAGAGAGTAGGAACATATTTTTCCTCAGCACCCTGCCTGATAGTCAGATTGCACTTTGTACCGCGCATTGTTGAGTAATGTGTATCGCCGCCACCCTGAGGAGCCTGGTACTTCCACTCAACCGAAACCCTGGCAAACACGCCCTTCAGCGAATAGACCATTTCCCCGTTTGAATATACATCCAGGTTACCATTTTTGAGATCCTTACGGAGGTACTCAGGATATGAGTCAAAACCTGTCACACCTTTGAATTCTGCAGGTGATATTGAAGTCGGCCATCTTTTTGCAGAGACCATTGTGACATCAGACGGATTAAGAATCTGTTCACTGAAGCATTCCCACTGAATAAGATCGACAAGATGTGTAGTGATATCAACAAGCCCCTCGCCCTGCTGATCCACATCGAAAAACCATGCCGGCCTTATCAGGGGAGATCCTGAAACAATCTTAGAGAAATGATGAATGCTCACTTTTGTAACTGCAGGTTCTTCCTTTGTACCGTTCACAAGAGTCCCGAAAACCTCAGCATTTTTCGACAGGAGCTTCTGAAGTATTGTTGTCACCTCAAACCTCTCAGTCATAATATCATATAACAGAAGCCCTTTTTCGCCGGCAGTCCTGAAAGCATTTTCAAGGACCGGAAAATCTTCTGACCTTATTATCATTGGCTTGTCAGCCAACACATTGAGACCTGAATTTACTGACTTTGTAATATATTCGGCCTTTTTAAGATTGTTTCCTGACAGAACAACCACATTACCAGCCTTTTCGGCAAGCATCTTTTCGAAAAAATCACTTCCCGTATAAATTATCTCATTCCATGAAGTGGGGGCATTTTCCCTGCTATTATAGCCGTTTATTTTTCCAAGATGCTGTGCAAGATCCGGACCCTCGGGAGCATACACATGAACATCCGGAGAAACCTGATCGTACATTGATTTCTGAACAAGGGCTGCATGAAAATGCCCCGGATCAACAGTTATCAGTTTTACTGTCTTGCTTTCCATTGTTGTGTCTGAATTATCCTGTTTAGCACCTGAATTTCCTGAACCACAAGAAATTAACACCAGCATAACTGGAAGGATGATCGGAAATATTTTTTTCATCATAGTATATTTTATAAACTGTCAGGCATCAAGCCGGATTCTTCACTAAAGTATTACAATTTTATTTTATCTCCATATTTTTCTACAGCCGCCTTAAAAGCAATTATATTTTTGTCCTTTACACCCGGAGGCATTCCCCCACCAGCCGACCAGATAACAGCGCAGTGATCAGCCAGTTCCCGGCAGGACTTTTTCACGGCATTTTCAACATCTGTTTCGCTGCCATCTGCAAGCACATCCCGCGGAGGGATATTACCAACAAGGACAACATCTTTTCCCGCCAGCTTCCTTATGTTATCCATCGAATGATTAAAGGAAAAATTAAACATATTGACATTCAGCTCATTAAGCTTGCCGGCTGTAATAAGTCCTTCTGCATCATTATGAAGGAATCTTACCTCTGATCCAAGGCAGGAAAAAATTCTTCTGAGATAGGGAGTGACAAATTCATCAAACTCCGTCACTCCGACAAATCCGATAAGATCATCAAGTATAAGTGATCCTTCTATAGTCGGAAAACACTCCTTCTGCCATGAAAGCCAGTCACATACGAAATCAGTGATCTTCCGCAGAAGTTTATGTGAAGCATCCGGATCAGTTGCGAGGGCCAGCATAAACTCTGTTGTACCCATAAGGAAACTTGCTATATTGAGTGGTCCTCTTGATACGGCAAACCTTATTTCATGACCATTGTCCCTGATTTTTGCATTATTGTTCCTCAGTCTGCTTATCATAAACGGAAGAAGTCCGTCAGTTCTCACATCGGGTTGCGGAAGCGAAGCTGCCTGTGCCACATCATCGATGATCTTCATTGCATGAGGCAGGCTCTTTTCGTTGAAGATCATCCTTGAACCAAAAGCAGAGGGCTCTGTGCACATGCCATATTCTGACCAGAAGCCAGGGAGAAACCATATATCAGGAAATCTGCTGACTGCAGCGAGGTTTGCTTTAAGCCATAACTCATCAGAGGCATAATAATCAACGACAGAAATACCGTACCAGCCGGGTATCCAGGGGCTGTCGATTATAAAACCGGCAGGCTGGTAACCGATACTCCTGCCTTCTATAAGATATTTAAGGTCACGCCACTGAGAATCTGTCATAACAATATATTTTCGCTATGTGTCTGATATTGCAGTTATTATACAGAAGCGCACAGAAACTGCATCAGGCTTTCATTGTATCCTGCCGGTATGAATCAACCGGATCGCAGGTGCAAACAAGGTTTCTGTCACCATAGCCGTCATCTATCCTGCCCACTGTAGGCCAGAATTTATTCTCAACAATCCATCTGAGTGGAAATGCAGCCTTCTGCCTGTCATACTTATGGTTCCATTCGTTTGCTGTAATAACCTTTACAGTATGCGGTGAATTCTTAAGTACATTATCCTCCCTGTCAGCTTTTCCGCTTTTGATCTCTTCTATTTCAGATGAAATTGAAACCATTGCACTGACAAACCTGTCCAGCTCCTGAAGCGATTCCGATTCAGTAGGTTCCACCATAAGTGTACCGTGTACGGGAAATGATAAGGTAGGTGCATGGAAACCATAGTCCATAAGCCGTTTTGCAATATCGGCCTCTGTAATGCCATATTCTGTCTTGAAATGACGGCAGTCAAGTATCATCTCATGAGCAACATAGCCTTCTGTGCCCGTATAAAGTGTTTTGTAATAATTCTTTAACCGTGCCGCAAGGTAATTTGCATTAAGGATGGCAAATTTTGTTGCAAGAGTAAGCCCCTCAGTTCCCATCATCATCACATAAGCATGTGATATAGTCAGCACCTGTCCACTCCCAAAAGGAGCAGCAGCAACAGCTGTAGTCCCGTGACTTCCACCGGTTTTGACAAGCGGGTGTGAAGGCAGGAATTCTGCAAGCTTGTCATTACATAGTATCGGACCCATTCCGGGGCCACCACCACCATGAGGAATTGCAAAAGTTTTGTGCAGGTTCAGATGACAAACATCGGCGCCAATACTTCCGGGATTTGTCAGCCCCACCTGTGCATTCATATTTGCCCCGTCCATGTAAACAAGCCCTCCGTTATGATGTATGATCTCTGTTATTTCCTTAACAGCAGATTCAAATACTCCATGAGTTGACGGATATGTTATCATAAGACAGGCAAGGTTGGTCCTGTTTGATTCTGCCTTGGCTTTCAGATCAGGAACGCTTATATTTCCTTTTTCATCACAATCAACAACAACTATCTGCATGCCGGCCATAGCTGCGCTTGCGGGGTTTGTACCATGAGCCGATGAAGGAATAAGAGCTACATTCCTGTGAGCCTCTCCGTGTGCAAGATGATATTCCCTTAGCACCATCAGTCCGGCATATTCGCCTGCAGCTCCCGAGTTTGGCTGGAACGACACAGCCTGAAATCCTGTTATCTCTTTCAGGGCCTCTCCCAGTTCATTCATAACCTGGTAGTATCCTTCAGCCTGGTCAGCTGGTACAAAGGGGTGAATATTTCCGAATTCCGGCCAGCTCATTGCAAACATAGAAGTGGCGGGATTAAGCTTCATTGTACATGACCCGAGAGATATCATGCTGTGCGTCAGGCTGAAATCCTTCCTTTCAAGCATTTTGATGTATCTCATCATCTCGGTCTCGCTGTGATACCTATTGAAAGTACCTTCACGCAGAAACTCTGACTTCCTGATGAATTTTTCCTCGAGAATCTCACAATTACAGTGAGAATGTATTTTCTTATGTTCCTTACCGGCAGCCTTTGCAAAAATGCCGGCTATCGTATCAATTTCATCCAATGTTGTGACCTCATCAGTGCTTATGAGTACTGTACTGTCATCAGGATAGAAAAAGTTCATTTCAGCTTCCAGTGCAAGTTTACGGATAGCTTCCGAAGCAATGCCCTGTCCGAGTTCAATCCTTAATGTATCAAAGAACATTGAATTTGACTGCCTGAAACCCAGCTGTTTCAGATTATAGTTCAGAGTGCAGGCTGATTTATGAATATGTGCAGCAATATTTTTCAGTCCTTCAGGACCATGATACTGGGCATACATACCCGACATTGTTGCCAGAAGTGCCTGTGCAGTGCAAATATTTGAAGTAGCCCGTTCCCGCTTAATATGCTGCTCACGGGTCTGAAGAGCCATTCGGAGGGCGCTGTTGCCCTGGGCATCAACAGAGACGCCGATTATCCTGCCGGGCATGCTTCTCTTTAGCTCATCCTTTGTTGCAAAGAATCCTGCATGAGGACCGCCGAATCCCATTGGCAGGCCCATTCTCTGGCTTGATCCGACGACAATATCTGCACCCCATTCTCCGGGAGGAGTAAGCAGGGCAAGGCTCATCAGGTCGGCAGCCACTCCAACAAGCAAACCTGCTGAGTGTGCCATTGATGCGAAGGAACTGTAATCGCGTAATTGTCCCGAGGCAGAGGGATATTGTATTAATGCACCAAAAAAAGACTCATTGAAAACTGCTGATGTATATTTTCCTTTAACAAGCTCAATACCAAGGGGCGCTGAACGTGTTTCAAGCACATCAAGTGTCTGTGCGAAAATGTCCTCATCAACAAAGAACTTTACCGCGCCTGCCTTCACTGCCGCCCTTGAACGGGCATTGAACATCATAATCATTGCCTCTGCAGCGGCAGTTGATTCGTCAAGCAGGGAAGCATTGGCTATCTCCATGCCGGTAAGTTGAATGATCATAGTCTGATAATTCAGCAGCGCCTCAAGCCTGCCCTGGGAAATCTCTGCCTGATATGGGGTATATGAAGTATACCAGGCAGGATTCTCAAGAACATTCCTGACAATAACCGACAAGGAGGCCACACCATAATAACCCTGGCCTATGAAAGAACGGAAAAGCCTGTTCTTCTTGCCCGCTGAACGTATATGCTTAAGGTATTCAAACTCACTCATT
>JAKLDT010000160.1 GCA_022703405.1 Bacteroidota bacterium | reverse complement strand
TATTGAATATGTTCCGGAACTTGATTCTTTGAAAGTATTTGTAAAATTGTATTTTGATGATTTTCTGCTTGATGCAGGTGTGTCTTCCGGGAAATTCCCGGATGGAAAATCGACTCAGGACTCACTGCTGAAGAGCATTATTATTGATGATTATCTTAACAGCAGGCTTAAAATTGAGGTGAATGGAAAAAAGCTGACCGGCAAACTAAACAGGCTTGATATTGTTGATAATGAGGTAAAGGCTGATTTGCTTTATGAGAGCAGACGCAGACCTGAAAAAGTTTTGGTAAGGAATCTCATAATGACAGGTTTGTACAGCGATCAGGCAAACCTTACAATTATAAGAGTGGGAGAGTTTGAGGAAGGTGTTAAACTGACATCTGAAATGACTGAAAAGGAATTTAATATCGTATTGAAGAAGTGAAAAGTGAATTATTAAGAAAGTATTTTTTTATACCTGTACTGCTTTTCCTGATTACTGATGCGTTTGCAACTCATAACAGGGCAGGGGAGATAACCTATGTTCAGCTTTCACCGCTTAGCTATGAAATTACAATTACCACGTTTACATATACACTTAGTTTCGCTGACCGGGAATACCTTGATGTTGAATGGGGTGACAATACAACCTCAACTGCCAGGAGGGTCAGTATCCTTACTCTTCCGAATTACTATAAGCGTAATATTTATAAAATAGTACATACTTATCCCGGACCAGGCATTTATAAAGTTGTTGTGCAGGATCCCAACAGGAATGCAGGAGTAAAAAATATTCCAAACTCAGTAAATGTTGTATTTTCCATTTCAACAATTCTTACTGTTAATCCTTCAATGGGACTCAACAGTACTCCGGTACTTCTTAATCCCCCTTACGACAAGGCTGCTTACGGATATGTTTTTATACATAATCCTGCTGCCTATGATCCTGACGGTGACAGCCTTTCATACAAGCTGACTGTATGTACCAGGGAGGACGGCAGACCAATTGAGAATTACACAAATCCTCCTGCAACACACTCATTCAGAGTTGATTCTATTAATGGCGATCTTGTCTGGGATACTCCGGCCGATACAGGTATTTTCAATGCCGCAATGGAGATACAGGAATGGAGGAATGGTAAGAAAATCGGAATTGTTGTAAGAGACATGCAGATTGAAGTCTACAACACCAACAATAAACCACCTGTAAACAGCCCATTACGAAATTATTGCGTTGAAGTGGGCGATACTATTGATTTTGTGTTCTCTGCCACAGATGAAAACAAGGACTTTCTTACTCTTAAATCAACATCAGGGATCTTTACTTTCAAGAAATGTCCTGCAACTTTCACAAAGATTGACTCAGTTGCCGGCTATGCTTCCTCAAGGTTCAGGTGGATTCCTTGTCATGAAACTGTAAGGAGTCAGCCTTATGATGTAATATTCAAGTCGGATGACTCAAACAGCGACGTGAAACTCGCCGATATCGATAATATGAAAGTGAAAGTTCTTGGGCCGGCGCCTGTGATACTAAATGCTGCCCCTGAAGGCAAACAGATAAAACTTACCTGGTCTGATTACGGTACTGACGTGATTGCCGGATTCAGTATATACAGGAGGGAAGGACCTACAACTTTTGTTCCTGATTCCTGTACCTCGGGAGTGCCCCAGGCTCTTGGCTTTGCAAAGGTCGGCTATGTTACAGGCAGTAATACTGTATCGTATATTGACAGCGATAACGGAGCCGGTCTGCAGTTTGGCAGGGAATATACATACAGGATTGTTGCTGTTTACCCGAATGGAACAGAGAGTAAAACTTCCGGAGAAATCACTTCTTCACTTGTCTCCGGTGTGCCCGTAATTACAAAGGTAACTGTCAGAAATACTGATGTTTCAAATGGTTCAATTTTTATTGAGTGGAAAAAGCCAACAGGACTTGACACAATTCCGGCACTCGGGCCCTATGAGTACCTGATATACAGGGCCGATGGCACAGGTGGAGACCAGTATACCCAGATAGCTTCAAAACTTACTGCTGACCTGAACGATACTACACAGGTTGATACACTTATCAACACAGTCAAATCGGGTTATATATATAAAATTGAACTCTGGAACAATGAACCTGGAAAGAGATTCCTGATTGGAGAACCTGCTTATGCATCTTCATTATTCCTTACAGTTGCTCCGGGCGACAGGAAGGCAAGACTGTCTATGGCCAGAAACGTACCATGGATAAATACACGTTATGATATTTACAGGCTTAATGAAAGCTCAATGAATTATGATTCAATTGCTTCCACAAACCAGTTGAGCTATGTCGATCAGGGACTTGAAAATGACAGGGAGTATTGTTACCTGGTAAGGTCCTTTGGAGGTTATCTTACAGAGGGCATGCCTAAAAATCTCATTAATTTTTCTGAGAAACAATGCGTCAGGCCGGTTGACAATGAAGCTCCGTGTGCACCGGAAATAAATGTAAGAAGTCAGTGCGATAGTCTGTATAACACTGTAAGCTGGTCAGTTGCAGATCCTTCTTGCTTAAGCGACATAGCAGGATATAAATTGTATTACAAGCGGACAACCGATGAAAATCTTGAGGAAATAGTTCAGATACCTGATCCGAATGTCTTTACTTATCTCCATGCACCCGGTGATGTGATTTCAGGCTGTTATGCCGTTTCAGCCTACGACAGTAAGGGCAATGAGGGAGAAAAATCTGTAATTATGTGTGTTGATTCCTGCAATTTCTATGAAATACCTAATGTCTTCACACCAAATGGTGATGATATAAACGATTTTCTTATCGCCAAGACTTCAGGGCTCGTTGAAAAGATTGATTTTAAATTGTTTAACCGTACAGGTTTATTGATGTTCAGTACTGAAAATCCCCGTATAGAATGGGATGGAACCTACAAGGGGAAAATTGTTTCACCGGGTGTGTATTTTTACCAGTGCGATGTTTATGAGAAACGGATTTCCGGTACAGAGCTGTTCCATTTGTCGGGTTTTGTACATGTTATAACCGAGGAAGGTGCTAAAATCAGGAAAGTAGAGACCAAATGATCAGAGAATTTCACATATCAGTTACCGCAGTTGTATTTCTTTTCTGCATTTTCTGCAATCCTCTTGCCTCCCAGGGTGATGCCGGGATTATGCTCAGGTCGCGAGCATTGATTAAAGCCGGAAAAGCAGCTGATGCTGTTAATATTTTAACAGCAGAACTTGAAAGAACACGCTCTGAGAAGCTATTGACCCAGAGAGCCGATGCATACCTGCTTTCAGGTAACCTTTCAGCTGCAATAAATGACTTTAATGAAGCTAATAAGCTTTCAGAACACTCAGGCGATTACGGACTTGCACAGGCCTATGCGATGAAAGGAGATGTAAAAACTTCGCTTTATCACCTGTCGCAAAACCTGGGTTCTTCATATAAGAAAAGTGAGAAGGAACTCATGCTCAATCCTGCATTCAGCAGGTTTGAAAATAGTCCTGAATGGAGACAGTTCTGGAAAAAGGACTGGTATAGTTTCCCTGAAAGGGCAGCAGCTGAAATTGAGTATCATGTTAATTCAGGCGATAATGCCGGGGCTCTTAATATTCTTAAAGAACTTAGGAACAGTTACCCTGAAAGTGATGAACTGTTATATTCTGAAGTCCTTATATTTATTTCATCAAAGCAGTTTAATGATGCTGTATCATCAGCATTAAAATTGTCGGAGTCAGATCCCGGTAATGAAAAATATCTGAGGATTCTTGCCAAAGCCCAGTACGGACAGCTCAATTATGCCGGAGCATCAGCCACTTACACAAGGCTTATCGATGCCGGTGTGCCTGATGCTGACCTTTTCCTTCAGCGTGCAGGTTGCTACATAAAAACACGGGAGTCGGAGAAGTCGCTCAGGGATATTGAAAAGTACCTCGAACTGTACCCTGAGGATAAAACTGCACTTAGCCTGGCAGGAAAAGTGGAATCTGAGTCAGGAGATAACCTTAAGGCAATTGAGTATTTTACAAGGAATCTGAGCCTGCATCCCGATGACAAGGAGTGTTATATCGACAGGGCGAATTCTTACCTGGCGGCAAAGTCGTGGGCCTGGGCTGTGAAGGATTACAGCATGTCACTTGATCTCAATCCTGAAGATCATGAGGCATGGCTGAATAAAGGACTTGCCCAACTTGGTTCCGGTAATACGGCAGATGCCTGTCATGATTTCAGGAAAGCATATTCTCTTGGCAATCAGAAAGCTACGCCATATATCAGCAAGCATTGCCTTGACAGATAAAACAACAGCAAATTGATTCCCGGATTTATTGCCTTCTGCCTTTCACCTTCCGCCTTTCGCCTTTCGCCTTTCGCCTTTCGCCTTTCGCCTATCTTATATGCTTCTTGATCCTCTCAAAAAGGTCATTGGGCTTGAAAGGTTTCAGAACATAATCGTTAATATGGAGGTCCTCAATTTTATCGTGGCTTTCTGACATTATAGCTGCGGTCAGGGCAACAATGGGGATATCCCTCACTTTAAGGTTTTCAGAAGTTCTTATTTTTCTTGAAGCCTCAATCCCGTCCATAACCGGCATTTGCAGGTCCATGAGGATAAGATCGAAATCTTCAGTGAATACTTTTTCCAGGGCAAGCTGGCCATTTTCTGCGTGAGTGACCTTGATTCCCCAGCCTGTAAGGAATTTATTCGCCACAAAGAAGTTAATCTTATTGTCTTCAGCAATAAGTATTTTTTTCCCTTCAAGTCCGGAATAGTTCTCCTGTGCTTCAACTGGCAGCTTTTCACCTGCAGTTTCGGCGATACCAAGTGATATTGCGAAGGAGAACACTGAACCCTTTCCGGGTTCGCTTTCAAGATTGAATGTTCCGCCCTGCAACTCAATAAGTTTTTTGCATATTGCAAGTCCAAGGCCGGTTCCTCCGTATTGTCGGGTTGTATCGGCAGATGCCTGGGTGTAACCCTCGAAAATTACAGATTGTTTTTCCCTGGGAATTCCGATTCCGGTATCAGCGATTCTGAATTCTATCCGGAGCTGTTTTGCTGAACGGTTCAATTCATTGACAGCTACTTTTATACCTCCGTGATTTGTGAACTTCAGTGCATTTGACAGGAGGTTTGAAAGGATCTGATTAAGTCTGATCTGGTCACCGATGACCTCTACCGGGAGCCTGGAGTCCTTGATAAGATCAAAATAAAGGTTTTTTGCCTTTGACCTGAAGGAATAGGATCTCATGATCTCATCGAGAAAATCGCTCAGGTTGAATTGTGCCTGTTCAAACACTATTTTTCCCGATTCCATTTTATTATAATCGAGGACATCATTCACCAGGGTAAGAAGATGATTACCTGAAAACTTAAGCGTCTTTATGTAATCCATCTGATCCTCACGGGGATGCCCCTGCATGAGGAGGTTTGTGATTCCGATCACCTCATTAAGGGGAGTCCTTATCTCATGACTCATTGTCGACATGAAAATCTGCTTCGACTGGGCAGCTTCTTCTGCCTTCTGCCGGGCGTTTATCATTGTGTCGAGCATTATCTTCCTCTGTATTGAGATTGCCACCTGATTCGCAATGAAATCAAGTACATAGAGGTCGTCAGACAGGAATTTATCCTCGTCATTATAATCCTGAAGGCACATCATGCCTATTATGTTGTCGTCAACCTTAAGAGGTACACCCATCCATACCTTGCATGGAGTTCCTATGAGGTCAACTTCTCCTTCCTCTTCAAGTATTTTAAGGTCTTTTTCTTTAAGTAATACCGGTTTACCCTGCTTTATTACATATCCGGTAATTGTCTTTTCTGTCGGTATGTTGGCAAAACTATCCTTCTCGTCTGCAAAAAATGGCAGCGATAATTTATCTTCATCCTTATTATAAAGTGCAATGAAGAAATTGTTCATATCCCAAATCTTGCCAAGTTCATTTACGATAGTGGGATAGATGTCTTTCAGGTCATATTGTTTTATGGCTGCAGTTGAGATGTTGAACAGGATCTCCTGCAGAATCTCTTTCTTCCTGTCAGTTGATATATCATTGTAAACTGAAAGACTGGCCGTATGCTCATTATTAATATATACTCCTTTTGAAACAAGGGAAACGTATATTTTCTTCCCGTTTTTGCTTTTTCTGACAGTATTCCTTTTCTCTTTGATATTCTTAAGTATAAGATTATCAATCTGAATAGCTTCCTCCATGAGATCTTCCGGAACAATTAGGTCATTCAGAAATTTCCCGGTGCATTCCTCCCTGGTATAGCCGAAAAGATTAGTGAATTCAGTATTAATTGTTGTAACCAGGCCTGATTTTGAAGTAATTGCAATAGCTGAAGGAATTGTATTAAACAGATTCTCAATAAGAGTAAGGTCACTGAACGATGGACCAATTTGTTCCTTCCCTGTCTGTTCCATATTGTATTTCAGATCTGGTTCAAAAATAATAATTATTCGTTTTTATGATTTTACCTTGAGCAAATTCATTTGTTATTTTTATTAAAATACTGGCAGAATTCGCTCAGACCGCATTCACTGCAGGCAGGTTTCCGTGATTTGCAAACGTATCGTCCATGCAGAATCAGCCAGTGGTGGGCCCTGTGAATCAGAGCTTCCGGAATGTTTTTCGTAAGCTGGAGTTCACAGGCAAGCGGATTTGATGCTTTTGTAAGCCCTATCCTGTTGGCAACCCTGAATACATGAGTGTCGACTGCCATTACCGGTTTACGGTACAGCACCGATGCCACAACATTTGCTGTTTTCCTGCCTACGCCGGGAAGTTTTCTCAGCAATTCGGTATCGGAGGGGATGACACTGTTAAATTCACTAACGAGCATTTTCGACATTCCCGACAAGTGTCTGGCCTTGTTGTTTGGATATGAGCACGACTTGATATAACTGAATATCTCATCACTTTCTGCCTCAGCCATGGATGAGGCATCAGGAAACCTTTCCATCAATGCAGGCATTATTGAATTGACTCTTTTGTCAGTGCATTGTGCAGATAAAATGACTGCAACAATCAGTTCAAAAGGGTTGCGATATTCCAGTTCAGTATCGGCAAAAGGGTTATTCTTAATGAAATATTCGATAGTTTCGGAATATCTGTCTGAAAGTTTCATGCAGATAATTTTTATTGGGACGTAAAGTAACACTTTTTATCTTTGCCGCATATTTAAAAATTATGGTAAGTTACCTGCAGGCTGAAAATATTTCAAGGAGAATAGGGGACAGGATTATTTTTGATAAGATTTTTCTGAATATAAATAAAGGAGATAAAATTGCACTTAT
>JAKLDT010000016.1 GCA_022703405.1 Bacteroidota bacterium | reverse complement strand
CAAAAGGTGGAAGGCAAAAGGAAGAACAATTAACTCCAAACTCTAGACTCTAAACTCCAAACTTTAAACTAATTATTATATGCACCAGAATCATTTTAACATAAAGAAGATACTGCCGGTTCTAATGGCATTCTTCGTAATGAGTTTTGTAGACCTTGTGGGAATTGGCGTCGACAGGGTAAGCAAGGACATGAACCTTAGCGCCACACTTGCGCAGCTTATACCCTCGGCTGCCTTTTTATGGTTCCTCCTGCTGTCAGTTCCGGTGGGAATAATGCAGTCAAGGCTTGGAAAGCGTTTCATGCTCAATGTAGGAATGGGTGTCACTGCACTCGGCCTTTTGGTACCATATTTCATGTATTCCTTTGAGATGGTTCTTGTGGGTTTTGCTCTTCTCGGAATCGGTAATACAATAGTCCAGGTATCAGCAAATCCTCTGCTTGTTGATGTGGTCCCCGGAAACAGGGCTTCAAGCTTCCTGAGCTTCTCTCAGTTTGTTAAAGCGATCGGTTCAATGATAGGTGCACCGCTTGCCGGATTACTTGCCCTTCAGTTCGGCGACTGGAAGCTCCTCTTCCTTATTTTCGGAATTGTGTCGATACTTACAGTTGTATGGCTTGGTGCGACAAAGGTTGATGAGGCCAGGCTGCCTGAATCAAAGGCTACATTCAGTTCTGCTTTCGGACTGCTTGGCAACGGCTTTGTCTTCCTGATGGTCATGTCGATATTTCTTGTTGTTGGCATTGATGTCGGCTTTAATTCAAACTCAGGCCAGTTCCTTATAAAACAGTTCGGTATGGATCCTGTGGCAGCGGAATCAGGAAGAAGTGTTTATTTCTTCGGTCGTATGCTCGGAACCTTTGCAGGTGCACTTATGCTGACCAGGATTTCTTCAAGGAGTTTCTTCATGTGGACTTCCGTTCTGGGCATAATCTGTCTTGCAATACTTCTTCTGGTTCATTCAACTGCAGTTGCCTGGGCAATGGTATTCATGACCGGCCTTGCAGTAGCGAATATATGGCCGCTTGTTTTCAGTATAGCAGTTGAGAAATACCCTGACAGGAGCAATGAGATCTCAGGTCTGATGATGATGGCCATTTCAGGTGGAGCGGTTATCCCGCTTGTGATAGGATGGGTTGGAGAGGTGACAAATGTTGTTCTTGGAATGTCGCTGCTTATTCTCTGCCTTGTTTATCTGCTGGGTGTTTCAATTTATTGCCTTAAGAAGCAATAAAAGTAGCGGCAGCAATATGCCGCTAATCTGACCGGAGATAAAATTGCCGTTTTCAGATAGAAAATACCCTTCTCCGGAGATTTATTTTTTTTCTCAGAAATAGTTGTCCCATTTTTGTTGTTGCAGAAACGGGACAACTATTTTTTATATGAAGCTGAAAAAAAACATTGCAACAAGTGAAGCAGGATTTGTCTTCAATCCTGGCACAGGCGATTCGTTTTCAGTGAACCAGACAGGTGCTGAAATACTGGCTTTAATCAAGCAGGAAGTTTCGCCTGAGGAAATCATCAGGATATTAACAGAGAAGTTCGAAGTTGAGGCGGATAATGCCGAAAAAGACCTTGATGATTTCATTTCACAGCTCTATACTTTCAATCTTATTGAGAGATAATAATCTGAATATCAGTATTTACAGATGAAGGAGAAACAGAAAAGCAGGAGTATTGTAGTTGCTGTCACAGCTCTAAATGCAATCGACAGTCCGGGGCCAGGTATAGCTGTAATACGCTGCCTGCGGGAAGATCCGGAATTTGATGTGAAGATCATAGGACTGTCTTATGAGTCTCTTGAACCCGGCATCTACATGCATGATCTTGTTGACAAGACATACCAGATACCTTTCCCTTCATCGGGCACTGATATGCTTCTTACAAGGATAAGGGAGATAAATGAAATTGAGAAGATAAATGTACTTATCCCAAATTTTGATGCGGAGCTGTATAATTTCATCAGGATTGAAGACAGATTGTCGGAAATGGGTATCAGGACTTTTCTGCCATCTGCAGAAGCCTTCGATGCAAGAGATAAGGTAAACCTTGCAAAATTTGCCGAGAAACACCATTTTACAATACCTCCGTACAGAGTAATATTTCAGCTCAATGAACTGAAACAGATTGCTGAAAATCTTGGATTTCCCCTTGTTGTAAAAGGGAAATATTATGATGCCTTTATATGCAATTCAATATTTGAAGCAGAAAAAGCCTTCTTTAAGTTGCAGGCAAAATGGGGTGTGCCGGTGATAATTCAGAAATTCATTCCGGGAACAGAACTCAACGTGGCTGTACTGGGAGACGGCAGAGGCAATGCGCTGAGTATTGTACCTATGCGAAAACTTTATATAACTGACAAGGGTAAGGCATGGGCCGGGATAACAATTGAAAACAGCCAGCTTACGGAAACAGCAGTCAGATTTGTAAAGGCAACCAAATGGAAGGGCGGATGCGAACTTGAAATTATGATGTCGGCTGATAACAAACCATATCTGCTTGAGGTGAACCCCCGCTTCCCTGCATGGATCTACCTCACCGCTGCAGCCGGTCAAAATCAGCCTGCTGCACTTGCAAAGCTGGCTATGGGTTATGAACTGCCCGAAATGAAGGAATACCAGGCAGGAAAACTATTTATCCGTTATTCATGGGATATGATAGTGGATATTAATGAGTTTCAAAAAATTTCAGGAACCGGAGAATTGTAACATTTGTTACAATTTAATTATTGTAAGACTATGGAAAAGTTAAGTTACGAACGGCCGGCAATAAGGAAAATGAATGCCGGACTTATGAATAAATTCGGTGCGCGGATTGAGAATGAGCCGGTTACACAAATCGATGGCGTCCCGGTAAGTTCCCTGATAAGGGATTTTGGTTCCCCGCTTTTCGTGATCTCTGAAAAGCAGATCAGGAGCAATATCCAGAATGCTATACGTATATTCAGAACACGTTATCCTCTTGTACAGTTTGCCTGGTCGTACAAAACAAATTACCTCGATGCAGTTTGCCGCATCTTTCACCAGGAAGGATCATGGGCTGAAGTGGTTTCGGGTTTTGAGTACGACAAGGCATTGGCAAACAATGTCCCCGGCAACAGGATCATTTTTAACGGACCTGACAAATCAGGAGAAGACCTTCTTAAAGCTGCAAAAAACAATTCACTTATACACATCGATCACCTTGATGAACTTCTGATGCTTATCGATATTGCAGGAGTACATGGACTGAAGCCAAGGGTGGCAATCAGGGTGAATATGGATACCGGTATCTTTCCAAAATGGGACAGGTTCGGATTCAACCTCGAGAACGGGCAGGCATGGAGTGCAATCACAAGGATAATGAACGATAAAAACCTTCAGTTGTCAGGCCTGCATTGTCATATTGGAACTTTTGTGCTTTCCCCGTCAGCTTATTCGGCAGCTGCCTTAAAGCTCTCAGAGCTGGCAAGGGATATTAAAAACAAATACGGAAAGGCTATTGAATATCTTGATCTGGGTGGAGGTTTCCCATCGAACAACAGGCTTAAGGGTGTTTATATGCCGGGATCGGATACAGTGCCTTCACTTGATCAGTATGCTGATGCAATTACCTCTGCATTGCTGGGTTTTGGATACAGGCAGGACGAACTGCCTTTGCTTATCCTTGAAACGGGCAGGGCCCTTATTGATGACGCCGGGTATCTGCTGGGGACTGTTCTGACCAACAAGAGATTGTCAGATGGAAGAAGGGCTACGATACTTGATTTCGGCGTGAATATTCTTTTTACATCATTATGGTATGATCATAAGATCAGTCCGGCCCAGGATTCAGTGCAGATGACAGAGGATATGGTCCTGTATGGCCCTCTGTGCATGAATATTGATGTGATAAGGGAAGGGATCAACATGCCGGTGCTTGAGAAGGGGAATCATGTTGTAGTTCATAAGGTAGGCGCCTACAATATGACTCAGTGGATGCAGTTCATAACTTTCAGGCCCAATGTGGTATTGGTAGATTCAAATATGAGGACTCATATTATAAGGAAGAGTGAAACAATTGAGACAGTAACAATGAATGAATCGGTGCCGGAACAACTTAAGGGCAAATCAAGCTGACAGCCGATGAAGACAAGAGTTTTAAAGGAACATTTCAGCAACACAATCCTGCCTGCTGTGCTCAACAGCTACTCAGTGATTTTTTTCTTCAACAACAGGTTTTTCTCTCTTGTACTGCTTCTTGTCACCTTTTTTAATCCTGTTGCCGGTATGAGCGGCCTTGCAGCAGCTACGGCGACTGTCCTGATTGCTGACAGAATGGGATTCGACAAGGCCCTTCTCCGTCAGGGTATTTACAGTTTCAATGCCCTTCTGGCTGGTATTGGCATGGGCACTATGTATGAGCCGGGTATTGTCTTCTTTGCACTCCTTCTGCTGGTTTCAGTTATCAGCCTGCTGATTTCAGTTACACTGGGAGGTTTTTTCAGCCGGTCAGGCCTTCCAATCCTCAGCATTCCTTTTGTAATTTCAATCTGGATCATAATGGTCTCATCGGCTCACATGACAAACCTTGGCCTGACTCAACGCAATGTATTCTGGATGAATGAGATGTATTCAATAGGAGGGAAACCTCTGCTTGATATTTTCCAGGTAATAGATAATCTGCCGCTTAACAGAATGCTTGTAATATATTTAAGGTCAATGAGTTCTATTATTTTTCAGGATAATCTTCTTGCAGGTATTATAATAGCAACAGCAATCCTGATTACTTCAAGGATTACATTTCTTCTTTCAATCCTGGGTTTTATAGCAGCTTACCTGTTCGCATTTTTCATTGGTTCCGACATGGCAAGCTTCAGTTTTTACAATGTGGGAGTCAATTATATACTTCTTGCAATTGCTATCGGGGGCTTCTTCCTCATACCGTCAGCCTACTCATTTTTGTGGGCTGTAATAATGATACCTGTGATCTCAATGCTGATATTATTCCTGCGTATGCTGACTGGCACCGCAGGTCTTCCCTTATTTTCACTTCCATTCAGCATTGCTACCATAGTATTTGTCTATTTCCTGAAACTGAGGATTGAACCAGGGGCCCTGAAATGTACCTTAATACAGAATTATTTACCCGAAACAAACCTGTATACCTTTATTAACAACAACGATCGTCTCAGGGGTTTCAGGTATAGTCCGGTTTTTCTGCCATTTTGGGGAGAATGGACTGTTTATCAGGGATATAACGGGCAGTATACTCATAAGGGAGAATGGAAAAATGCACTAGACTTTGTGATAAGGGATGAAAGCGGCAAGCTGTTTTCAGGCACACCGTATAAAAATGAAAATTACTACTGTCATGATAAACCTGTGCTGGCACCTGCTGATGGTTATATTACTGAACTGGTTGATAATGTTTTGGATAATGAGCCGGGAAAGGTTAATACAGAAAAGAACTGGGGAAATACAGTAGTGATAAAACATTCGGAAACGCTTTATTCCCAGTTATCCCACCTTAAACAGGGTTCGATAAGAAGAAAAAAGGGTGAATATGTAAGAAAAGGAGAGGTACTGGCTTCATGCGGAAATTCAGGCAGATCGCCCGAGTCACACCTTCACTTTCAGCTTCAGTCATCACCGGCAGTCGGGTCAAAGACTACTGAATATCCGTTTGCTTATTACCTCCGCCGCGTAAATGGTACAAATACACTCTGCTCATGGTCAGTTCCCTCACTTGATGATATTGTATCAAATGTAACACCTGATACAATGATGGTGTCAGCGTTTGATCTACAGCCCGGAATGAACCTGGAATTTTTATATTCAGTCAATGGTACTGATAAGGGACTTGCTACCTGGGAAATACTGACTGATGTATACAATAATAAATATGTATATTGTTCAGAATCAAAATCGTATGCGTATTTTGTAAATGACGGGATTATGTTTTATTTCACCGCATTCTATGGAAACCAGAACTCTCTGCTGTTTAGTTTCTACCAGACCTTCTATAAGATCTTTCTGGGACATTATCCTGAGATAGAGATAAGTGACAGTTATCCTCTCAATATAATAAAGAGCTCTTCGGCTGCGTTGTGGTTACATGATTTTGTTGCTCCTTTCTATCAGTTTATTGAAATTAAATACAATAACAGAACCGCATGGTCCGATGCTGCCATAAAACCTGATAACCTTAAAATGAATGTTACGATAGACAGTAAGCTATTCGGAAAAAGCAAGCAGTCAGGTAAAGGCAGTATACTTGTTGAGAAAGGCATTATAAAAGAGTTTACACTCGAATTTGCTGGAAAAAATATATGGGCAAAAAATTCAGATATTTAGCATTGATTCTGATTGTGTTCAGTCAGAATCTGAAGTCGCAGGACAACATTGACTTTCAGAAAACAGATTCAATTACCTACAGCTTTTATCTGAAAGGCATGTGGAATGAACTTCAGGAAGCAGGAAACGAAGCTATAGGGAAAGGGCTTGATTATAAATTTCTTCGTCAGCGTCTCGGTTATTCATATTTTGCTGAGGGTGATTATGTAAGGGCCTCGAAGCATTTGCAGAAAGCTTATGACTTTGATAGTTATGATCCGTTTACCCTGTCATATCTATATTATTCAAACCTTTACCTTGGGAAACCTGAGGTGGCAGGGCTATATGCAACACGCTTAACGCCTTCATCACAAGTATATTACAAGATTGAACCAGTTAAGGCTGTTGAGGATGTGGATTTTGAATTCAGTTTCAAGATCCCTTCAACCCGGCTCAGATCAAATCCCTGGTATTATCGTCTGGGACTGGGATCACGACCATTTGCAAGGCTCGGGATTTATCAGAGTGTGTCTGCCTTTTCCCAGAACATTTCAGTCAGGTACCCTACACTTTACGACCGTTTCAGCACACGACAGTATGAGTATTATCTGACAGCCAGGTATGCACTTTCGCGGAACCTTACCTTGCAGGGAGCATATCATCTGATGTATACAGACTATTCTGCATCAAGCTTTTATACAAATATAGCGTACGCTGGAGCTGTCGCTGATTTTAACCTGCTAAGGATACAGGCTGATGCATCGTTTACAGGCAATACTCTGGGAACTTTCAGACAGGCAGGAATTAAAGCCGGATTTAGATTTCCCGGAATTCAGAATTTAGTTCTGAACGGAGGTACGGCCATCGTGAACAATAACGGATCAGATGAAATTATCTGGAATGCCGGCGCCGGAATAAAACTAAGCAGGAAGATATATGCAGAAGGTGGCCTTACAAGCGGTAATATGAACTATTACAATGATTATGACGCACTTTATGTGTATAATTCAATTGATCCGGTATCATTAAAAACCGGAGTAACAATTAACATTCTGACAGATGAAAATCTGACATTCTGGATTTATACAGGATCAGAAAGCAAGAAATATTTTGAGAATGAAATCTATAAGTATAACCAATTCACATTCCTGGGAGGATTAAGATGGCGGCACTAAAAACTATCTCAATCAGTTTATTGATGGCATTAATCATGCTGAACCTGGAAGCCCAGGATAACAGCAGGATTAATGAGGCTTTTGCAAAAAGCTTTAAGGCAGAACAGAATGGAAGCTATGCAGATGGCGCTTATGAACTGAAGCAGGTTTACAGGGAGGACAGTTATCCAATAAATGTTCGCCTTGGCTGGCTGCTCTTCCTTTCGAAACAGTATACTGAATCGGTAAGGTATTACGACAGGGCCATCAGCCTGAAGCCTTATGGGATTGAAGCAAGGTTCGGAATGATAAAGGCATGCAATGCCCTTGAAAGCTGGGATAAGGTAAAAGAACAATATGAAGCAATACTTCGGATCGACAGTCAGAACACTACTGCCCTTTACTGGCTCGGAGTGCTTTTGTATAACAGGAAAGAATATGACCAGGCAGCAAAAAATTTCGAGAAGATCGTAAATCTGTATCCGATGGATTATGGTTCAGTGATCATGCTGGCATGGTCGAAACTGTACATGGGGAAAAAAGTGGATGCCAAAGTTTTGTTTGATCATGCACTGCTCCTGTCTCCGGGAGACCAGTCAGCTATTTCAGGCCTTAATCAGCTTAAGTAATTGAAATTCAGACGTAAATAGTTAAAATGCAATGAAACCGGTAAAGCGCAGAATGCCTGCATCAGTGATCTATTTTTTCCTGTGGCTGATATTCTTTATCACACCGGTTATTACAAATAATTACAGTGTAAAAGGAGGTTTCCGAAGCATTTTATATGACTGGTTAAGCCTGATACCTTTCATGCTGATTTTCCTGTTAAACAACTTTGTCTTGCTGAAGCAGTTCCTGTTCAGGAGCAGGGTATGGATTTATGCTGCTTCCCTGCTTGCCGCAGCACTGATTATTTCACTGACTTTCCAGAAGCTGAATCCGGTAATCCATAAGAATGATCCGGATATGATTGAGGCAAGATTGTTGCAGGATCCACAGTACGGGCGTGAAGAAATGAGGCCCGGAATAAATGGTGAATTACCTTCAGCTTCACAGGTCGCGCCTGAGATTTTCAGATCGGATGACAATAACTTCAAAAATAAAGGAAGGGCAAATCTGACACAGGAAAATTCAGTTATAGTCCTGATAAACACACTTGTAATATCATTGCTTGTTGCAGGTTTCAATACTGCTATTGCTGTTACAAACCGTTGGTCAGATGAAGAACAGGCAAGGAAAGAGATTGAGAAAGAGCATGTTGAATCAAAACTTGCCTTTCTGCAAAACCAGGTCAATCCGCATTTTCTGATGAACACGCTTAATAATATACATTCACTCATTGATATGGATCAGCAGCTGGCACGTGATGCCGTTATTAAGCTCTCATCAATGATGCGTTACCTTCTTTATGATTCAGGCAGGGGAACTACAACTCTTGAGAAAGAGATTGATTTCCTTAAGAGTTATCTGGAGCTGATGCAGATGAGGGTTGATAAATCAGTAAGTGTTGAGCTTAGTGTGCCTGAACAGTTCAATAATGTTACTCTTCCACCGCTGCTTTTTATTTCGTTTATCGAAAATGCATTCAAGCACGGAATAAGTTACCGTGAGCAATCTTCACTGAGATTTGTACTTGAACAGCACCCCGGTAGTATTGAATTTCTTTCCGAGAATTCAATACCGGCATTTCATTCAGAACGGCCGGCTGATTACCAGGGAGGTTTCGGCCTGGAGAATATAAAGAAACGCCTCGAGATGCTGTATGGCGACAGGCACAGCATAAGCATTGAGAATACAGGCAGCAGGTTTATTGTAAAATTAATTATACCGACATGAAAATCAGATGTCTGGCAGTCGATGATGAACCTCTGGCGCTTGAACAGATAGCAGCTTATATTAAAAGGACACCCTTTCTTGAGCTAAATGCCACATGCCGTTCGGGTTATGAGGCTATTGAGGCATTATCGTCACAGAAAGCAGATCTGATGTTTGCCGATATAAATATGCCTGACCTTAACGGACTTGATTTTGTAAAGTCGCTCAGGATCAAGCCTCTTGTAATTTTCACCACTGCATTCAGTGAATATGCTATTGAAGGATTCAGGGTTGAAGCGCTCGATTACCTGCTAAAGCCAATTTCGTACAGTGACTTTCTGAAGTCAGCAAACAGGGCACTTGCAATTCTGGAAGCAGAGAGTAAAGCTCCCGTGCAGGATACTGAAGGAGAGGAGAGTCTCTTTGTAAAGATCGACTACAGGATTGTAAGGATCGCTGTCAGGGATATAATTTTTATTGAAGGAATGCGCGAATATGTCAGAATACATCTCGCAAACAGAAAACCTGTTATGTCGCTTATCCGGATGCATTCACTGGAGACGCAGCTTCCTGCCTCAAAGTTCATGAGAGTACACAGGTCATATATAGTAAACCTCGAAAAGATATCAGCTTATGAACATTCCAGGATTGTTTTTGACGGTAATGTTTATGTTCCGGTAAGTGAACAATATAAGGAACATTTTACAGCTTATCTCTCTTCAAGGATACTGGGCGGAGGTACCTCTGCTTAGTAAGAATCCTGTTTCGTTGAGCATTCAGGGCAATCCGTTGAATATATTTTTTTTCTGCATTTCCCCGGTCTATTTTTGAGCAGATATTACAAAAGTTTAATTCTAAAATGTAAGGAATATGAAACGGACAGCAATTTTATTTTTAACAGGAGTAATTCTTCTCCTTTCAGGCTGTGAGAGTGATCCTTCGGCAGTCAGCACACAGGCATTAAAACAGGAACTTGATCAGAATGCATCTGCACTTAATGATGCGGTTGAAATAATAAGTTCAACTGCAGGTTTCAAAGTACTTACAGTAAGTGACGATTCAAAATCTGCTTCGGGTGATTCCATTTATGATGTTTATATAGGTCTCGACCAGGTGAAAGGTATTTATGAATACCATCCACTTCAAACAACTAACCATTTTGGTCTGTCGCTCATTAAATTCTTCACAAAGACTGCGGAAAACAATAATATGGTTGTGAAGCTTCCTTTGAAAAAAGTGGAACGTCCCAGATTGCTGAGATCGTACAGCGAAGCCGATACTGCCCTCACAAACAATTTCATGATTACAGTCTCGGAATACTATAATAACTATAACGGATATCATGATTATGATTACAAGCTTGCTTCAGAAGTTGCTATCGACGGTGCTGCAGCCGGAAACCTGAATATAAAGTCCTTTGTGAGTCCGGAAACAGGAACTGACTACAATTCTGAATATGTTTTCACTGACGGATACAAGGCCAGATATAAATACCTTTCAGGTGACACAACAGTTTCGGGTTTCGGAATTCTTAAGGATGACAATGTCTTATATGAAGAGGAGAGGCTTACAATAAGGAATGATACAGCACGCTTCGGCAGAGAGCACCAGTATACGCTGACAATAGGTAATTTTCAGATAGTCAGGAAGTCAGGGCTTGTTGCACCTGCAATTTACCTTGATGGAATTTTACAGACAAATGCCACTGTTGAAGTCATTGACAGGGAGTCAGATCCGGAAGCAACAGTGTGCAAAAAGCGTGATATACAAATAACTTTTGATGATGGTACAACAACAAAACTGTCTAGCCTTATAGGTGCATCAGTTGAAAATATTGAAGTGCTCTTCGATTCACTGCACAGTGTATATTTTGCTGCCTATATTGTTGACTGGATAACTTACGATATTTATTACGGCAGGTAGTGTTTATCACAGAATAGGTTTTTTCATAGGTTAGTTTTTAGGGTTAGTTCTTAACTTCCGCATCATCTTAATAATGTATGCGGAAGTTTTTTTTACATTTGACATGAGAATTTGTTTCTGTTGATAATATGAATCTAAGATGTCTTGCAATTGACGATGAGCCTCTTGCGCTTAAGCAGATAGAAGCTTATATCAGAAAGACTCCCTTCCTTGAGCTTGTAAAATTATGCAACAGCGCAATTGACGCTCTTGAATTCCTGTCCTCAGATAGTGCTGATCTGCTTTTTGTTGACATTAATATGCCTGATCTGAACGGGATGGATTTTGTCAGGTCGCTGAGGGAAAAACCTGCAGTTATATTCACAACTGCATACAGTGAATATGCTCTTGATGGTTTCAAGGTTGATGCAGTGGATTATCTGCTTAAACCCATCAGCTACAACGATTTTCTCAAGGCTGTTAACAAAGCCAGAGTATTTGCAGAGAGCAGCAGGCAGAAACCTGTTTTGGATGTATCGGGACCTGATCATCTTTTTGTTAAGGCTGATTATAAAATAGTCAGGATTGAACTTTCTTCCATAAAATATATTGAAAGCATGCACGAATATGTCCGGATTCATCTTTCAAATGATAAACCGGTAATGACACTTTTGACGCTCAAGGCAATAGAAGAGCAGTTGCCATCTGAAAGGTTCATGCGGGTGCACCGTTCATATATAGTAAACAAGGAAAAAATAAGGGTTGTTGAAAGGAACCGCATCATTTTCGAAAATAATATCGCTATACCTGTGAGCGATCAGTACAGAGATGCCTTTCAGGAGTTTATTAACAGGAATTTCATAATCTGAACCTCATGTTTGTACATAATTGCAAGCATCTCATACAATAATAATAACGTTTAGTACAAATAAAGATATATCATTGATTTTAAATCATAAATGATTATATTTTTGTTTGGTCAATGAGAGTAGCAGATTCAACAGAACGGTTTTAGTTCTTTAAAAATATCCTTTTTCTGTTCCGGAGTTCCCGTTCCCTTTATCCCCATGCTCCGGAGCAAATTTTCCCCCTTCATTAAAAGTTTTCGCACAGTTAGAATAAACCTCCTGAAGGGGGTTCTTTTATTTTGAATATTCTGATTTTTCAATTTGTTATTTGAAGATAAAACTTGCAAATTGCGTCAGCTTTGGACAAAAGACAAAAGACCAAGTATAAATATTTTAACATAAACTAATAATTATGAAAAGAGAAAATCTGGGCAGGCGTGACTTTCTGAAGAAGTCGTCTGCTGCTGCACTTGCATTTACGATTATTCCGCGCCATGTTATGGGTGGAACAGGGTATCTTCCTCCAAGTGACCAGCTTACAAAAGGAATTATTGGAGTTGGCGGTATGGGCAGGGGCCACATTGAGTATGAAGGTACGAGGGTGCTTGCTATGTGCGACGTTGATAAGACACACCTTGAGCAGGCAATCGCTCTTGCCGGAGGTAATGTAACCGGTTATCATGATTTCAGGGAGCTTATCGCCAGGCCTGACATTGATATTGTTCATATTGCAACACCTCCGCACTGGCATGGTATAATGGCAAAAACTGCTGCTGAGGCAGGTAAGGATATCTGGTGCGAAAAGCCGATGACACGTACTATAGGAGAAGGTATAAAGGTTGTTGATGCTGTGCAGAAGCACGGACGTATATTCAGACTGAATACATGGTTCCGTTTCAAGGATCAGTTCTATGGATTGGGTACAACGGTAAAACCATTAAAAAAGCTTGTTGACAGCGGCGCATTGGGCTGGCCACTTAAGGTAACTGTCAGTGGAATAACAGGTTATGACTGGAAATTTTACTGGAGCGGTGAGCATAATCTGAAACCGGCACCTGTACCTGCAGAGCTTGATTATGATTTCTGGCTCGGACCTGCCCCATACAAACCATATAATCCTGAAAGGGTCCATTCAAAGTTCAGGGGATACTGGGATTATGATGGTGGAGGCCTTGGTGATATGGGACAGCATTACCTCGATCCTGTTCAGTATATGCTGGGAAAAGATGACACAAGTCCTGTTTCAGTTGAAATAGATGCTCCGCAGCAGCATTATGATGCAGTCGGTTCATGGAGAAGGATAACTTATACCTATGCTGATGGCTGCCAGATAATCCTTGACGGGGAAAACCGTGATAAGGATGCTGCATATATTGAAGGTCCAAACGGTAAGGTTTACAAGGGATTCAGATCAACAATCCCGGATCTGGAGAAACTGATTAACTCACTTCCTGACCCTGAACCGCAGATAGGAACTTTCTCGGAATCAGTAAGGACCCGTAAAAAATTTGCCCTCAATGAATCAAATGGCCACAGGTCATGTACAGTTGTTAATATGGGTATTGTAGCGCTCAGACTGGGAAGAAATCTCAGATATGATCCTGTAAAACAGCAGTTTATTGATGATGAGGGAGCTAACAGGCTTATTAACCAGCCAATGCGTGGGCCCTGGAAGATCTGATTTTGAAATAGCTAGTTCTGAAATACTTAAAAAAGCATGATATGAAAATCACAAAATATATACTTACAGCTCTAATGCTGTTAATCGTATCCACTGCATCCTTCAGCCAGGATAAGCGGACAATTGAAACAAAAGTGGCTGACCTGCTGGCACGTTTTCCTGCAAATGATCTTCAGCTGACAAACAGGCTGATGGACGACATGCTCTCAATGGGGGAACCAGGATGGAAACTGATATGCGATAAAATAGTTCCGGCTGGTACAGGTGATGATACTCCCCAGCGCTTTGGAATTGAAACAATGTCGCGATTCCTGTCTCAGAAGGGAAAGGAACAGGAAAGACTTAAATGGGAGGACCTTTGCCTAGCTTACGTTAAAAATTCAAATGATAATGGCGTAAAGGACTTCTTCATGAAACAGCTTCAGATAGCAGGAGGATCAAAATCGGCTGAGGCAATGAAGGTTTATCTTACAAACAAAGATTTATGTGAACCTGCTGCAGCTGTAATCGCCAAATCAGATCCTGTTCTTAGTCAGAGCATCTTTGCCGAAGCACTTAAGAACAAGGACCTGCCATGTGCTGCCACACTTATGAACCATCTTGCAATTTCTGGTTCGGATAAAGCCGTAAATGAATATGCTGCATGGGCTTCGTCTGCCAATCAGGGTGTAAGGACATCTGCATATAATGCTCTCGCTATGAGCGGAAACAAAATTGCTGAACCTGTTCTGCTTGCAGCTGCAAAAGCAGCCTCATATAAGTGGGAACCAACTGCTGCGGTTGAAGCCTTGCTTAATTATGCAGATGCTGCAGCCGGAAAAGGTAATGTAAAAGGCTCTGATAAGATCACAAAGCTTGTAATGGCAAACTGTGATGAATCATCAAATATTCATTACAAAACAAAAGCTCTTGAAATATATACGAGGTACCATGGTATTGCTGCAATGAAAATGCTTCAGAGCGCAGCTGCTCATCAGGACAAAAAATACAGGACTGCTGCAATGATGATCTCACTGGAGATTCCAAACAAAGAGGCAATTAAGTCGTGGGTGGCATACTATCCGAAAGCCAATGCGGCCGCAAAACCTGAACTGATATCATTTCTGGGAAAAAATGGTGATGCCTCTGCTATCCAGCTAGTCACATCGGCTCTTGCAGATCAGGACCCGCTTGTACGCAAAGAAGCTGCAGCTGCAATTGCAAAGCTGAACGGTAAGAAAGCTGTTCCTGCACTGGCCTCTTATATCTCAAATTTCAGCGATATGGCTGATCAGGATGCCGGAAAAGCAGCGCTTATGACTGTGCTCGACAATTCAGGTGTCAGTGAGCTTCTTCCTGTCCTGAAGGATGGAAACAAAGCTGCAAAAGCAACAGTAATCGACCTTATCGGATGGAATAGTGATAACAGGTATTTCTCACTTGTTTTGGAAAATGTATCTGCCTCAGAACCAGCAGTTCGTATGTCAGCTCTCAGGGCACTTAAGAACCTGGCTTCTCCCGAAAACCAGGAACAGATTATGACAGTGCTTAACAGGGAATCTGAACCTGTAGTGCTTGCTGAGCTTCAGGCAGCTCTTTCTGCCGCAGCTCTCAGAAACAATGATGCCGGAAAACGCTCGGAAGTTATCCTGAAAACAGCCGGTACAACAGGTTCAGCAGAGTTCAGGAAGAAGATACTTCCTGTGCTTGCAAAAACTGGAGGCCGTGAAGCGCTTGAACTTGTTTCAGCAGACTTTAAAAACGGAAATAGTGAGATGAAGAGCATTGCTTTCAATTCTCTTATTAACTGGAATGATCATTCAGCATCTTCTTCTCTTTTTGATATAATTGCTTCCGGATCAGGAAATTATGTGGATCCGGCATTTGAAGGTTATGTAAGGCAGATTCGCAATGCCCGTATTACTGATGATCAGAAGCTGCTTCTGCTGAGGAAAATTATGCCTTATGCTGATACTCCTGACAAAAAGAAAAAGATTTTTGATGAAACAGGCAGAATAAAAACCTACCCTGCATTATTCTATGTTGGCACTTTCCTTGATGATCAGGCAGTTTCAGCAGATGCAGCACGGGCAGCAATGAATATTGCATTACCTGCAACAGGCAGTTCAGCAGGGTTGTACGGCACTATTGTTAGGACAGTGCTTCAGAAAGCCGCAGTAAAGCTGAAAGGCGCTGAAAGTGATTATGAGAAGGAAATGATAAACAAATATCTGGCTTCAATGCCTGCCGATGAAGGTTTTGTTTCCATGTTCAACGGAAAAGACCTCAGCGGATGGCAGGGGCTTGTTGAAAACCCGGTGACAAGGGCTAAGATGAAACCTGCAGTTCTTGCAAAAAAACAGCTTGAAGCCAATAAAAAGGTTCCGCTTAACTGGAGCGTAAAAGACGGAATGATATGTTTCTCCGGTAATGGCGACAACCTCTGCTCAATAAAGGAATATGGTGATTTTGAGATGTATGTCGACTGGAAGATATCAAAAGATGGTGACAGCGGTATCTATCTACGCGGTACGCCACAGGTTCAGATATGGGATACCTCAAGAACAGATGTTGGAGCCCAGGTGGGCAGCGGAGGATTATACAACAACCAGAAGAATCCTGCAAAACCTCTTAAAGTGGCTGATAATCCTATTGGTGACTGGAATACCTTCAGGATTGTCATGACAGGGGAGAAAGTATCTGTCTGGCTGAACGGAGAGCTTGTAGCTGATAATGTAACTCTTGAGAACTACTGGGACAGGAATATTCCTATTTTCCCGAAGGGCGCTATTGAACTTCAGGCGCACGGAACTGATTTTGCATTCAGGGATATTTATGTACGTGAGATAAGCGACAGTGAATACAACCTCACTCCCGAAGAAAAGGCAGAAGGCTTTGTTACTCTTTTCAATGGTAAGAACCTGAATGGATGGACAGGTAACAAGAGCGGCTATGTTGTGGAGGATGGAAATATAATTGTGAAGCCGGGTGACGGCTCAGGTGGTAACCTCTACACAGAAAAGGAATATGCTGATTTCATATTCCGCTTCGAGTTTCAGCTGACTCCCGGAGCCAATAACGGTCTGGGTATAAGGGCTCCTCTTACAGGCGATGCTGCATACCAGGGGATGGAACTGCAGATACTTGATGATACAGCGCCAGTTTATGCAGAACTTCAGCCATATCAGTACCATGGTTCAGTTTATGGAGTTATTCCTGCAAAGAAGGGACATCAGAAACCGGTGGGTGAATGGAATTATGAGGAAGTTAAGATTGTTGGATCAAGGATTACAATTACACTTAATGGTACCGTAATTGTTGACGGTGACATCTCAGGACCAAGGGATAATGGCACAATGGACCATAAAGATCATCCCGGACTGAAAAACATTACCGGCCACATCGGTTTTCTGGGACATGGCTCAGAACTGAAATTCAGGAATATAAGAATTAAGGACCTCACAAAATAAAATACTCTGTGTCACTCTGTGTCACTCTGTGTGTACTCTGTGTTCTCTGTGTAACTAATAAGAACTTACACAGAGATCCACAGAGATGCACAGAGGTTCACAGAGATTTAAAATAGAAAAGAACCTATGAGAAAATTAGTCTGTTTAGCAGCATCATTGTTTTTGTTATTCTCATGTAAAGAGGCAACTCCGCCACAACCTTATGGTGCTGTACCTTCAGAAAGGCAGCTGGCCTGGCATCAGTTAGAGTATTACATGTTTGTGCATTTTACTGTTAATACTTTCACAGATAAGGAGTGGGGCTATGGTGATGAGAAGGAAACAATTTTTAACCCGACAGCCCTCGATTGCCGTCAATGGGCAAAGACTGCAAAGGATGCAGGTATGAAGGGCATCATAATCACTGCCAAGCACCATGATGGTTTTTGCCTGTGGCCTTCACAATACACAGAGCACTCGGTTAAGAACTCACCTTTCCGTGACGGAAAAGGTGACATTCTGAAAGAACTCAGGGCAGCATGTGATGAATATGGGCTGAAAATGGGTGTTTATCTCTCCCCCTGGGACAGAAACAGCAGTGTTTATGCCACACCTGAATACCTGACATATTACAGGAAGCAGCTTAATGAACTGCTCACTCAGTATGGTGACATTTTTGAGGTTTGGTTCGATGGAGCCAATGGAGGTGACGGATATTATGGAGGGAAAAGGGAAACCAGGAAGATCGACAATAAAACATATTATGACTGGCCAAATACTCATAAGATAGTCAGGAAGTTACAGTCTGAAGCTGTAATGTTCAGCGATGCAGGCCCTGATATCCGCTGGGTTGGAAATGAAAGCGGTATGGGCAGCCTGACAAACTGGTGCCTGCTTAACAGGGATCAGATGTATCCGGGAGGTGATTTTGCAAAAATTCTGGGTGAAGGACATGAAGACGGATCTTACTGGGTGCCTGCAGAGGTCGATGTTTCGATACGCCCTGGATGGTTCTATCACCAGACACAGGATTCTCTTGTGAGAACTCCTGAAAACCTGATGGATTTATATTATTCCTCAGTGGGCAGAAACAGCAACCTGCTTCTCAATATACCACCTGACAGAAGGGGCTTGCTTAATGAAAGAGATGTTGAGTCACTGCTTGCTTTCAGAGAGCTGAGGGAGAAAGAATTTTCTGCAGAACTGGCTAAGGGTAAGAAGGTTACGGCATCCGACTGCAGGGGAAAAGCTTTTCATTCATCGAATATAAATGATGGCAATCCTGAAACTTATTGGGCTACGGATGATGATGAGCTGACAGCTGATTTTGTTATTGATCTTGGCGGAGCAACGGAGGTGAACAGGATTCTGATCCAGGAATATATCAAGCTTGGGCAGCGGATTCAGGAGTTTAGTGTAGAGGCACTTGTTGACGGCGAATGGCAGAAAGTAGTTGACGGAACTACAATAGGCTATAAGGTTATACGGAAATTTCCTGTTGTAACTGCAAGTAAAATACGCGTGAATTTCCTTAAGTCGAAAGCGTGCCCGGTCATTTCAAATGTTGAGCTTTTCAGGGCTCCGGGAGCTTAGAGATTTTCTCATAAAGAACAAAGGCGCAAAGAGGACATTTTTTCATCTTTGCGCCTTTGTTACTTAGCGGTTTAGCAATTAAACAACTTAGCAATTTAGCGTCTTTGCGTCTTTGCGTCTTTGCGAGAAACAATTACTTCCTCGGATGACCGACGGTCTGAGCCAGGATGATATACTGATTTGATTTCAGTCCCATTTCGAGAGCCAGTTTTTCTTTTGGAATTGATCCTCTTACAATGCATCCCAGTTCGGCTGATGCACAATACAGATAAACATTCTGTGCAATAAGCGCTGCATTAGCGTAAGACATGAAAAGGTCAGAATCATCAATTTTTATACCCTCTCTTTTGCCTGCTTTACCCATATCTGCAACGAAGACCAGGTTAAGGGCAGCATTATTGACATAGCCCTGTGTTCCTGTTGTTTTCCTGAGGTCTTTGTTGTTAATCATTTTAAGCGAGTGAGATTCTGCAATGTAGAGGTAAAGCCCTGTTGGCAGAGCCACATACATATCAATTTCCTGGTAGTTCATTGCCGAGGCAGCTGTTCTTTTTTTCTGATCCGTCCTGTTTATTCCCCAGGCTGCCCAGAGCAAATCAGACATCTGTTGCTTTGTAAGACCTTCATCAGTATATGAACGGAAGGACTGTCTTTCGTTAAGAGCCTGCATAAGGGTTTTTCCACCCTTTTTGTCAGGTGCCGGTAGTGAAATATCCTGTGCAAAAACAGAATTGCCAATTAAGAAAAGTGCGAGATAAAAGAATGACAACTTTTTCATATATCACATGGTTTTATTTTAACGGGTAATATTTACCGAAATACAAATATATCCAAAACGGAAAACAAAAAAGTCTTCATTATACTCATTTAATGTTATTTAACAAACAAGCAGGCAAAAGGCAGAGTTACAAGGATGAACGTATTTCCAGCATCCTTCCTGCTTCTGACTTCCGCCTTTCACCTTTTTTCCTATCTTAGCAAAACATATAATTAACATGGTTTTAAATTACATCTGGATAGCCTTTTTTCTGATAGGTTTTGCTGTTGCACTTTTTCAGTTGATTTTTGCAGGTAATACGCAGATATTCAATGAGCTGGTGAATGCTGTTTTTGCAAATGCAAAGACAGGATTTGAGATTTCCCTTGGGCTGACAGGAGCTCTCACATTATGGATGGGCTTATTGAAAGTAGGTGAGAAGGGAGGGGTTGTTGCAATACTTGGAAAGCTCATAGGTCCTTTGTTCCAGAAGCTTTTTCCCGGTTTGCCCAAAGGTCATCCTGCATACGGGTCGATGATACTTAACATTTCGGCAAACATGCTCGGTCTTGACAACGCTGCCACTCCGATGGGACTGAAGGCAATGAAGGAGATGCATGAGGTCAATCCTGACAAGGAGAGTGCCTCAAATGCACAGATAATGTTCCTTGTGCTGAATGCGGCCGGCCTTACAATAATACCAGTGAGCATAATTGTATACCGGACACAGCTTGGTGCAGTAAACCCTGCCGACGTCTTTATCCCCCTGCTTATATCAACCTTTGCAGCATCACTGACAGGGATGATAAGTGTTGCGATTGTTCAGAAAATAAATCTGTTCGACAGGGTGATTATGGCCTACCTGGGAGGCTTGCTGGCAATTGTAGCCGGAATTATTTTTTATTTCACCACGCTGCCAAAAGAGCAGATATCTTCACTTTCAACCTTCGCGGCAAATTTCATACTTCTGTCAATAATTGTATTGTTTATTGTTTTGGCGATGGTGAAAAAGGTAAATGTTTATGATGCTTTCGTCGAGGGTGCAAAGGAAGGTTTCAATACTGCAATTAAGATAATTCCCTTCCTTGTTGCAATACTTGTTGCTATTGGAATATTCAGGGCATCAGGCGCAATGGATTATCTTGTTGCCGGGATTGCTGGATTTTTCAGATGGCTTGGCGTTGACACTGAATTTACGGGCGCCCTCCCGGTTGCCTTCATGAAACCATTGAGCGGAAGCGGTGCAAGAGGACTTATGATTGATGCAATGACAACTCACGGCCCTGATTCTTTTATCGGCCGGCTTGCATGTACCCTGCAGGGAACCACCGATACAACATTCTATATAGTAGCTGTTTATTTTGGTTCGGTGGGTATTAAAAACACAAGGCACATGATAGGCTGCAGCCTGCTTGCTGACCTTGCAGGTTTCACAACAGCAGTATTTATGGCTTACCTGTTTTTCAAATGAACAGAAGGGAAATAGCAGAGCAGATCTTTCTTGCAGGAGTAAAGAGCGTCCTGCCCGATGTCCTTGTCTCGGGGACTGTCAGACTTGTTGACAATGCACTTTTATTCAATGAAGAAAAGGTTTACCTGAATGAGGCAGGCAGGATCTTTGTTATAGGCGCAGGAAAAGCCAGTGCACTTATGGCTTCCGAGCTTGAAAGAATCCTTGGGGACAGGATCACAGAGGGTCATATAGTAGTTAAATACGGACACTCAGCCGATCTGAAAATTATCAAAGTTACTGAAGCCGGTCATCCGGGTCCTGATGAAAACGGACTTACGGCAACAAAGGCTATCATGAAGATTGCCCGGAAAGCCGGAAAGGATGATCTTGTTATCTGCCTTCTTTCAGGCGGAGGCTCCTCCCTTTTATGGGACTGCCCTGATGGTTTTACTCCTGAAGAGATAATTCAGGTGAATAAGCTTCTTATAAACTCAGGTGCAACAATCCATGAGATTAATGCAGTCAGAAAACATCTGTCCGATGTAAAAGGAGGAAGGCTTGCACGACTTGTTCAGCCTGCACGGCTTGTCAGCCTCATGCTGTCGGATGTTATAGGTGATCGGCCTGATGTTATTGCTTCAGGGCCTACAGTTCCTGATCCGACTACTTTTGTTGATGCAATAGAGGTTATCGATGGCTACGGTCTGAGAAAAAATCTTCCCGCAAAAGTGACAGAATACCTTTATGCCGGAGCAACAGGTAAAATGGAAGAATCACCAAAGCCTGATGATGAAATATTCAGGAATACACATAATATTATTATAGGTTCCAACAGGATTGCCCTGGAAAATGCAGGGAAAAAAGCTAATGAGTATTATCTGAATGCCATAGTGACAAGTGATCAGCTTCAGGGTGATGTTGCAACTGTTTCAGAATTTCTGGTGGATACGGCGCTTAAACTCCGGAATGACGTAAATGAAACGAAACCTGTCTGTGTGCTTTTTGGCGGGGAAACCACAGTTAAAATGACAGGCAGGGGAGAAGGAGGAAGAAACCAGCACCTTGCAATGCTTTGCGCAAGGCTGCTTGAGGAAAAGCCCGGCATCACAATTCTCTGCGGAGGAACTGACGGATCAGACGGTCCGACAAGGGCTGCAGGGGCAGTTGTTGATTCAGATACAATTGTGTCTGCTTATCATAAAGATGTTGATATTCAGGAATATATAACCGAATTTAATTCGTATAATTTCTTCAGGAAAGTATCCGGACATATTATTACAGGACCCACAATGACCAATGTAATGGATATTGTTGTACTGATTGTAGATTAATAATGCTTTAATTATGAACAAGATCAGATTTGCAGGTAATTTAAGGGGCTTCACACTGCTGACCGGCTCCATGCTTCCTTTGCTGAATGGTTGTGGTACCAATAAGGAAGAAACAAAAAGACCTAACATCATTATGTTCATGGTTGACGATATGGGCTGGCAGGATACTTCATTACCTTTCTGGAAGGAAACGACCCCCTTCAACCGCCGGTATAAAACGCCAAACATGGAAAGGCTGGCGAGCCAGGGAATGATGTTCTCCCAGGCTTATGCCTGCAGTGTAAGTTCACCAACACGCGTCAGCCTTATGACAGGCATGAATGCTGCAAGGCACCGTGTTACAAACTGGACACTTGAAAGAAATGCATCAGTTGACGGCAAGAGTGATATACTGTCCTATCCTGACTGGAATGTAAATGGTGTTCAGCCTTGTGACACAGTTCCCCGTTCAGTTTATGCAACACTTCTGCCTCAGGTTCTGAAAGATAACGGATATTTTACAATACATTGTGGCAAAGCCCATTACGGAGCAATTTCAACACCTTCATCCAATCCGCTTAACTGTGGCTTTGATGTTAATATTGCCGGTCATGCCGCAGGAGGCCTGGGAAGCTACCTGGGTACGGAAAATTTTGGTAACGCCGAGAAGGGAGTTCATACTTTGCCCTGGGGAGTTCCAGGGCTTGAACAGTACCATGGTGACACAATCTTTGTTACAGAGGCACTTACAAGGGAAGCCATTAAAGCAGTTGATGCATCCCGTAGCACAGGAAAGCCTTTTTATCTGTACATGGCTCACTATGCCGTTCATATTCCCCTTTATGCAGATATGCGCTTCTATCAGAAATATATAGATGCAGGTCTTGGCGATTATGAAGCACGCTATGCTTCAATGGTTGAAGGCATGGATAAGAGCCTGGGAGACCTTATGGATTACCTGGAAAAGAACCAGCTTTCTGACAATACAATAATACTGTTTATGTCGGATAACGGCGGCTTCAGCCTTCGTCCAAGGGAGGGTGAACTGCATACCCACAATAAGCCTCTGAACAGCGGTAAAGGTTCTGCTTACGAGGGCGGAATACGGGAGCCTATGATAGTTAAATGGCCCGGTAAGGTAAAGGAAGCAACAAAATCAAATGATTATCTTATTATTGAGGACTTCTATCCGACTATCCTTGAGATGGCTGGTGTTAAGGATTATTCTACAGTACAGACAATAGATGGAAAGAGCTTTGTGCCTATGCTTACACAGTCAGGCACGTCTTCAGCAGGTCGTAAATTATTCTGGCATTTCCCGAATAACTGGGGACCGACAGGACCGGGAATCGGTGCCTCAAGCACAATCCGCAATGGTGACTGGAAACTCATCTATTTTTATGAGGATAAGCGTTTTGAACTTTATAATATAAGTGACGATATCGGTGAGCTTAATAACCTTGCAGCTGTAAATCCTGAAAAGGTACATGAGATGGCAAAAGACCTTGGATCTTATCTCAGGAGCATTGATGCACAGCGCCCGGTTTACAAAGCAAGCGGTAAGAATGCGGAGTGGCCTGATGAAGCAGTTTTGGCTCAGTAAATGCAGTCTTTAGCAGCTTCTGCCATTATCCTAATATTGTCAACAGGAGTGTCAAAAAAATGATCGGAGCAGGCACAGATATACCCTCCGTCATAACCGACTTTTTCAAATAATGTCTTTATAGTCTTACTGATAAGGTCCGGAGATCCGTCAGTTAATACATTGAACTGATCCACTCCCCCGATAAGAGAGATCCTCTTTCCGACTTTGGCCTTCAGCTCCCAGGGTTCCTGGTTTCCGCCAATGCTTACGGGAGCCAGTGTTTCAGAGCAATCAGCCCCGTTTGCAATAATATGTTCTTCAATTCCATAAGTGCCGCCGCAGGTGTGATAGGTGATCTTAAAACCAAGATCGTGCAGCGCGTCATGCATCCTTTTGTCGTACAGGAGGCAGAATTCCCTGTGCATATCAGGTGAAATAAGAGTGGAAGAGGCCGATCCTCCGCCGGTTTCAATGAGATCGAATTTAGCACCCTTCATCGATTCAATGAAATGCAGTTTCTTCTGAAGTAGGATCTCCATAAGTTCATGCACCCATTCAGGACTTGTCATGGCCTTGATTATCAGTTCGTTGATGTCCATCAGACAGGCAGCGTGCTGCCAGCATCCTGCCTGGTCTCCCCATACAAAGCCCCTTACAATACCTTCATCACCAACCTCATTGTACACTTTTTCAAGAGGTTTGCGGTCGAGCATGGGCACAGGCATATATTTTCTGATAAGATCAATATCCTCGTCCTTTTTGATAAGGTATTCAGTTATCCAGGTTGTTTTCCTGTTGCCAGCACTCTTGTATGTCATCACTCCTCCGGGTGTTGTAATTGTATGATGATATATCCTGTTGTCGGGATGACTATTAACAACAACGGCTTCATCTTTCCACTCCTGAGTTGAGAATTTTGCAAAATCAGCATCTACAAGCCAGAATTGTCCCATATCAGCGAAATACTGAATTGCAGCATCCATTCCAACCACCCTGAAGGCTTCAAGCGGTGTGATACCCTTCATATAAGTATCCAGATGATATCCCTGCCACTGGTGCACGGTAACAGGAAGCCTGTCGGGTTTCTCACCGTTGATAGCGCACATCATTCTTTCTTTTGAATTCATGAAATTGAGATAAAATTGAATATTGATTATAAATGTATAAAAAATCAATTTGTAATTGGTGCCTGTGCACTTCTTTCCATGAGAAATATCAGTATTATAATAAGTTAATAAACTAAATTTGGTAACCGAATTTTAACAATCAGGGATATGTACAAAGTCTTTACCTTCTCTCTCATGGCAATAATGTTGATGTCATGTGCCGAAACTCACGAAAATGTTAATGTAACTACAAGACAATCACCAGATACCACCGATATGACAAACAATTTTTATGATAATACCGAAACTGTAAACCTTCCTGTTAATGAGATAGTTATTGATGGTGAGATTTCAAATCCCGGCATAGCTGACCTTAAATCGATGCCGGTACATTCAGTTATTGTAAAAGAGACTCTTCTCAACAGTACCGGTGGTGACAGGTTTGTGGGAGCATACAGGTACGATGGTTATTCATTGTTTGACATTCTTAATGAGAGGATCATAGATAAGGCAAATAAAGAAGAGTTTGATCCGATAATAGACCTGTATGTTGAAGTTACAGGCAAAAAGGGAGAAAAGGTTGTTTTCAGCTGGGGTGAGATCTACTATCCGAATAACCTGCACAGGATTCTGATTGCCGGAAGTGTATCACGGATAGTACCTTCCAAAACAAAGGAGCTGTGGCCATTGCCTGCAGTGTCAAAAATTGTGGCTGCAAATGATCTTGTTACAGAAAGGAATATATCCGAGCCGGTTAAAATTACTGTGAGGTCAGTCAGGAAATCCTTTAAGGTTGTGAAAGGCCTTTCTCCTATGTATTCAAAGAATATGACCTTGTTTGAAAACGGTAAAAAGACAGCCTCGATTTCTCCTTCGGATGAAGATGAAAATGTAACATTTTATACAATTTTCTACGGACGCGGAAAGGGCATTCACAGTACTTCTCCATTTAGCGGAATATTGCTGAAAGAGGTACTGGGTGATTATTATGTTAGCAACAGGCAGAATCTCAGGGAAGGCATTATATGTATAAGTGGAGAGGACGGTTACAGGAGCGCTCTGTCTTTTTCAGAACTCTTCAACAGGAACGACCAGCAGGAGTTCCTTCTTGTGACAACAGAACCCGGAGAGGATGGGGGCCTGTTCCGTATCTTTGCAGCTGCAGATTTCTTCTCTGACAGGGCGATCAAATCAGTTAAAGAGATACATTTGCTGAGATGAGAGTCTGAATGCCATGTTACTCCGTGAATACTCCGTGTAATTCTGTGTAACTCCGTGGTTAATTTGCTTTGTGTCCTTTGTGGTTAATATCATCTTTTATAAATCAATGAATTTTATATATTTCGGACCGAAACCGGAACTATATGAAGAGACTATTTTCTGCCTGCCTGCTGATGATAATGAGTACTGTTTTTCTCCATGGACAGGATAAAATAACAACAAGGGACAACAAACAGCTTGATGTAAAGATAGTTGAGAAAACAAACAAGGCTGTCAGATACACCATGCCTGATTATAACGATGGTCCGGTTCTTTTGCTGAAGAACCGTCGGATAATGAAAATCGAATACAAAAATGGTGTCACAGACCAGATGGGTTTTCAGAATCCCCGTAAAAGCGATCCTTTTGGTATAAGCATAGGTGGAGGCAAATGGGTCACTCCCGGACTGATGTTCACCGCATCTATGGATTATTTCATTATGCCACAGCTCGATATGGAGGTCAATATGGGTACTGATTCCCAGAAACCCTTTTACCTTTCTGCAGGTCCGAGGATACATATTAATTCACGCTATTCGGAAAACAGGCTTACACCTTTCACCGGAGCTCTCTTTGGCTATGAGTATGGAAAGGAGTTCGTTCAGATACCGCTGGGAGTCAATTATATATACAAACTCAGCAAGTGGAATCTGAACTTTTCACTTAGTGTAAATGAGCTTATATTCTCAAACGATTACCAGACAATAATTGAGTTCAGGGGAGGCCTGAGGTTCAGATTGTAGAATCTATCGTTCAACACTGTAATAATTCAATGTAACCGGCCCCATCAGTCCTGACCTGATGCTTCCTCTGTACCTTGTAGGTATTGAAGTGTAATTATTTGCTATTGTGTTCAGTACGAGTACCTCAATTTTGTTTTCTCCCTGCTTTGTATGTTCAGTAATATCATAACTCCATGGCTGAGCAAGTCGGATACCAGCGCTTTTACCATTAATGAAAAGTTCTGCAGATGAAATTACATCCCCTAAATCGATTTCTATAAGTTCACCTTCTTTCCTGTCAATATTAATTGTCTGCCTGTACCACATACCTCCGGAATATGCCCTCAGCCCGTCAAGCTCCGACCAGTCGCCGCTTTGCATTTTACCTGGTCCGCAGACCTGTTCATTGTATCCGTTAAATGCAGCTGCTCCACTGTAACCGGGCTCATAAGCTATTTCAATTTCGACCTCAGACGGCTCTTCTGTTAATTTATTAACAGTAAAAGTGTAGTACGATAATCCGTTCTCATAAGTGCGTTTTTCAGATTCCAAAGCTGCATCTCCGTTAATCCTAACTTCCACTTTCCCGTAAGCTGAAAATGCAAGTGCCTTTAGTCCGGGAGCTGATCTGAAACTGAATCTCCCTGAATTGCTTAACGAACAATCAAAGGGCAGAACTCCGGGATCATTATACCATCTCATAGCCACTGACTCTGGTTCAGGTACCTTTATTTCCGGATTCCTGAATATCAGGTAAGAAGTACAGGCCCTGTCGAATAGAAGTATCAGCTGGTTTGATCCTTTGTGCAGACTTACCCTGTCAACTAACGGATCAATTATCTTATCATTGATGAGGATCATTGCAGGTTTAATGCTGTCGCAGAGCATCTGAAATTCACTGTCAGAGGGAGCAATTACAGCTGTTTTCATAACATAATAACTGCCTGTCTTTTCAGGAATCCTGAACTTCGACATTTTTATTTCTTCAATCTCTCCCAGCCTTATAAACTGGTCATAAACCCTGCCTTTCAGTCCATGCCAGCCCTGGTGACCATAATCACCTTCTACTCCATACCTCCATGAAAATGAATATGTTTCCCATTTTGCATGTCCACCCTTGCTTAGCCTGAGCAGTTCTTCAGCTGACGGCCTTTTTGCAAGCGGACCAAGCTTCAGGAACTGTGGTCCGTAAGAGCAGGTGACAAGATTTGATTTACTGCCGTCAGCTTCTTCTGAAAGTTGAAGTTGCCTGACCTGTGCACCCAGCATTTCGTTTTTTGCCGGTAACTGGTAATCACCCCATCTGTTATCAAGAACAGGACTGAGTTCAGTTTCCCATTTACTGTCAAGTGTAGTCTGGCTGACAAGTGACTTTTTATTATAAATATAATCAGCTTTTTTCCTGTCTTTGCTGAAAACAATTATCTGTATCTCTTTGTCAGTCAATGGCATTTCTATAACAGTTCCGTCTGTAGTATCCCTGGCAAATTTCTCAAGAGAGGCCGTTTTTCCAGTCCATGCATCCCATAGCTGCAGATTGCCTTTAGCCCGGAAGAAGCACCTTGTTCCTGCTGGTATTCCGTAAAGCGCATAAATCTCCCGTGAGCCCACAGTTCTGTGCATTACATACGGATGTGAGTCAATCTTATCAAGAATAATGAAATCCCTGCCGTATCTGTCAGATATTTTTTCAGTTACATCTGAAGGCGAATCACAGACAATTAAGTTCTCTTCTTTTATATCTGTTTTATCAGGTTTATCCCCGACAATTACAATTTGTCCTCCTGCCTTGCTGAATTCTTCAATTTTCTGCAAGGAAGTTTTCTTCATGATTTTCATTGAAGGCACAATGAGGACCTTATATCTTTCTCCGGACACCCTTAACTCTCCCTCTTTAATTTCGCTTCTGGCAAGTGATTCATAATCAATAAAATCGAAATCAAAGCCATCCTTGTATATTTCTTCTCCTGTCTTGAAAGCCGTTTTCACAGCTTCATCTCCATTTACTCCTGCAACCACAGCTTCCGTGGGATAAATTATTGCAACATCGCATTTATGAACACCTTGTGACAGAAGGTATGACAGTCGTTCGGTGCACTTCATCAAGGAACCCATCTGTTGCCAGTATGGCATCCTGAAATGATTATCAGGTGGCGCCCATTCCCACCAGCCACCCATAGTGGAATAATAAAGGCCATGGAACGACATGAGGTTATATCCGGCAACATAGTTTGCCAGTATTGCCTCGGTAAGCGCTGCAGAGGATGTTCCCCATCCGCTGCTGTGGAAGCCTTCGAGCCATACCCTTGGCCTTTCATAAAGGTGCGATATGGAAGCTGCAACCTTTGCCTTCACAATATCCTTCGACAGGTAAGGCTGGTCGGAACCGGGTCCCTGGTTCCACCTCTGGGTGCGGAAATAGTCACCAAATTCAGCCACATCGCGCCCTCTTCCGCCATGATCACATCCGAATATAAGACCTCGATCCTGATGCCACTGGTAAACAGGTTTGAAGAAATTCTCCTCACTGAGGCTTACAAGCACATCATTATAATCAAGCCGGATATCTGTTGTACTGTCACCGGTAATATAATATAGGGCATCAAGATGTTTTGTAATATCATAGCCCTTCCTTTTTCTAAACTCTGCAGCAAAGAAGTCATTCCAGAGATTTCCTGACACCCTGAAATTCAATTCATCGGAGAAGAAAAAGTTCATGAAGCCGTTCCTGCTTCCCTTCAATGCTTTTTCAAACTTTCCGAAAAAATAATCGCAATAAGCCTTTCCGCTTTCCGGATGCATAGGGTCGAAAGACGGAATGAGCTTTTCATAATACACAACAATTACCCTGGTCAGAGAATCCCCTGCATTATAGTCGAGCCTACTGCCTGTAGCCAGTTGAGAAATATCCTTTGCAGACTCTATTATCAATGTGCTGTCCTTTAGGATTTTATATGCTTTGACTGTCAGGGCGTTCTCAGGCAGGTCAAGTGAGTTTTTTCCCCTGATTACATAAGATTTGCAGTGAAGTATGGAACCGTTGAGCTCCGGATTATTCTTAAGGGCCTCATCCATTGCAAATCCCTGGCCTATTCCAATAGTATAATCGCTCAGGCTGACACTCATTCCTCTTTTACCTGCTTCATCTGCAAACCACATGAACAGGTCCCACCAGGCATCGGTGAAAAGGGCTGGTTTGCTGGGATTTGACAACCCGTACGACAGTCCTCCGTAATCGAGGTGGCTGTAATTTATCTGAAGGCTTGAGATGCTCTTGCCGCTAAGCTGATCGAGCTGCCAGAGCAGTCTTTCTTTTGTTAATGTATCTCCCTGCCACCAGTAGAATGGCACTTCTCC
>JAKLDT010000159.1 GCA_022703405.1 Bacteroidota bacterium | reverse complement strand
TGCCTGTCGATCTCAGATCGTAAATAGCTTTTCTGTCCATCGGCAGTCTGAATACTTTCCAGTTCATGAGTGTCATGCCATTCAATGTGACACGATCAGTAATACCTTTTCTGTCAATCAGTTGCTGGGCAAAATTAATTCTCCCCATACCTTCAACAAGAATGTCGAGAACAGGATTTGCAACCTTGCTTACTGGCAGATCAATTGAATTCTCACCAAGACGGCGATCAATCTTACCAACGTATTCTCCATTCAGAAAGACTGTGGCATAATCATGAAGTTCGGTTATGACAAGTTTGCCAGACTTGTGACCGATAAGCTCAGTACGGTAAAGCATAAAGCCATAATCCTGATTGTAAGCTTCAAAAGGTTTTGGCTGTACTGAATTTTCAGGTTCAGGGAGTATGTTCCAGACAGAATTGAATGGCAGCAGACCTATTGCAGTCAGTTCAATTGCCGGTATGGGAGCCGGAACCGGAGGCAGTTTTTTACCTTTTGGCAGATATGACCCCAGGAGCTTCCTCAATGCCTCATATTTTGGAGTTGGCTGGCCCTGCTCGTTAATCGGTGCATCATAATCATAGCTTGTAACATCAGGTTCATACCCTTTTCCACCGGAATTTGCGCCTGCAGTATATCCGAAATTGGTTCCGCCGTGTATAACATACAGGTTGAATGATTTCTTATTGTCCATAAGAAACTTAACTTCCCTGAGCAATTTGCCGGTATCAGGTCTTATCCATTCTTCACCCCAGTGTGTAAGCCATCCAGGGTAAGTTTCACTGCTGAAGACCGGTACACCCGGATTCATTTTTGCAGCCAGCTCAAAATCAGCAGGAGAGCTTCCGGGATCAAGTCCCACAGCACTTCCGGGTAATGAACCAGCTTCAAGCATAAAAGTTGTCGGCCCGTCACCGGTGAAAGTAGGGACATCAATGCCGTTCTGAGCCCAGACTTCCTTCAGACGCTTAAGGTAATTCCTGTCATTACCGAAGCTGCCATATTCATTTTCAATCTGTATCATGAGAAGCGGTCCGCCTTTTGTAACCATAAAGGGTTTGATCACTTCAGACAGTTTCCCCATATATCGCTCAGCAGCAGCCATATAGCGCGGATCCATGCATCTGAGTTTTATATCAGGTATCCTGAGAAGGTAAGGAGGAATGCCTCCAAGCTCCCATTCGGCACAGACATAAGGGCCCGGCCTGACAATCAGCCACATCTCCTCTTCCTGAACCAGCCGGAAGAATTCAGCAATATTATGGTTGCCTGTTTCAAAATCATAAACACCTTCCTCAGTCTCATGATAATTCCAGAACAGGTAAGCAGAAATTGTATTGCAGCCCATTGCTTTAGCCATCTGTATCCTGTGCCTCCAGTACTCAGCCGGTATCCTTGCAGGATGCATCTCCCCGCTTATTATCTGAAAGGGTTTCCCGTCGAGGAGAAACTCAGTGGTACCAAGTTCAAATGAATGTTTTCCCTTCTGAGCCTGGACTGAAAAAACAGCAATTAATAATGTTGCAAATAATATTATCTTTCTGATCATCTTATTCTATTCTAATTATGTTTTAAAACTCTGTAATTTCAACGAACCACATTTCATATCTCCACCTAATCCACCCCCGGGGGGTGTCTAAAAAGAATTTATAACCACAAAGTGCACTAAGTTCGCACAAAGGGAACTCGAAGGTAAATCGCTGATTATTATTTCTTTGTGATCTTTGTGCATTTACTTTGTGTCCTTTGTGGTTAAATGATTCTGACTTTCTCAACATCCCCATCGGAATATTACAAAATTTCTGGATTGAGGACTCAAATCTCACTTCTCATATCTCAAATCTTAACTCTCAGATCGCCTGAAAGCTGTGCAGCTTTTTATAGAAGCCATCTGCTTTGCTGACAAGCTCTTCATGACTGCCGGTTTCAACAATCTTTCCTTCATCAAGAACTACAATAAGGTCAGCATGTTGTATCGTTGAAAGGCGGTGTGCAATAACAAGAGAAGTTCTGCTCTTCATAAGCTTCAGTATTGCATCCTGTACAAGCCTCTCCGATTCGGTATCGAGTGCAGATGTAGCTTCATCGAGGATAAGTATCGGAGGATTAGCCATAATAGCCCTTGCAATGCTTATCCTTTGCCTTTGTCCTCCGCTGAGTTTATTCCCTGATTCACCCACGAAGGTATCATAACCAGCTTCGGTATCGACAATAAAATCATGGGCATTTGCTATGCGGGCTGCTGCTTCGATATTTTCCTTTTCGGCTTTTTCAACACCGAATGAAATGTTATCTGCAAAAGAAGCATTGAACAGGATCGGCTGCTGGCTCACAATACCCATCAGGTTGCGCAGATCCCTGATCTTCATGTCGCGGATATCAGTTCCGTCAATAAGAACAGATCCCTTGTCGGTATCAATAAGCCGCGGAAGAAGGTCGGCGAGTGTTGACTTTCCGGCGCCTGATTTTCCGACAATAGCAACTGTCTGACCTTTCTTTATTGTTAGGTTTATATCTTTCAATACAGGTTCACTGTTATAGCCATACCACACTCCTCTGAACTCAATCGACTCATTGAATGAAGGTTTTTGAACAGCATCTGCCTTTTCAACTATTTTCTCCTCTGCATCTATAATCTCATCAACCCTCTGTATTGAGGCCATTCCTTTCTGTATGCTGTACCATGCGGTTGTAATATTCTTTGCAGGCTGAATTATCTGGGAGAAGATCACCAGGTAAGCAATCAGCTGCTCAGGAGACATGCTTCCGGTTCCTTCAAGTGCCATTGTACCGCCAGCATAGAGAAGCGCCATCAGCACAATTGTTGAAAGAAATTCACTTAGAGGTGAGGCAAGAAAATACTTCCTTGTCACCCTCTTGAAGATCTTTGAATAGCGTTCATTGGCTACTCCAAATTGCTTCTGCATCTTCTTTTCTGCGTTGAAGACCTTTACAATCCTCAGACCTGTGAGGGTTTCTTCAACAACTGTAAGTAGTTTCCCAAGGTTTTCCTGCCCCTGGAATGATGATGAGCGCAGTGTCCGGCTTGCCCGTCCTATGAGCCATCCGCTTATTGGCAGAAGCACCAGGGCAAAGAGAGTAAGCTTGTAATTTGCAACAAAAAGGTAAATAACAAAGATTATTATATACATAGGATCTCTGAAAAGCATTGTCAGAGAAGCTATTACAGAAACCTCTATTTCCTGGACGTCATTTGCAATCCTTGTCAGCACATCACCCTTCCGCGCCTCAGTGAAATATGAAACAGGGAGCTTAAGAAACTTGTCATAAAGCTTTGCCCGCAAGTCGCGGACAGTACAGGCGCGAATGTAGGCAATACTGTTATTTGCAAGAAAGATGAATGTGTTTTTGAAAAGGCTTGCCACTATCACAACGACGACAACAAGCATGAGTGCACCGGCTTTTCCGTTAGCTGCAACAAAAATTGACAGATAGTACCTCGAAAACTGCTCAATTGATTCGGCTGTCATCCTGAATTCTCCGGGATCAGGCACCTCGCCAAGCTGGTTAAAGAGGATCTTCAGGAAAGGAGCCACGAGAGAAAAGGAAAATAATGCAAAAAGTCCGCCAAGAATATTATATCCGATGCTTCTGAAGGCAGACCAGCGGTAGGAAGCAAAATATTTGAGCAATAACCTGATATTCTTCATTTAAAAGTGGAGTTTTAAAAACCTGTGTAATTTTCCGGGCTTATTGCTTTAAGTTCTGTTTTAACTTCATCACTGAGATCAAGTTCGTCAATAAACCGGTGAAGAGACTCTCTTGTAATCTTCTGATTGGTCCGGGTAAGCTCAAGAAGCGCCTCATAAGGATTGGGATAACCTTCACGCCTGAGGATTGTCTGAATGGCTTCAGAAATCACAGCCCAGTTGTTTTCAAGATCACTTCTTATCTTATCCCTGTTAACAATAAGTTTATTCAGGCCTTTTAATATTGAATTGAAAGCAAGTACCGAGTGTCCAATGGGCACTCCTATATTCCTCAGAACAGTCGAATCTGTCAGATCGCGCTGCAGCCTTGAAACCGGCAATTTCATTGCAAGGTGTTCAAATACTGCATTTGCATATCCCAGGTTTCCTTCACCATTTTCAAAATCGATCGGATTAACTTTATGTGGCATGGCAGAGGAACCAACCTCTCCTTTCTTTATCTTCTGCGAGAAGTATTCCATTGAGATATAGGTCCAGATATCCCTTGACAGGTCGATAAGTATCGTATTTATCCTCCTCATGTTATCGAACAGAGCAGCAAGATTATCGTAATGCTCAATCTGGGTGGTGGGATGTGAACGCTGCAATCCCAGTTCCTCATTTACAAAATTATTGGCAAATGAAATCCAGTCTGTTTCAGGAAATGCAACCTTATGTGCATTCATATTGCCTGTTGCTCCGCCGAATTTTGCAGAGAAGGGAATCTGTCCGAAATACTTTGTCTGACCATCGATCCTTGAAATAAAAACCTCTATTTCCTTGCCAAGCCTTGTCGGGGTTGCAGGCTGTCCATGAGTTCGGGCAAGCATGGGAATTTCCTTCCACTCCTCGGCAAGTCCTGCAAGAGTTTCCCTTAATTCGTAAAGCACAGGGAAATAGACGTTTATAAGAGCATCCTTAACTGACAGAGGTATGGCAGTATTATTTATGTCCTGCGATGTCAGACCAAAATGGATAAATTCGCTCCACTTACCCCAGCCTGACTGAAAAAACCTTTCCTTGAGAAAATATTCAACAGCCTTTATATCGTGGTTAGTGATCTTCTCCCTTTCCTTAATTTTTTCAGCGTCACTAACTGTAAAATCCTCATAAATTGATCTGAGCATTTTAAAATTATCCTTTCGGAAATCACTGAGCTGAGGAAGCGGAATCTCACACAAGGCAATAAAATACTCCACCTCCACCATCAGACGATATTTTATCAGTCCGAATTCCGAAAAATACTGATGGAGCTCGTCCACTTTGCTACGGTATCGTCCGTCAAGAGGTGAAATTGCTGTCAGGGAATTTATATCCATTATTAACAAGAATGGGTTTCTGCTGTTATAACTATAGGCAAAAATACTAATTTAGATGGTTGAAAAAAATGCTAATGGACAAAATCAGAATTTCGGCAGTACGATATGCCAATACATACCCTTTTATTTATGGTCTGAAAGAAAGCGCATTCAGCAACAGGATAACTCTTGAACTTGATCATCCTGCCGACTGTGCGGCAAAACTAATAAGCGGGAGGGCTGACCTTGTGCTTATACCTGTAGGCGCTCTTCCACAGCTTAAGGATTACAGGATTATAACAGAGTATTGCATAGGCGCAGACGGACATGTTAAAACTGTCATGCTCCTTTTCAACTGTGCCTTTGAAGAAATTGATACTATCTACCTCGATTACCGGTCGCGAACTTCTGTAAATCTTGCTAAGGTGCTTGCAAAAAACTGGTGGAAGAAAAGTATAAGCTGGAAAAACACATCAGAAGGATTTGATTTTCTGAATATTAAATGCAATGAAGCCGTTGTTCTTATTGGAGATCAGTGTTTCGAATTTGAAAAACACTACAAAAACGGACTTGACCTGTCATTGGAATGGAAAAAATTCACTGGGCTTCCATTTGTTTTTGCCTGCTGGGCCACTAACAGGGATATTGAAGATTCAGTAATCGCTGAACTTAACTCAGCATTGCAAACCGGAGTTACGAATATTGATAAAGTAGTAAAGTACTTCAGTGACCTTGGCCCTATCAGGGGCAATATTCTGTACGATTATCTTACAAAAAACATTGATTTTCAACTTAATGATGAAAAAAGAAAGGTAATAAACCTGTTTTTGTCGTATTTGAATAATTTGAATGCCTGATTTTCTGTTTCCCTGTTTTTTGTTTAACTTTGTAGATAACCTTTTATAAACTTAAACTTAAACTAATTAAAATATGGAAGCCATGGCCAGAACAATCACATTTAATGAGCTGCGAAAAATCAAAGACCAGTTACCCTCCGGTAGTATGCGGAGGATTGCAGAGCAGTTGAATATGGAGGAAGAGACAGTACGTAACTATTTCGGAGGGAGAAATTTTGATAAGGGACAGAGCATAGGTATCCATTTTGAACAGGGGCCGGGAGGCGGCATAGTGACTTTCGATGATACAACTATACTTGATCTGGCACAGGATATGATTAAAAAATAATCCATTCAGGATGCCTGTTCAAAAGCAAAAGGCTGAGTCTTTTGCTTTTTTTATTTTCTCAGGGACAATTAACAGGAGAAAAAACATAGCACAGACAGCAATTCAGTTTAAAATATGGCGGATAAACTTCACCCGGAAATTGCAGGTATTGAAAAGCAGCTCAAACAGCATCTTGAGGAGTTCTTCGTGTGTGTTTATCCTGAGGATCATCTCGAATCTCATGGAATTGAACATCATCGCCGGGTCTGGTCGTATGCCTGTGACCTGATAGCGATGAAAGCTGATCCTGAACTATTCACAGCTTCCTTTCTGAAAAACATAATTATTGCATGTTATCTTCACGATATTGGCCTGGCAGAAGATCATGGATTTAATCACGGACTCACAGGAAGAAGAAAATGCTCAGAATTCCTCAGCAGCAGGAACCTTGATCCACAGGAATTCACATCAGGAATGGAAGCAATTGAATATCATGACAATAAGGATTACAATAAGCAGCATTCCGGAAATAAAGTGCTTCATATCCTATCGCTCGCAGACGATCTGGATGCTTACGGTTATACGGGAATTTACAGGTACACTGACATTTACCTCAGAAGAAATATAGGCTTTGCTGATCTTGGGAAACTCGTAAGGAAAAATGCAGCCGGACGTTATGCAAGGTTCATAAGTGAGACTGACCTTCCTGGTGATTACAAATTAATTCAGGAAACAAGGTACAGGGTACTTGATGATTTTTTTGCCTGTTATGAACAGGAAGTGAGCAGTTATAAGTTTTCAGGAAATGAACCCGCTGGCTGTTGCGGAATTGTTCAGACAGTTCTGTTTTCAATAAAGAGCCGGGAAAATGTAAAATTTCTGAACATCCTGCACGAATATTCGAATGACGATACAATAAGCTGGTATCTAAAAGGTTATCGATATGAAATAAAAGACTGACTGTCCCGGTCAGAGAATCAATGCTGCCTTAATAAGGATAATTGCATACTCCCCTATAGGCATAAATACTAAGAAGTTTCAAGCATTATTGCGATTGATGTTAAAAGTTTCTCCGGATACTTTTGCATTGTTATTTAAAACAGACCTATATGCTTGATGTATTGATCAATCAAAAAGA
>JAKLDT010000158.1 GCA_022703405.1 Bacteroidota bacterium | reverse complement strand
CCAGTCAGGACTTACAATATTTGCAATATCAAATAATATAATCAGGTTGGATTAAACCTGTCCTCATTCATTATTTCCTGTGACCAACTGAGTGGAATTCACTACTTTTTGGGATTGACGGCAAGCGCTGGTTCATTGATCTTTGCAGCGAACTAATTTTAAATTCTGCATTATATGAAAAGGACAGCGCTAATTATTCTTGTTAATACAATAAGCTTTCTGGTGCTTACCGGACAGGTTCAGGATTCAGTCATTACTCCTTACCTGAACACTGCTGAAACATTGCTGAAAAGTAACAGCAAACTTGGAATAGGAGGATATGGTGAGGTACATTACAACCAGCCTTTATCAAAAGATCAGAAGGAACTTGGTACACTCGATGTACACAGGATGGTAATGTTCCTGGGATATAATTTTTCAGGCAAAACACAATTTGTATCGGAGACTGAAGTGGAATATGCCAGGGAAATCTGGATTGAACAGGCTTTCCTTCAGCATAAGATAAACAGTTACATTAATTTCAGGGCCGGTTTGCTCTTAGTACCAATGGGAATCATTAATGAATATCATGAACCGGTTACCTTCAATGGTGTTGAGCGACCGGTTACAGATAACCGCCTGGGACTAAGCACATGGAGGGAGGCAGGAGCCGGTATTGCCGGTACTATTTTACCGACATCACTTAAGTACCAGTTGTATGCTGTAAGCGGTCTGAACGGCTATGATACCAAAGCAATTTTCAATGGCACAAACGGACTGAGGGAAGGACGTCAGAAAGGTTCAAAGGCTTATGTAAGTTCTCCCGCTTTTACAGGGAAGATTGAATACTTTGGAATAAGAAACCTTAACATTGGTCTGTCAGCTTATGCAGGACGATCGCAGAGCAGATTATACGGAAAACTGCCTGATGATAATAATACTTTAAAGGCAAAAGCCGATTCTTCTTCAGTGGGCATTGCAATGATCGGCGCTGATACGAGGTTTGAATATGAGGGCCTTGTTCTTAGAGGACAGTTGTATTATGTCTCCATATCAAATACGGCAGAGTATAACAGGTTCACCAGGATTGCCGGTGTTAACAACGACCTTGGTAAATCGATGACAGGCTATTATGCTGAAGCAGGGTACGATGTTTTTAAACTTTTCAACAACATTGACAAACAGCTTATCCCATTTATCAGGTATGAGTTTTATAATACACATAATACGGTAAGCGGGTCCTTAGAATCAAATCCTGCATATAAAAATACATTAATAACAACGGGGCTTACACTCAAGCTTAACGAAAAGGCTGTATTAAAGACAGATATGCAATTTTCAGGTTCTGCGGCAACCGAAAAATACAATAAGACATTCAGTGCCGGTATAGGTGTAATGTTTTGAAAAACTGAGATGAGATCAGTACTAATATTGTTGTTTCTTTTGTTATCAGCTATTTCTGCAGGCAGGTCCGGACCGGACATAAACTTCAGGCCCGGACCTTTATTAAAAGATCTGAAGGATTTAGGCTGCCCTGGCGATCTAATCCTGAAGGAAGTAGTTCTGTCTTCATCTGATGAGGGATTTGAGAACATAAAAGGTAAATTTTTCACAACAGGATGCGGAGATAACAAATCATTTTCAATTTATATCGGCAGAGTCAACAGCTGCAGGGCAGGTGGTTGCTCTGTCCCGGTTGACGATGATTCATTAACTGACTATGAATTCTTTGATTATTATATTTTGTTTGATAAGCGTAACAGTATAATCTCAGTTAGAGTATTCAACTATGAAGCAACTCATGGTCAGGAGATTACAGTTAAAGGATGGCTCCGGCAATTTGCCGGATATGACGGATCAGGCTTCCTGAGAATAGGAAAGGAGGTAGATTCCATTTCAGGGGCTACAGTTTCTGTTTACAGCATAGTTAATGATATCAGGCAGAAAACAGATTTACTCAGAACGCTGAATGCCGGTACGGGGTATTAAATCTGGATGAACAATAAATATTAAAAATACACTTACTTTCAGCCGAGATGACTGTTATCTGCTTTAATTTGCATTCCGGCTGCGGCAGATTTGTCAGAATTTTTATCTTTAACCTGCTATTTGCCTGAAGACCTTCTCTGAAGGGGGGCGGGATTTATAAATAAATTGTCATTATTGGCTTTCTTAAACAAGATTAATATCAACAGATGCTTAAATCAGAAGATATTATCAATGGCCTCCAAACCATTGTAAATGAGTATCCGGGCGTGGCTGTCGCCTGGCATGTGCTATTCTATTGTTTGATAGCAGCTCTCACCTTTAAATGGATACCTTCACCCAGGTCGTTTGCCTTAATTCTGGCACTGCCTTTGCTCTCAGTGGCCTTTTTAGCCTGGAAAACAGGAAATCCCTTTAACGGAACAATTTTTGTAATAGCAGCTGTACTGTTGGTTATATTCAGCTTCAGAATTACATCTCCGACGGTTAATTATTCTCAATTACCATTTGTAATTGCTGGTATCCTTATTGTTATTTTCGGATTGATATATCCGCATTTCATAACGCCTGATTCATTCTTAAAATATCTCTATGCCTCGCCGGCAGGACTGATTCCCTGTCCTACACTTTCAGTAATAATTGGTTTCCTGCTTATATATAACGGGCTTAATTCCGGTGCAATTACAATAACATTAATTGTTCTGGGGCTGTTTTATGGCATCTTCGGTGTTTTAAAACTGGGCGTTCGACTGGACCTTTTTCTGGTTTTTGGAGCTGTTACTCTGCTTTTCAGGTATTTATTGTCTTTTGGGAAATGATGTCCTTATTACTGTTTGTTCTCTGTTTTATCTTAATTAGACAATGGTATTGAGAATGTAAAGCTGCTGCCTTTTTCCGGCTTGCTTTCTACCCTTATGCTTCCTCCGTTCATTTCAGCAAATTCCTTGCAGATAAGCAATCCCAGGCCTGTTCCTTTTTCTCTTTCAGTTCCGGGAGTGCTAGAAGAATGATCGATTCTGAATAATTTTTCAAGATTCTCTTCCCTTATTCCAACGCCGTTATCTGTGACAGATATCTCAGTCAGAGCTCCTGTAATTTTCGATGATATTTTTATTTCACCGCCTGCCGGAGTGAACTTAATTGCATTATTCACCAGATTGAGCAGGATTGTCTTTATCATATCACGGTCGGCGAAAACATTTCTTTCACTGTCAGTCTGATTTATTATTGTAATATTTTTCTTTGATGCAGCCTCAGACAGAACTTCAACCTGTTCAGCAACGGCATCCTGTATGCTGAATTCTATTGCTGCAACCTTAATGCCTCCTTTCTGTGCCCTGGCCCAGGTCAGGAGATTATCGAGAAGCTTATATGTATTTTCTGATGTTTTTCTCATTTCACTGAGGAAGGATTTCTTTTCCTCCTCAGTAAGTGAATCTGCCTGGGTTTCCATCAGTTCCAGATAACCCAGTATGCCGCTGAAAGGACTTTTCAGATCATGGGAGATTATTCTGAGCAGCTTGTCCTTTGCTTCATCGCTCTCTTTAAGCTTCTGATTATATTCAATAAGTTTTTTTTCGGCTGCAATTTGTGAAGTGATATCGCTCGCTACACCTACAAGCGCCAGCTTTTCACCCTTTTCATCTGTTATGATTGATGTATTAAGAAATATATGAAATTCTGTTCCGTCTTTTCTTCTGTTTATAAGTTCACCTGACCATCCGCCGGATTTTGTTGATTCAAGTATTGTGCCTGAATGTTGCGGATCCCTGTTTTCTGAAGAAACTATAGAAATGTTTTTTCCCGTAAGTTCTTCAAGGCTGTAACCATAAGTATCCTCAAATGCTTTATTTACATATATTAACTTATTTTTTGTGTCAGTGATGCTTACACATTCTGAAAGACTTGACAAAGCATGGGACAAAAGCCTCATCATTTCCCTTTGCTGCTTCCGTTCTGTTATATCCTCGATGAGGAAAACAAAGGATCGGGAGGAATAGGATGAATCGATTGGTGAGCCAAGAAACCTGCACCAGATAGGCCCTTTTTTCAGATTTAAACGGATAGTTTTGTCAATTTTTATCTCCGGCTTTATAAAAAATGATAATAATTGTTCTGAATCTTCACCGGTAAAGGAAAAGAGAATTTCAGCAACTGTCTTTTCATTACACTCATTTTCTGTAAGTCCCAGGATATCACGAAATTCATTATTAGTCCATTGAATCTTCTCATTTGTCAGCATGCAAAGGCCTACAGGGGTGTTTTCAAGGATCAGACTTTGAAATGCCGAGTTTTTGCGCAGTTCATTCATAATCCTGAATCTCTCATTTTCTGCATTTGTTGCATTCCTGAAAATAGTCTGGGTAATGTATATTATAAGAGGGATTCCGACTGAAATTGAGAAGAGAGACATTAAAACCAGAACAACGGCATGGTTTATTCCCAGGAAGCGTATAAGAGTTACTTCAAGTATGCCCTCAATTACAAATACGCCCAACGCAAATGGAATAAATATCCGTAGAAGGTGGGAATATGGTGTGATGCCTGTAAGGTGCCTCAGAAAAAAATTGTCTCCTCCAGAAAGAAAAAGTATAGCAGATCCGGTCACCATAAAGGCAAATGCTGTCTGTGCGGCCATCGGAATTGCATTCCCTGAATATAAGAATGGAGTTCCAAATAGATATCCAATAACCGATACATCGCCGGTAAAGGCAATAATCAGGCCTGCTGTTGCGGTAATATTCCTGGTAACCAGATCTCTTGTGTCGCTAAGAATGACAATAAGTGAAATACTGCATATCACCATCAGGAAAGCAGTGTAGGGAGAAACATGACTCACAGGAAAACGTCCGACTTTTTCGACAACAGGGAAAAGCAGGTTCTCAAGAGCAAGATCCTTTTCTAAAATATATCCTGCAATTATCAGTATGCAGTAAAATGCAACAAGTAACAGTAATGTCAGCGACAGCAATTTTATTGACTTTTTCCCCCTTGATTTTGATAAAAGGAAAATTACTCCGAATAGCATGAAGCACATGGCAGTTGCAGGAGCAATCGGGATGAATTCAGTCTTCAGTGAAATCAAAAACCTGATACCTGTCAGCCACCCAATCAGGGCTACTGCTGATACAGCTATCAGCAATAAGCCGCTTAAGCTTACCAGGCTCTTAAGTGTTTTGTCCCATTTCTTATTGTATTCCGGCTTCATTTCAGTTTGAGAATTATCAGCTTTTGGAATATGTTATAGAAAATGAACCCCGACAATATGTAAAGCAAAGTTATGCAATTAATTGAATTCCTGTAATAAGCTGACTCATTAGTAGCTTCTGAAAATAGATAGATGAATCCCGGTCTTAATTGCCCTTATATTATATTCTTATCTGTTTCCTATGAGTGAGAATGTTTACTTAAAATGATCAGTCCCTTTGTGAATAGTACCATCCAGATTATAAGGAGGATTCCCCCGGGCATTGCAAGGAGAGTGGCAAACTGCTTTGCAGCCGGTACGAAAGTCACGCATAGTATATAAATTATCATCAATATGCTGCCGGTTATGCCGAACCATGCACAGGCAGGAGTAAAAATTTTGCCTTTCAGCATCACAATTGACATTATCAATCCGCCAGCATTAGGTATCATGAAACCTAACAGCATGCTGCTGCTTCCGTGAGCTCCTCTTACAAGAAGAGCCTCTCCGGCAGCAGCGTACAGAGTTTTCATGTCTTCATCACTGGTAGCAAAATATTTATTGCTCAGGTCCATCATTGGTAACGCTGTATTGTTTGAGATCAGTATCAATGAGCCTGCAAAAAATATTGTAAATGCTGTAAATGCCTGATAGTGACTTAATTTGCGGTGAGCTATCACCAATGAGAGATAAACAGGGATAAGAAGAAACTGGTTAATGGCATTAAACAGGTCGAGGTTATACAGTCCAAGCAACCTGTTTTCCCTGAACTGCGAGAACCTGGCTACTGCTGTTTGAGGAAGCTCTGTCAGATTGCCGCCGGTATATATGCCTGCAAAAACATCAATAAAGATACCTGTAAGGACAATTATGCAAAATGCAGCTCCAGCCTTTAATAGGCCTCTGACATGAGAAGCGCTGTTCATTGTTTCCGGACTCATAATATTGTTTGACTGATGTTAAGTAGTAGGGATTTTGATCTGTTTTATAACAAAGTACAACAAAAATATAATCAATTTATTATATTTGAAATAGATTTTTGTCAGTATTGTGAAACTGATAAGTCTTATTAAAGTGAAAGGTCTGTGCCTGTAAGGTATAAGTTTTTATGTTATTCAATAAATTTTAATAGTTTAATAATGTAAAAATTATGGAAGTTAATATTCTGGAACTTATCGACTTTAAGAGAGTGGAATCACTTCTCGAGGGCTTCAATAAGACAACAGGATTTGTAACTGCCATACTGGATCTTGAAGGCAAGGTTATTTCAAAATCAGGATGGAGAAGAGCATGTACTGATTTTCACAGGGTGAATACTGATACTGCAGTAAGATGCAGAATAAGCGATACAGTGCTGGCTGAAAAGCAGCAGGGAGATAAAAAGATACATTTCTATAAATGTTTAAATGGGATGACTGATGTTGCTGTGCCAATTGTAATTAAAGGGCAGCATGTCGCTAATCTGTTCTCAGGCCAGTTATTTTTCGATGAACCCGATCTGGATTTTTTCAGGAAGCAGGCCATTGAATTCGGATTTGATCCTGAGGATTATCTGAGTGCTATAAAAGACGTGCCTGTATTATCAGAGGAACAGGTCAATACAGCAATGGATTTTCTCCTTAATATGACACAGCTGATAAGCGATATGGCTTTTCAGAGGATGGAGCAGACTGAACTGGCCCGGATAATGACTGAAAGAGAACAACGTTACAGGCTGTTATTCGAAAGCAACCCGCATCCTATGTGGGTGTATGACCTTGAAACACTTCAGTTTCTTGAAGTTAATGAGGTGGCAGTACGGAAATACGGATATAACAGAGATGAATTTCTCAAGCTTACTTTGAAGGATATAAGGCCTGAAGAAGATGTTGTTAAGCTTATGGAAAATGTAAAACAAATACCTGATAACCTGTCCTTCTCAGGAGAATGGAGACACAGGAATAAAAATGGAGAGATATTCCTTGTAGAGATAATATCCCACGGATTGATTTTTAATAAGAGACCGGCAAGATTAGTACTTGCAAATGATATAACAAGGAGGAAAACAGCGGAAGAAACAATGACGGAGCAACTTAACGAACTTCAAAGGTGGCATAACCTGATGCTCGACAGGGAAGACAGGATTATGGACCTTAAAAAGGAAGTAAATGAATTACTTGAAA
>JAKLDT010000157.1 GCA_022703405.1 Bacteroidota bacterium | reverse complement strand
CAGTCAGACATGATGGAGAAGCATGTCAGCCCCAGGACGCTTCTTAATATAAGCACTCATCTTGATGAAAAGGCACTTACAATAGGTTTTGCCCGGAGGTTTGCCACTTACAAGCGAGCAGCTCTTCTGTTCCGCGATCTGGGCAGGCTCGATAGGCTTGTTAATAATCCCGATAAGCCGGTTCAGTTCATATATGCCGGCAAGGCGCATCCTCACGACGGAGGTGGCCAGGACCTTATAAAAAGGATTTTTGAAATATCACAGATGCCGCGGTTTGAAGGAAAGGTGATCTTCCTTGAGAACTATGACATTGAGCTTGCAAAATACCTTGTAAGAGGTGTCGATATATGGCTCAATACTCCCACAAGGCCTCTTGAAGCTTCAGGAACCAGCGGCGAGAAGGCCGTTATGAACGGAACAATTCATTTCAGTGTTCTTGATGGCTGGTGGGTTGAAGGTTATCATGCATTTGCAGGATGGGCTCTTCCCGAAAAAAGGGCTTATGAAAATCAGGATCTCCAGGATGATGTTGATGCCGAAACTATTTATAACATGCTTGAATATGAGATCATCCCGGCTTATTATTCATTTAATGACCAGGGAGTTCCGTCTGAATGGATCAGCAGGGTCAAAAACACAATGGTAAGAATAGCCCCTGAGTTTACAATGCGCAGGATGATTGACGATTACTACGAGAAGTATTATAACAAGCTTGCGGAAAGACATAAGAAGCTCATAAAGAATGAATTTGAGAAGGCAAAGGAAATTGCAGCCTGGAAAACAAGACTGATTGAAGAATGGGATAATATTGAGGTTATTAATTACAGCTTTGAAAAGACCGATGATAATATTTACAAGTCTGGTCATGACTATAAGGCTGAGATAGCTCTTCATGTCAAGAATATTCCAAGGGAAAATGTAGGGGTGGAATTTATAATTACAAGGCTTGGAAAGGATGGGGAATATAAGTATGTTGACAGCAAGGAATTCAAACTTGTAAGCTGCAAGGCAGGGAAATGCCTTTACAGGGCAGTCCTCGTTCCTGAAAGGGCCGGATCCTTCTATTATGGAATAAGGTTATATCCTAAACATCCCGATCTTCCTCACAGGCAGGATTTTTATCTGCTGAGGTGGATTGACTAGTATCAGATATCGGTGGCTTTCCTTACAGCCAGCCGTTTAAAAACAATGGCTGTACGGGAAGGCAGGTAAAGATAAAGGTAGAGGGGAGCATTGATAATGTTCCTCTCTGCTTTTTTTATGCTAAGGTACACTGTTGAGCTGTCGATCCTGTTAAATCCGCCAATCCCTGCCTCATCAGTGTCAAGCACGATCCTGAATTTACCCTGTACAGGGATTCCGTAATCAGTATATGAGTTAACCGGGTGAAAATTAAATACAAACAGGTAGTCACCCCGCATGTAAGCAATAACCTTGTCATTGTTATTTTCATAAATCCTTACAAGGTTGCAGTTGTCAAGCAATCTGTACTCGTTATGCAGGCTTAGCATTTTTTTATCGAACAGGGATAAAAAATGGTACTTAAGGTCCTTGTTTTCCGGGAGGCTCCACTGCCTTCTGGCATATTTATAACTCCAGTTATTTCCTTCACGCGGGAAATCGATCCATTCAGGATGACCGAATTCATTTCCCATGAAGTTCAGGTAGCCTCCTGCCGAGGTACTGAATGTTATAAGCCTTATCATTTTGTGAAGCGCTATTCCCCTGTCCATTGGGAAGCTGTGATAATCATTATGCATCCCGGTGTACATTTCAGCATCCAGCATCCTGAAAATGAGGGTTTTGTCTCCAACAAGAGCCTGGTCGTGCGATTCGCAGTAAGAAATTATTTTCTCCTCAGGCCTGTGTGTTGTAAGCTCATACATTAGCTTTCCGGTGTCCCAGTATTCATCAGGAGTTTCTTTAACAAGCCTGATCCAGAAGTCAGGCACACCCATTGACAACCTGTAGTCAAAACCAAATCCTTTTTTCCCGATTGGTGCTGCCAGTCCTGGCATCCCGCTCATCTCCTCGGCAATTGTAATTGCAGAAGGTTTAATCTCATGAATAAGTTTGTTGGCCAGGTAAATGTAAGTAAGGGCATCTTCATCCTGGTTACCGTCAAAATACTCATTGTATGATGTAAAGTTTCTTTCGAGACCATGATCAAAATAGATCATGCTTGTAATCCCGTCAAACCTGAAACCGTCGAACCTGTACTCATCGAGCCAGTAACGGCAGTTTGACAGCAGGAAGTGCAGAACGTTATCCTTACAGTAATTGAAGCAGAGCGAATCCCAGGCACGGTGAACACGGCGGTCATTTGTATGGAAATACTGGCCCGGTGAACCATCAAAAAGAGCCAGACCTTCTGTAACATTGCTTACAGAATGTGAATGAACAAGATCCATAATTATGGCAAGACCGGCTTTATGAGCAGTATCTATAAGATATTTAAGATCTTCAGGAGTGCCGAATCTTGATGAAGCAGCGAAGAAGCTTGAAACGTGGTAACCAAAGGAACCATAGAAAGGATGTTCCTGGATTGCCATTAGTTGTATTGTATTATATCCTGATTCCTTTATTAATGGAACGACATTATCGGCAAATTCCAGGTATGAACCAACTTTCTCATCTTCGGTGGCCATTCCCACATGGGCTTCATATACTATTGGCGCTGTTTTCAGGCCCTGGAAGTTGTCATTTCCCCATTTGTAGCTTTTCCCGGGAGCCCAAACCTGAGCGCTGAAGATCTTTGTTATATCATCCTGTACAACCCTGTTTGCATACGACGGGATGCGTTCACCGCTTCCGCCCTGCCAGTGAACCGATAGTTTGAAAAGATCCTTGTGATGGAGCGCCTCCTCATCAAGTATTATCTCCCAGTCGCCATGACTGTTTATCCGGGTAAGCTTATATTCAGGCGTCTCATTCCAGTTGTTAAAGCTGCCTGTGAGATACAAAGACCTTGCATTCGGAGCCCATTCCCTGAAAATCCATTTTCCCTTATCATGATGCAGGCCGTAATATAAATGACCAAGCGCAAAATCTGCAAGAGAAGAATTTAAAATAAGGCTCTCTTCCTTTGCTATACACTTGTTTATCCGGGCATTTATAACACCCGCATAAGGCTTGAGCCAGGGATCGGAATTATAGAAACCTCCGGACTTCATCAGATTTAAAGGCTTTATTATCTTCATAAAAATACAAAAACAAACCCATATATTGTTCTGTATTTCTCACCTTTACTATTTTTACATTCCAATCAGTAGCGATGATATTGCACAAGGGTTTTAACGGTCTGAATATTAAATCGCCTGTTGTTACACTGGGAATTTTTGACGGTGTGCATACAGGGCATAAATCCCTGCTTCTTCAGCTTACAAGAAAGGCAAAAGAGATTGATGGTGAGTCGGTTGCAATAACATTTTCGCCACATCCGCGGCTTGTGCTTGAAAAGGATCACCTGAACCTGTTTTTCCTGACAACAATGGATGAGAAGATAAAACTCCTTGAAAGCTCAGGTATTGATCATCTTATAGTTATCGATTTTGACAAGGCTTTCAGCAGGATTGAGGCCTGTGATTTCATCAGGGATTATCTTGCCGGCAGGCTTCATGCACGACATCTTATTGTAGGCTATGATCATCATTTTGGAAGGAAGGGCAGCGGCGATTTTGAAACAATACATACGTGTGCTCAAAAACTGGACTTCACAGTTGAAAGAGTGGCCGGATTTGAAACCGGAAAAGGGCCTGTCAGTTCAACCCAGATAAGGGAAGCCCTGCTTTCGGGAAGAATAGAAGAGGCTGGTCAGCTTCTGGGTTATGCTTACTCCCTTACAGGTCAGGTGGTTGAAGGGAGAAAGCTGGGCCGATCTCTTGGATATCCAACAGCCAACATAAAAACCGATCCGCATAAACTGATTCCTGCAAACGGAGTGTATGCAACTGAAGTCCTGTCAGGTGGCAGGAGTTATCCCGGCATGCTGAGCATAGGAACCAACCCGACAGTAAACAGCGCCGCTGATCTGAGGAGTATAGAAGTTAACATACTCGATTTCGAGGGAGACATCTATGGAGAAACAATAACAGTTGCATTCAGAAAGAGGCTCAGGGATGAAAGGAAGTTTGAGACAGTTCAGAAACTTGCTGCACAGATGGCAGTTGACAAGGCGGATACACTCAAAATATTCAGAAAATAACATTTATTTTTATTATCTTTGCAGCCTTAAAAAAACAGTAATATGAGCGTAATAGTTGACACTATGCAGTACAAGGTAAAAGATATCACACTTGCTGATTTCGGAAGGAAAGAAATAGAGATAGCTGAAAAGGAAATGCCCGGTCTTCTGTCTATAAGGAAGAAATATTCAGCAGAGAAACCGTTGAAGGGAGCAAGGATAACAGGTTCTCTTCACATGACAGTGCAGACAGCCGTACTTATTGAAACACTTGCTGAGCTTGGCGCTGATGTTCGCTGGGCAAGCTGCAACATATTTTCAACACAGGACCATGCTGCTGCCGCAATAGCTGCTGCAGGCATACCTGTATTTGCATGGAAGGGTGAGACTCTTGAGGAATACTGGTGGTGCACTGCACAGGCACTTTCATTCCCCGGGGGTAAAGGTCCAAACCTCATCGTTGACGATGGCGGCGATGCTTCACTCCTTGTGCATCTTGGTTACAGAGCTGAAAAAGATGCTTCAGTTCTTAACAAAAAAGCCGAGTCGAGGGAAGAAAGCATTATTCTTGACACTCTTAAAGAACTGCTTGTAAATGAACCCGGCAAATGGCACAGGGTTGTTGAAGGTCTCAGGGGAATATCCGAGGAGACAACTACAGGTGTTCACAGGCTATACCAGATGCTTGAAAACGGGGAACTCCTGGTTCCGGCAATAAATGTTAATGACTCGGTTACAAAATCAAAGTTCGATAACCTGTATGGCTGCCGTGAATCGCTGGCTGATGGTATCAAAAGAGCAACTGATGTAATGATCGCCGGAAAAGTGGTCGTTGTTTGCGGTTACGGAGATGTAGGAAAAGGCTGCGCAAGGTCAATGAAAGCTTACGGCGCAAGGGTCATTGTAACTGAAATAGATCCGATATGCGCCCTGCAGGCTGCAATGGAAGGATTTGAAGTGAAAACAGTTGAAGATGCACTTCCTGAGGGCAATATTTATGTCACTGCAACAGGTAACAGGGATGTGATAACCCTTGAGCACATGAAAAAGATGAAAGACCAGGCTATTGTTTGCAATATCGGTCACTTTGACAATGAGATACAGGTTGACAAACTCAACGAGATGAAAGGTGTGAGTAAGATAAATATCAAGCCACAGGTTGATAAATATCTTTTCCAGGATGGTCATGCAATATTCATGCTGGCTGAAGGAAGGCTTGTAAATCTTGGTTGCGCAACAGGACATCCGTCATTTGTAATGAGCAATTCATTCAGCAACCAGACACTTGCACAGATAGATCTCTGGAAAAAGAATTATAAGGTTGGTGTTTACAGGCTTCCTAAAGATCTTGATGAAGAGGTGGCACGCCTGCATCTTGAACAGCTGGGCGTAAAGCTGACAAAACTCTCAACGGAGCAGGCTGATTATATAAGCGTTCCGGTTACAGGCCCTTATAAACCAGAGCATTACAGGTACTAATAGTTGTTCCAGACCCGGAGCCACCTGCCGTCAAAGCTTGTCCTGTAATTTTTCAGCGGATACCTGCCCGGACCATCTGCAGGTGTCCCGTTTACCGGTAAGGCATAGTGTGTGCCGCAGACAGAGCATATAGCGGAAAGGGGATTCTCAGGATCAATCTTAATTTTAACTATTGTGCCGTTCTCAGCATAGTCATGTGGACAGGTGCGGTCGTAAGCAAAAAACTCATCAACCCCTGAGTGAACTATTATACCGTTGCGTGCAAAACCGGCAGCCCTTGACCCGAAGTTATTTGTGTTTTCATTTACATAGACATTTTCTCCGAACGTGTTCAGAATAACAAATTCCGGATCATTAAGATCAATTGTAAAGTCAACATAAACATCGGGAATGACCTCGTTCCTGCTCTTTTTGCATGAAGATAAAGTTGCGAGAAGCAGGAAGACAAGAGAAAAAAAAGTTATTTTTGATAGATGAGTCACCGGAATAATTATTTCGCTGCTAAATTAATACGAAGCAGGTTAAAAACGGTGCTTAACAGGATTTTATTATATTTATTACTGATGAGACGACCAGGATTATTAAGGATTGCGACACTGCTTCTGGCATTTTCAGCAGGCACAGGGATTATTGCTGCCGTTCCTGTGACTACTAATGAAACAGCCGTTACTGTTATGATGCAGCCAAGAAAGGCAAAAAAGGCTCAGAAGAAACAGGACAAAAAAGAACAGGAAAAGAAAAAAGCAATCAAGGATGGAAGCAAGGAAACAAGAAAAAGATCCTTTGAAATACAATCGGCTGATGTCCAGGAACGTATGAAGCAGAATCAGAAAGATACAGCTGCGAGGGACAAGGCAAAGAAAAAAAGCAACAAGGCAAGGACTAAACAGGGAGCAAAAAAGTACAAATAAGCCAGGAGGCTGCTTAATTAACTGTTGTAAAACACTTTATTTCAGTATTCTTATTTGTAATTTGTAAAATAATTTTGTATATTTGTTCTGAAGAGTTCCGGCAAAAGCCGGAATTCTTCTTGTTTTTTAATCATAAGAGAAGAGAAAGATGTCAGATTTGATTTATGTGACTGAAGAAGGTCTTAAGAAAATGAAGGACGAGCTTGATCAGCTCAGAACAGTAGAAAGGCCATCTATTTCGAAGCAGATAGCTGAAGCAAGGGATAAGGGTGACCTGTCAGAAAATGCTGAATATGCTGCAGCCAAGGAGGCACAGGGCATGCTTGAAATGAAAATAAGCAAGCTTGAAGACCTTGTTGCCCGTTCAAGAATTATTGATGAATCCAAAATTGATACCTCCACAATACGCATACTTAGTAAGGTTAAGATCAAAAACAAGACTAACAACAGCGTGATGATTTACCAGCTTGTTCCTGAGAGTGAAGCTAATCTGAAGCAGGGGAAGATAGCTGTTAATTCGCCCATTGCACAGGGTATTATCGGGAAAAAGGTTGGAGATGTTGTTCAGATAAAAGTACCTTCAGGAGTCATTCCGTTTGAAATTGTTGAAATTTCAATATAAGGCCATGGCAACAATATTTACAAGGATTATTAATGGTGAAATTCCCTGCTACAGGGTAGCTGAGGATGATAATTATTTTGCTTTCCTTGATATCAATCCTCTGAAAGCCGGCCATACGCTGG
>JAKLDT010000156.1 GCA_022703405.1 Bacteroidota bacterium | reverse complement strand
AAACGATTACAGAAACAACGATACCGTCATTTCTTTTGTATTCCAGCCTTTTCAGATCTGTTTTTGCCTTTCCAAGAACAAGTCTGACTCTTACAAGTTCACTTTTTATGTCTTCAGGATACAGGTCTATTATCCAGCTGTCGCTTTTTTCCTCAACCAGGCGGGCTTTGTATCCTTTTTTATACATTGTGAAAATGCCTGAAGGTTTGCTCTGGAAGGAATTATCCTTCTTATTTGGCTTGGTGATGGTAAGCTCTTGTTCATTAGTGAGATAGCTGTTGGAAACAGTTCCGTCAAACCAGATTTTATTATCGGGAAGGTCGAGATAATATTTATCCTTGCTGATTATAACAGATCCTTTTACCGAATCTGATTTATTTTCTGCCAGATCATCAGTTATTAGTCTGAATTTTATTGAAACAGAGGGAGCTGCCTGGGCATCACCAGAAAATTTATCGAGTACCTTAACTGCTGCAGGATCTGTCTGTCCGCTTACAATATAAGCCCTGAGCAGAATGATGAGCAGGAGGGAAGTAATATGTTTCATTATCGACCTTTTATTCAAGGCTCTTCAAAATCTGTTCCAAAGATATAAAGTCGGAACAAAGCACATCCCTTGCCTTGCTTCCTTCGAAGGGGCCTACAACGCCTGCAGCTTCAAGCTGGTCTATTATTCTGCCTGCCCTGTTATAGCCAATCGAGAGCTTGCGCTGGATAAGAGATGTTGATCCCTGCTGGTGCTGCACAACAAGCCTGGCTGCATCCTCAAACATCGGATCTCTCTTTTTAAGGTCAACCTCAATGCCAGAAGCCTCACTGTCATCAACATATTCGGGGAGGTGCATGGCATCAGGATAGCCCTGCTGAGCGCCAATGAAATCTGTTAGCTCTTCTATTTCAGGAGTGTCAATAAAAGCGCATTGAACCCTTACCGGCTCATTTCCTGAAGAAATAAGCATATCGCCGCGTCCTACAAGCCTGTCAGCGCCTGTGGCATCAAGAATTGTGCGGGAGTCCACTGAAGAAAATACCCTGAAAGCTATTCGTGTCGGGAAATTTGCCTTAATGAAGCCTGTGATAATATTTGCAGAGGGGCGCTGGGTAGATATTATCAGATGTATGCCAATGGCCCTGGCCAGCTGTGCAAGCCTGCCGATAGGTCCCTCTATCTCCCTGCCGGCTGTCATTATCAGGTCGGCAAATTCATCAATAATAAGAACTATGTAGGGCAGGAATTTATGACCCTTTTCCGGATTGAGTTTCCTGCCTGTAAATTTCTCATTGTATTCCTTTATATTCCTTGCCTGAGCCCCTTTAAGCAGTTCAAGCCTGTTGTCCATCTCAATACAAAGAGAATTCAGGGTGTTTATAACTTTCTGTGTATCAGTTATGATTGCTTCTTCTTCGCCGGGAAGCTTGGCAAGGAAGTGCCTTTCAATCTTAGTGTACAGGGGCAGTTCCACTCGTTTAGGATCAATGAGTACAAGCTTTAGCTCTGCCGGGTGCTTCTTGTAAAGTATTGAGGTTATTATCGCGTTTATTCCCACCGACTTGCCCTGTCCGGTTGCTCCTGCAACGAGCAGGTGAGGCATTTTTGTGAGATCGACTATGTAAGGTTCATTTGTAATTGTCCGTCCAAGGGCCAGGGCAATATCAAATTTTGTTTCCTGAAAAGCCTTTGATGTAATGAGCGATTTCATCGACACCATTTCAGGCTTTTTGTTCGGGACCTCAATGCCGACAGTTCCTCTTCCGGGTATTGGAGCTATTATCCTTATGCCAAGGGCTGAAAGATTAAGAGCGATATCATCTTCAAGCGACTTGATCCTTGCAATTTTTACACCTCTCTCAGGAACTATTTCGTATAAGGTTACAGTAGGCCCTATTGTGGCAGAAATACTTTTTATGTTGATCTTGTAATCGGCAAGGGTTTTTATTATATTTTCCTTGTTTTCAAATACCTCACTATTATCAAATGCTGTTTCTGACTTATGATCATGCAATATCGATACGGGAGGGAATTTGTAACGTGAGAGGTCAAGGCGCGGGTCATAGTTCTCCATAATCTTCTCAACCTCCTTGTCGGTAAGGATGTCCTCTGCCTCAGGCCTTAATATATTAATAGGAACCTCTTCCTTCTGCTCCTCAGGCAGGGTGTTATCCTTATCAAAATCGTGAACTATAGATCCTTTAACAGGAGGAATCAGCTCATCCGTGTCAGATTCAGATTCAGCTTCAGGTTCTTCATCTTCAACAGTTTCCTTGTTGAGGTTTCTGACTGTGAATTCTATTTCTCCTTCTTCCTTCTCTTCATTTAAAAGCGGATTCTTGTCAATATCAGGTTCATCTTCAGATGGTTCCTGGGTATTTCCCGATTCTGTATCATCCGCGATATTTCCGTTTTCTTCCTGAATTATTCCCTCTGTTACAGGTTTTTCCTTACGATGGAACAGGGCAGCAACAGGTCTGACAAGGTTAACAAAAGTCTCAGGCTTTACTTTCAGTGCAAATATCAGGTAAACAATTGTAAAAAAGAGTATTACGACAGATGTGCCCGGTGTACCCATGAATGATTTCATCCATTCGGTTATGAAGAATCCCTGTGCGCCGCCGGGGCCGCTCTTCAGATAACCTTTTGCTTCGCCAAACACAAGACTGAGGATGAGTGACAACAAAATTGTTGCGAAGGCGAATTTTGTAATAAGCCCAAGTGGTTTTATTTTCGGAAATTTGAGCAGATAGAGACCCAGGGTTCCGAATATCAGCGGGACAAAGAAGGCTCCGTAACCGAAACCAAATGCAATTATATAACGGGCAAGAAACTGTCCGCTCTTCCCTGACCAGTTCCTGACCTTAATTTCGGCTCCGGAGACTACATCTGAATTGGCAAGAGAGTCGTCAAATTTCCAGTAGAACAGGTATGAAATGCAGGCAAGCAGCAGGTACAGGGCAAAACCGGTTATCAGTATGCCGAAGATGAATTTAATCCTTTCATCAGTAAAGAAGGGTTTTGAGCTTTCGGAACCTTTTTTTGTTTTATTGTTCTTCTTTGGAGACTCTTCCTTCTCTTTGGCCATTGGTGAATTACATTAATTGCTAAAAAGCGTCAGAAACGCCACCCAAAGGTAATAATTTTGAATCTTTGTAAAACAGGAAGGATATCATTTTGTTAACAGGAAGATTATCAGCTGGCTTTAACACTGAACACTGTCATTGGTCTTTGATCTTTAGTATTTGGTCTTTAGTCTTAAGTCTCTTTTGTCTTTAATCCTTCGCCCTGCGCCCTTTGCCCTGAGCCCTGCGCCTCCCGATAGCTATCGGGACTAAAGACTTATCATCTTATTCATCCACTTGTTCAATTCTTCTCTTGTGACCCGTTTAAAGTTGTCTTTCCTGGCAAAAGTGTCATCGCTGATGTCCTTTGAATAAACATTTTCAGCAGTGAAATGGACCTCGGTGGGGCCCAGGTAAAAGAAGAAATCCATCAGAACGCCATCTATATCCTTGAATGGGGTTGCAACATTTGAATTTTTAACATCTATTTCGTCTGTGTACCAGATGCTAATGACCTTGCTTCTGTCAGAAGGGAAGGATACTTCGGCATTCTTACAGTTGAATCCGCAGATTTGTGCTTCTTTTTCGGTCTTTTTAAGCTCCATGCCCTCCATCCCGTCGAATCCGGGGAATAACTCACCCTGTTCGGCTGCGTAATAGTACTTTATAGTGAAAAGGCTGAAATAGGTATCAAAAATGCCTTCTTCAGGATTTGAGAGGTTAATAATTCCGGAATTACCAAAGGGTGAAACCATTTCGAACAAGGTCTTGTCCTTCTTGAAATATACAACAAGAGTTTTTGGCAGAACTTCCTTTGGCACTCCGCCCATGGTTCCACCATATTCAATATTATAATGAATTTCCCCCTGACTGATATTCTTGCCTCCCTTTTCCCTGCAAGAGATGAAAGTCAGGACAAAAAAGAAGAATACAATGAATATTACCCTTGATCTCACCGATCTTTTCTAATTAAGATTTATTCAAAAATAGCATTTTTTTTTAATTTTTCTCCATGCTTGAGATAAATATGAGACAGGATTTGTAAATATGTTTTTTAACATGTTTTGTTGCCAGCGAATCAGTGTTTACTGTTTTATCAGTTTGGAAGTCATTTAATAGCTTTGCCTGAAAATGATTTCGGGTATGAAAAAGAAGCTGGCAGTAGTAGCTCTGGGAGGCAATGCCCTTCTGCGTGGCGACCAGATAGGAACAATAGACGAACAGGAGCAGAATACTACAGAAACACTTGAGAATCTTGTTTTTCTGATAAATGAAGGCTATAATCTGATTATCACCCACGGCAACGGACCTCAGGTTGGCAATATTCTGATGAGAAATGATGCCGGGGAACAGCTTTACTCAATTTCGCAGATGCCTCTTGATATCTGTGTGGCTGACTCACAGGGAGGCATAGGCTACATGATTGAAAGAATGCTCAGAAATGTGCTTAACAGGCACAATATTGATAAAAATGTTATCTGTATAGTTACACAGGTGCTTGTGAATAAGGATGATCCTGCATTTGGAGATCCTCAGAAGAGGGTTGGCAAGATCTATTCAAGGGATGAAGCAGATGAGCTGCACAAAAGAAAAGGCTGGCTTTTCAGGGAAGAAATAAAAACCGGGACAGGTTACAGGCGGGTGGTGCCTTCACCAGTCCCGTCGGGAATAGTAAACGGGAGCATAATAAGGGAACTGGCTGAAAGGGGCAATATTGTGATTGCTGCAGGAGGCGGAGGTATTCCTGTTTATATTGATGAAAAAAATGATGTGAGGCCTGCAGAAGCTGTCATTGACAAAGACCTTGCTTCTTCATTGCTTGCCACGGAAACTGGAGCTGATGAGTTTTACATTCTTACTGATGTACCTTATATATATATCAATTACAATAAGCCAAACCAGGAAATAAAGGAATTTCTCGATTATGCAGATACACTCAGGTATCTGCAGGAAGGTCATTTTGCGAGAGGAAGCATGGCTCCCAAAATAGAGGCCTGCCTTAATTTTATCAGGAATGGAGGGAAAATGAGCGTCATTACAGAAGCTTTTAAGCTTGCTGATACAAGCTATGGTTCAAAAATAACAATGCATTATGAAGACGAAAGAAGATAAATAGGCGCAGGGCTTAGGGCACAGGGCTCAGGGCTTCCGCCGGTTGCCGGTTGCCGGTCGCCGGTCACCGCTTGCCTTTCGCCTTTCGCCTTTCGCCCTTCCGCCTTCCGCCTTTCGCCTTTAACCTGCATCACCTATTCATTTTATTCTTAATTTTACCAATTCACTTTATACTTTAAACTTTAAACTTTAAACTTACTTCCATGCCATACAACTTGCGTAACAGAAACTTCCTCAAGCTTCTCGATTTCACTCCGGAAGAGATAAAATTCCTGCTTGACCTTTCATTTGATCTTAAGAAAGCAAAGTACAGCGGTACTGAGCAGCAGAGACTTAAAGGGAAAAACATAGCCCTTATCTTTGAGAAGGCGTCAACGAGGACAAGATGTTCATTTGAGGTGGCTGCACTTGACCAGGGTGCTCATGTAACCTACCTTGGACCCAGCGGTTCACAGATCGGACAGAAGGAATCGATGAAGGACACTGCGCGGGTTCTGGGACGTTTGTATGATGGTATTGAATATCGCGGCTATGGTCAGGCTATTGTTGAGGAGCTTGCAAAATACGCAGGAGTTCCTATATGGAACGGACTTACAGATGAGTTCCATCCCACTCAGATCCTTGCCGATTTCATGACAATGCTCGAGCATTCAGATAAGCCTCTCAACAAGATTGCCTTCTGTTATATGGGTGATGCAAGGAACAACATGGGCAATTCACTTATGGTCGGCGCTGCCAAAATGGGAATGGACTTCAGGGCTGCTGCTCCAGGAAAATGCCAGCCTGCAGCAGAACTTGTTGAAAAATGCAGGGAAATTGCAAAGACAACAGGGGCGAAAATAACAATTACCGATAATGTCGATGAAGCTGTAAAAGGCGTTGACTTTCTTTATACTGATGTCTGGGTGTCAATGGGAGAACCTGATTCAGTGTGGGAGGAGAGGATAAGACTGTTGAAACCATACCAGGTAAATATGGATGTTGTGAAGAAGACAGGAAATCCAAAGGTGAAATTTCTTCATTGTCTGCCGGCATTTCATAACCGCGAGACAAAGGTGGGAGAGGAGATCTTTAAGAAATTTGGCCTCGACGGGATGGAAGTCACCGAAGAAGTATTCGAATCAGACCGTTCAATAGTATTTGACGAAGCTGAAAACCGCCTTCACACAATCAAGGCGATTATGGTCGCAACTCTTGGAAGTTAGTAGTTGATAGCAATTTAGTTGATAGCTGATAGCTGATAGAACTTATAACTATGAGCTAAGCTGCTACCAACTAAACTGCTAAACTGCTTCTACGCTATCCACTCCTTCACGAAGTAAAAGGTCATAACGAAGGAGGCAGCCAGTTTCAGTCCAATTCCTGTCAGGAATCCCAGGAGGCTTCCGAAACCTGCTTTTATAGCATAGTTTATATTGTCCTTGAAGATAAGCTCGCCGACGAATGCTCCGATGAATGGTCCTATTATCAGTCCAAGCGGGCCAAGGAAGAGTCCTATAACAAGCCCTATTGTCGCTCCCCTGGTTCCATATTTTGAGCCACCGAATTTTCTTGTTCCCCAAACAGGAACAATATAGTCAAGGATTGTCACAGCCAATGCTATTATGCCCATTGTTATAAGAGCCAGTGTAGTGAATTGTCCGAAACGGGAAAAATGAAGAAAAAGTATTCCGAGGTAACTCAGCGGGGGACCGGGGAGTACGGGAACAAGGCAACCAATGATACCTAATATCACAAGCAGGATACCTGCTACAAGAAAAATATAATCCGGCATTTGTTCTTTAAAATGGCTTACTCTTAATCTGAGGAACTATTTGTCGCCCAGATCATCAAATTCAACATTTGTAAATTCAACTGAGGCCAGAACAGGGGCTTCATATCTTTCATCTGATCCGGAGGTGCCAATATTTTTATTGCTGCTTTTGTGTCCGTTGTCAATATAGTCCACAACATCCTTCAAACCATTGGCAAACTTCTCAAAATCCTCTTTGTAAAGAAAGATCTTATGTTTCTCATAAAACGTCTTCCCCTCTTTGCCCAGCCTTTTTTTACTCTCAGTAATTGTTAGGTAATAATCATCCCTGCGGGTAGCCTTTACATCAAAAAAATAGGTTCTTTTTCCTGCCCGCACAATTTTAGTATAAATCTCATCCTTAACGACCCTCTCATCATGACTGTCATTGCCATCATGGG
>JAKLDT010000155.1 GCA_022703405.1 Bacteroidota bacterium | reverse complement strand
GATCTTGTGAACCCGTACAGGGATAAACCTGTTTTCCCGTCGGATGAAACCAGAGATGTATTGAGGTTGGATGAATAATCGGGTGCGATACCTGCCGATCCTTTTGTGCCTATTCCTGTCAGTGCAGTTGTAACTCCTGCTTCATAAATATTTGATGAGGGTTCCTTAAGAATTATATTAATTGTACCTGCAATGGCATTACTCCCAAACAATGCAGATCCCCCGCCTCTTACAACTTCAACGCGTTCAACCATATTAGCAGGGATTAGTTCCAGTCCGTAAACGCCTGCGAGTCCGCTGAAAATTGGCCTGCTGTTTATAAGTATCTGGGAATAAGGCCCTTCCAGTCCGTTCATTCTTACCTGTGAGAAGCCACAATTCTGACAGTTGTTTTCGACTCTCAGTCCTGGAGTAAAGCTCAATCCTTCACTTAATGAAATTGCCTGAACTGATTTGAAGAGTGCCGGTGGCAGGGTATTTACGATTGAAGCAGATTCTATTCTTTTCATTTCACTCCGGTCAGCTGTTACAACAACCTCTTCAAGTCCCAGAATATCTTCCTCAATAGTAAAATTAACTTCAATTGATTCGCCATTTTTTATTGTAATCACTTTTTCCGCAGGCTTGAAACCAACAGCCTGTGCCCTTAGAGTATGTGTTCCTTCAGGAAGGTTTACGAGCATGTAATGGCCTGTCTCATCAGTGCTTATACCAATTGTAGTTCCTTTAATGCTTACAGTTGCAAAAGGCTTATGGCCGCAATTACATACTACATGTCCGAAAATGTTTGCATCAGTTTTTTTCTGAGAAAATGTCAATTGCTCATATAGGAGTATAAGGATAATAATTAATAGTGTCTTTTTCATTTTAATTATAATTAGGCACGCACTTATGGCCGTCAGCTCATAAATGGTGGTATATGATGAATAGAATAAAAATTTATGCAGGTTTAATCAGTGTTTCTCAGCAGGAAGCTGGAGGTGCCCTTAAGGCAATTGTGTATTCAGATTCTGTAATGAAGCAGACTTCTTTGTATGCGGAGAAGATAAAGTCACTCTGGAAAGTACGGGGATCAATTATATTGCAGCAGGAGCAGGGGACATTAACTATCAGGGTAGATAGCAGTTGGATGGCCACAAGACCATTTCCTGAATGCTGGTGGGAAGGATTATTTGTTAATGGTTTATGCCTGAAGGGATGTGAGTGTACAATAGTGATGCCATCAATAACATGATAATGAGGGAATAGCGTAATGCTTCCGTAGTAGCCTGCGAAAGTGAAAATTAATACTAACCTAATTATGTAATTCCTGAAAAATTTCAAGGTCTGCTGTTTTTATGGCCGGCCAAATTTATTGCTTTTTGTGTTATGTTAATTAATTAACAGTGATTTTCTAAGTTGTTCTCTTTATTTAATCTGTCAGATCCCATATTCCTGCAGCCCTCTCAAGTTCAATCAGTGCAACCGTAAATTCATAAAGTGATTCTATGTGATTAGTTCTGAGGTCTGTATAGGTTTTTCTGGCATTAAGCAGTTCCAGAAGACCGCTTTCACCGGTCTGGTATGCCTTAATTCTGCCCTTCAGTATTTTTTCTGCATTTTCGATAAGCTGCAGGTTGAACGATTCCACCTTTTTCATGCCTGCCAGGTAAGAGTTGTAAGCTGTTGTTACTTCAGCCTGAATCTGCAGCACAGCTTCCTGCTCATATACTTTGCTCTGATTAAGTGTGTATTCGGCAGCGGTAATCCGGCCCCTGTTCAGTCCTGAGAATTTCAGGGGAAATGCAAACCCGGCACTAACCGCATTATATGCCGGAGCAGGGGCTATCTCATTTTTCACGATTGTACTGTATGAATATCCTGCTTCAATGCTGAACTCGAAGGCCCTGTCAGCACGGAGGAGGTTCAGATTCTTTTCCGACAGCTCTGTGGTTTTTAAGGCCACTAAAAGCTCTGTCCTGCGGACAAGTGCTGAATCTATGAGACTGGCAAGTAAAAAATCCCTGTCATCTGCAGGGAAATCAGAAGAAGGATTTACAAGGGAATCAGTCAGAGATTTTCCCTGGAGTATTGTAAGGGTGATGAGGGAATTCTGCATATCTGCCTTACTTTGAAGTACATTGTGGTACTGCAGCCTCGCTTCCAGGCTGGTCTGGATAGCATCAAGCTCAGCCGCCTCTCCTGTCTTAAGCCTGATGCTGTCAGCTGCGGCAAGGTTCCTTAACTGGTCATAGGTTTCATTCTGCAGGTTCAGAATATGTTTCTCCCTCACTGAGGCATAATAACTCTTTGCAGCATCTGCTCGCAGGTTCCTGAAATATGAATCGAGCACAAGCCGTGACAGTTCAACCCCGGTGCCGGCAACTTCAATTGCTGCTTTCCTGACATTTCCGGTTTTTATCTGATAGCTCACACCAGCATCATAGGACTGACCCATCTGCATTGTTTTATCGTCATTGTTGGCATAAGAGAAAGATAGTTCTGGATCAGGGAATACTCTTGATGCCCTTAATTCTGCTTCTGCAATGCTTACATTAAACCTGGCGGCGATAAGGCCAAGGTTTCCACGGGCCACTCCGGAAAGATACTCATCAAGTCCTTCAGGAACAGTTACATAATTATTCCTGACCTGGCAGACAAGATCAGTATAAACAGTGAGGAGCAGTATCAGGAGCGTTAATATTGTGGGATTTTTCTTTTTCATTTTCTACCAGGTTTTATTCAGCTGGAGGAATTCTTTTCTCATGCCATTTCTCCAGCATATAGTAAAGAGGGGGGAGGGCGTACAGTGTAATGAAGGTCCCGAATGCAAGTCCGTATACAATTACTGTGGCAAGAGGCCTCTGTACATCAGAGCCTATATTGGTTGACAATGAGGCCGGTACAAGCCCGAGGATTGCCACAACAGAGGTGATCAGAATCTGGCGGAACCGGTGTGTGGATCCTTTGATCACAGATTCTTTCAGCAGCATACCTTCTTTCCTGAGATGATTTATATGAGAAATCATCAGAACACCATTCATGATGAAAACTCCGAAAAGCGCAATAAATCCTACAGCAGATGACACATTGAATGTCATGCCTGTTAAGTTCAGGGCAACCATGCCTCCAAATACCGGCAGAGGCAGGAGGGCCATCTGAAGCCAGGCCTGCCTGAAGTTGCCGAAGCTCCAGAAAAGGAGCAGAAACATCAGAGACAGGGCCAGCGGGACAATGAGTATAAGCCTTGCAAAGGCCCTTTTCTGATTGTCAAACTGTCCGCTCCATTTAAGATTGAACTCGTGATGGTTGTAAGTAATGTTTTCTTCGATGGCATCATTTGCTTCTTTCATGAAAGAGCTTATGTCCCTGTTTCTCATGTTTATACGGATTGTAAGGAACCGTTTATTCTCTTCCCTGTTTATTATGCTGGGGCCGTTTGTGGTTGTTATTCCAGCAATCTGGGAGAGGGGTATCCGTGCACCGGTTTCAGAAGTCAGAAGCAGAGATCCGATCTTTTCAGGGGATTCCCTTGATTCTTCATTATACCTGGCCGAGACAGTATATACCTTGTTGCCAATGAAGATCTGAGATACGGATTTACCTCCTATTGCTATTTCTATAAGTTCCGAGACATCTGCCACATTCAGACCATACAGGGCAATTTTTTCCCTGTTTGCCTCAATTTGCAGCTGGGGCAGGGGAGGTTCCTGTTCTATGCTGACATCTCCGGCACCTTTAATATCTGTTACAAGAGCAGCTATCTCTTCGGCTATCCTTCGTGCCTCCTGCTGATCCTCTCCGAATACCTTGATAGCCAGATCGCTGTGTGAACCGGCAATCTGATCCATTACCATATCAATTATGGGTTGTGAAAATCCTACAACATAACCAGGCAGATTTGAAAGGTCAGCTGACATCTCTTCGATAAGATCAGCTTTACGTTTTCCGCGTTCCCACTGTTTGTAAGGGATCAGCCCGACACCACATTCGGCATGGGATGTTGAGAAAGGATCAGTGCCTTCATCATCCCTTCCTACCTGTGTCATGACATAACTGACCTCCCTGTATTTCATTATGTGTGACCGAAGGGTGTCTGCCATTGCTTTCGACTTTTCAAGTGTGACACCGGGAGGCAGCTGTACCTGCAGCCATAAGGAGCCCTCATCCAGAGTTGGAAGGAAATCCTTGCCTACACTGAATGAAAGTATTGTTGTCGCTGTGAGTATGGCTGCCAGAGGGATGAATACTTTTCGTGGTCGCTCAATTATCCTTTCAGTAAAGCGTCTGTATTTAGCCGTAAGGTTCTCAAGCCATTTATTGTGATAAACTTTCTGAGGTTTTCTGTAAACGAGGAAAGCTAGTCCGGGAATCAGCATAAGAGCAACAGCAAGGGCTCCGAGTATGGCAAAACCCACAGTATAGGCCATTGGTGAGAACATCTTTTTCTCAATCCTTTCAAAGGTGAAAAGCGGAAGATAAGCCATTATAATGATAAGCATTGAAAAGAAGATTGGTTTTGCAACCTCAAGACATCTTTTTACAATGTTGTCCGCATGCAGGTCTTCTGAAGGATTCTCTTCTCTTTTTCTCAGTATTGTCTCGAGCATAACTATCGATCCCTCCACAATAATCCCGAAATCTATAGCACCAAGAGAAAGGAGGTTGGCCTGGATACCTGTAAAGTGCATGAAAATGAATGCAATCAGCAGAGACAGGGGGATTGTGACGGCAATAACAATGGCTCCCCTGAAGCTGCCGAAAAAGATAATCAGCACGCCAATTACAAGCAGTACACCAAACAGCAGTGTATGCGACACTGTGTTGAGGGTGGCATTTACCAGATGTGTCCTGTCAAGGAAAATATGAATTTTTACATCTTCAGGTAAAATGCTGTTATTTAGTTCGTTAATGGCTTTATGAACTTCATCGAGGACCATTGAAGGGTTTTCGTACCGGAGCAGCTGAACTATGCCCTGTACACTTTCGCTGTAGTCTCTCTGCCGGTCAGTGAAGCCAAAAATACCCTTTCTTTCAAAGTTCCCGTATTTAAGGACTCCCAGGTCACCCAGATAAACAGGCATACCTGCTGAAGATTTTACAACAATTCTTCCGAGATCCTGGAGATCTTTAATCAGGCCAACTCCCCTGATAATGTAGGTCAGGTCGCCACGGTCGACCATGCTGCCTCCTGCGTTGGAGTTGTTTCTTGAAATACTCTCAACAACCTGGTTCAGGGTAAGGTCATATTTTTCCAGGAGTTTAGGATCAATTTCTATCTGATACTGGGTTGTGATTCCACCAAAATTCTGGACATCAGCAACACCGGTAACCTGCTTTATCCTGGGGATAATTACCCATTTCTGGAGGTCAGTCAGTTCCCTGAGTGAATGAGTCTTGCTTTCAATTATATACCTGCATACTTCACCTGTGGGAGAAGTAAGCGGATTAAGTTCGGGAAGGGCACCGAAGGGAAGCTCTATGCCGTTAATGCGTTCCTGTACCCTCTGACGTGCCCAGTAGTCTTCGGTCCCGTCCCTGAATACGAGCAGGATTGCTGAAATGCTGAAAAGGTTTTTGCTGCGCATGGTGACAAGACCCGGCAAGCCGTTAAGTTCCCTTTCAAGCGGAATAGTGATTTGCTGTTCAATTTCCTCGGCAGCAAGTCCTGGCACCTGTGTAACAACCTGCACAGTTACGTCGGCAATATCGGGATAAGCGTCGATGGGAAGCTGAAACCATGAATACACACCAATTGCCGATATCAGGACAAAGCATGTCGCGATCAGCAATCTTCTGTGAATGAAAATTCTGAATAATTTTTCCATGTCAGTACCGGTTTCAGCGAAGAAATATTGAACCTTCTGTAACTATCACATCTCCTTCTGCAAGGCCGGACCTTACTATGACATTCTTATGGCCGTTCGTTTCAGCCTGGATATCTTTCTTGATGAATTTATCATTTTCAATCCGGAGGAAAACATAGTTGCTGAGATTGTCCTGTAAAACAGCTGCTGCCGGTATTACTACGGCATTTTTCAACTGCCTGTAAAACCTGGTTGTTATGAACATGCCAGGCTTAAGTGTCCGGTCCTTATTCTCACATTCGAGATAGACTTCAACAGATCTGGTCTGTTCATCCATAATATTACCGATGTAGTTTACCAGGCCACTTAAGGGCTTATCAGGAAATCCCTCGGTAATTACTTCCGCCCTGTCATTGAGGTTTATTGCTCCCAGATCCTTTTCTTTGACTCTGGCAACTACCCAGATTTTCTGCAGGTCAGCAACAGTTATAACAGGCTCGTCATCAGTTTTAAGATACTGGCCCACAGTGACATTTGTGAACACAACCTCTCCTGCAATCGGTGATCTTACAAGCAGAGGTTTTGACATGTCCGCTTCTTCCGGATCGAAACTGAAGATCTTTAAAGTTGCTGACGTTTTTTCACATTCCTTTTTTGCGAGGTCCAGTGTTGCTTTTGCTTCATCATAATCTCTTTTTGAGATTACACCGGACTCAAGCAGTTCCTGTTTTCTCTGGAAATTTTTTTCAGCCAGCTCCTTTTCCTGTCTTGCCTGAACGCAGGTTCTGACTGTTTCGAGGTAATCGGATGAACTGACTTCAAACAGAGGTGTTCCTGCACTTACCTTCTCGCCGAGCTTTACAAAACACTTCAATACTCTTCCGTCGAACGGGGTGGTTACATGTGCCAGATGCCCCGACAATGGTTTGACGACACCGGTGGTGGTAAACCAGACCTGGATATTTTCCGGGTGCACAGTGAAGAAGTTAAGTCTGCTGCGAACCGGAGATTCCTCTGGAACACAGACAGTGTCATTGCTGTAAATTACCCTGGCTGCTTCGGTATCAGCTGCCCGTTTTCCCCTGTGTCTTTTTCTGTTTTGTTCCCTGTTCTGGTATCCCTGTTCCGTGGGGCGGCGGCCTGTGTCATTTACCTGCTGATCCTTACAGGATGTAATAATAACAAGAACAATTAGGAAGAAATATCTGTACATAATGAAAATGCTCTGAAAGAAAATTCGTGAGTTCCTGATCCGGATAGTTTTTTTTGAGCAGTCCGGTTATGCTGCGGTACAGAGCAACTGAGAGGGAGGTCCCCTTTTTTTAAACAGGAGATAAGTTTTTTCAGGATGGATTGAACGGTATTCAGATGTTTCCGCTTTACGGAAGAACAAAATGTACAAGGGGGCCAGGGCTGCCGGCAATGATGGGAGAACAACAAAATCATTCAGAATATGAATCAGTATGTAGCTGTTGTTGTTGTGAGAGTGCAGGGGAGTACCGTTGCTGTCTGCCTTGAAAGGGTGTGAATGTACAATTATGATGCCGTCAACAATATGACTGTGCCTGAAGAATA
>JAKLDT010000154.1 GCA_022703405.1 Bacteroidota bacterium | reverse complement strand
CTGCGTAAGCTTGCAGGCTTGTACCCCTATGATAATTTTGAGGATCATGATGCTGTTATCTGTCTCAGAAGCGGGGGAGAGGAAGTTAATAACGAACTTGAGAAGGAGATAAGGGAAAGGCTGCAGATTGCTGGCATTGAGGTTATTGAGGCAAGGATCAACTATATAGCCTATGCTGAGGAAATTGCAAATGCAATGCTGAGAAGGCAGCAGGCAGCGGCTGTTGTGGCAGCGCGCTTCAAGATAGTTGAGGGAGCGGTCTCAATGGTTGAAATGGCACTTGAGCAGCTTTCAGACAAGAAGATTGTAGAACTTGATGAAGAGAAAAAAGCCGCTATGGTCAGTAACCTGATGGTAGTCCTCTGCGGCGATAAGGATGCAACACCGGTTGTGAATACAGGAACTTTGCATAACTGATATGTCAGAGAAGAAAGCATTTGTTTTAAGGATCGATCCTGATAAGCTGAAAGCAATTGAAAAATGGGCTGCTGATGAATTCCGCAGTACAAATGGTCAGATAGAATATATCCTTGATCAGGCTCTCAGAAAATCGGGCAGATTGAAAATAAAAAATGATGAAGCAAAAAGCGAAGAGAAATGAACCGGCAAATTAAATGTACATGTCCGAAATGCGGATCAGTGACTTATGAGACGCAGGAAATAAGAACTTCCGGTAACCTGATGACAAGCCTTATGAACATTCAGCATAAAAAGTTTGATGCTGTAGTATGCACAAATTGCTTTTATACAGAGTTTTATTTTATTCCTTCCCGTTCGAAAAGAGAGCTGTAGGATCAGGTCAGGTTAACAAAGTAAACTGAATGGCAGGCTGCAAGGCCTGCCGTTTCTGTTCTGAGCCGTGCCGGTCCCATGTGAATGTGCGAGAATCCGTATTTCAGAGCTGCCTGAGCCTCTTCAATGCTGAAATCACCTTCAGGCCCTATCATTATCAGAGCATCTGATCCTCGCGTGTAAAGTTCGTTGATGCTGCTTCTCTTCAGGTCACTGTAACAGTGAGCCAGCATTTTTGTCCCGGCATGATTTCGTGAAATGAATTCACTGAACATGGCGGCAGGATTGAGAACCGGCTTCCTGGCTTTAAGGGACTGTTTCATTGCCGAAATTATTATATTCTCAATGCGCTCCTGTTTAAGTGATTGTTTTTCAGTGTTTTTGCAGATGATTGGTGTTATTTCATCTATGCCAATCTCAACGCTTTTTTCAACAAACCATTCAAACCTGTCAGTGTTTTTCAGGGGAGAAATTGCAATATGCAGCCTGTAGCCCCTCTTTTCATAATCCTCACTGACATCCGTGATCTCAATCCTGCATCTTTTTACATCAGGTGTGCAGATGAAGCCTTCATAGAGATTCCCCTTTCCGTCAATAAGTTTTACCTGTGAACCGTAAGCCATCCTCAGAACCCTTATGCAATGTTTCGATTCATTCTCATCAAGAGTATGGTACCTGCCTTCAATTCCGGGAGCATAAAAAACCTGCATGAGTGTGTGCTTTATGCAAAAATAGGAATTACTGCCTGTAAACATCGCATGCGAAATACTTAACTTTACCTTTTTTGTAAACAGTATTAATTTTATTTAAACCCGGTTTCCACTTCTGACGATCGCAAGACTGCAAGACAATGTTAATAGGCCTGATTTCCGATACCCATGGCTGGATTCATCCCCGGCTTTTTCACTTCCTTGAAGCCTGTGATGAGATTTGGCATGCAGGCGATATCGGCAATATTGAAACTGCAGATGCATTTGCAGCCTTTAAACCATTTAAAGCTGTTTATGGTAATATTGATGATGCAATTGTAAGAAGCACATATAAGGAAAACATGCACTTCATGGCAGACGAAATGAGGATATGGCTGACTCATATCGGCGGTTCTCCCGGGAATTATGACAGGAAGGTAAGGGATGAACTCAGGAGTAACCCGCCTGATATATTTGTTTGCGGGCATTCTCATATAACCCGTGTAATGTATGACAGGAAGCTGAATTTCCTGTATTTAAATCCCGGTGCTGCAGGTTACAAGGGCTTTCATAAAGTGATGACTGCCTTAAGGTTCCGGATTGACGGAAAACAGGTGCATGATATGGAAGTCATTGAGCTGGGAGAGAGAGCACATGTAACTATCTGATAACATCTTCCTCAGCTGACTCATCACTCGTCATCCTTCTGAGGAAATTGTTAAGTCTTCCTTCCGCAGCTATCATATAAGTGTAAGGTACGCGGACAGATGCATCAGGATGTTTCCTGTCGTTGATTTTGATGTTGGTAATCAGTGTATTATATGCAGAATTGCTTGATTGCGTCATCAGAACTCCCCTGAAATATGAGAAGTAGTACCATGTATTGTTATCAGCTTTCAGATAGATGTCAAGCATGTCTCCCGACCTTCTTCTCTGAATTTCCACATAACCATCGGTATAGATGTTTACCGGCTGAGGTCCGATAAAGCCTATACCAATCCTGCCTTTTGAACGGAATGATGCTGTAGCCTCATTCCAGTAAAGTTTGACATCATTGAGCAGCAGTTCATAGGTAAATTCCTTTGGAAGGTTCCTGCTTGTGCCGAAAAGGTCAATTTCTTCTTTAAGCTGGTTTGCAGCCTGAACGCCGACAAGGTCCTTCATTCCCTTCAGATATACTGGGGTATTAAGGTTTACCGGCTGGAGTGTAGGCATCATCCGTATCTCATCAGCCATCATTTTCAGCCCTTCCGGTGAGAAATGGAAATCCATTCCAAGGATTGTCTCCAGTACTACCTTTCCTGAATCCATTGTATGAGTGTAGTTACCTGCACCAGACAAAGTGAAAAGGTCATATTTTGTCCCGAAATTGAGATTGCCTTCTCCTGCCATAACACAGTAGTTTCTGTCGAAGCTTACAAGGTTGCCGTTGAGTGTGGGATCTGAAATCTTTTCAAGACTGCTGATAAGGTAGCTCCCTTTAGCCTTGTCGAACCATAGGTAACCGTTTGCGTTTACAAGTGCAACGTCAGTCCATGATTTCTGAGCCGAGAGGAAGGCAGGGTAAATATGTACTGAATCTGCATTTATAAATGATCCGGAGAAGACAAGATTGTCATTTATATCTCTTGGTTTGTCACTTACCGGAATCATTACCCTGATAGGGTCAATAGCCGATTTGAATTTCATATCATAGCTTGTCAGCTGACTGCATTTATGAATTATACCCGCAGCACCTGTAAAAGTGAGCAACTGTGAACGTGCCGAAAGCAAAACATCGCCTGAATAAGTGAAGTCGGGACTTAACCTGAATTTCTGGTTACCTGGAATATAACCTTTGGCAGTAGTTGTCATTGTATCAACTGACAGCTCAGGAAATTTTATCTCCTGTATTTCCTTATTCTCATCAATATAGTCGTAAACTGCACTGCCGGTATAGCGTTTTGTAGATTCTATATCGACTGATGCAGAATGGAGTATATGCTTGTTATTCACTGCAATAAGGGCATTATTCATTGTCTCCACCTTAGCCCTCCTGGTTATTGTGACTTTCCCGCTGTCAGGCTGAATAAGTGCATCAGCAATGTGAATGTAATTTATATTCTCAGCTTCAATGAATTCCTTGTCAAGGTTATAACGTCCTTTCCATGATGAGAATGAAACTGTGTCCTCAAGGTTGTTTGTGGCAAAGAATGTCGGTTTGTCAAGTCCTGTAAACGGCAGCCTTATTAGCTGGTCTGCTGTCATGAGGGAGGTATTCGACTTGCCTTTCTGTTCCATGTTGAGAATTCGTCCTTTCATGTCGTACATGAAATCAGTCATGGTGCATATATACTGCAGTTCCGGGAATTTCACCATGGAGGAATCGGTATTGAGCCTGAACCTTGATTCCTGCAGGTCAAAGTTTATGTCTGTATTGGCATTCTCAGCAATAAAGGAATAACCATCACCTGAACGTGATTTCAGGTTGTAATCGGAGGTATCGGCTCTTATTGCATTTGACCTGAAATTAAATGAATTTGAAGTAATCCTCGATTCAGTCATGTCGATTGCACCGGAAGCCATCAGTCGCGAAGGTGTAAGCTTTACAGATCCATCAAGGGTTGTTCCGTTGTCGAACATTTGAAAGCGCTTGTCCTGTGCGTTTTCTGCTATCCATTCATCTGCATCTGACAGCCATTTTACTGCAACATCTTCACTTTTAAGAACCGGGAATACCCCCTGTGGATCTTTTTCAATATTGAAGGTCTCAGCCCTTGTTATCATTGAATCGGGGAAGAAGTGGTACTCTTCTGCAACAGTTGTGGATGTAATGCGTTTCAGTTTTCCGCCACCTATCAATCCCCTGTTGCTCATGCTTATCTTATCATACAATCTTCCCTTGTTTCCATACAGACCAATACCGTCATCGGGAATTATCATATTGAAACCAAGCGAGTTGCTGTCCTGTATTGTAAGGTACTGCTTCATTGGTTCAAGTATTTTCCCTCCGAAGAATTCTCCTGAAAGATTCAGGTCTTCATACGTATAATGATCTATGTTTTCATACGTAAAAGGATCGACTTTAAAATAGAAATCCTTTTGGGGGTAAACACCTTCAAGCCCTGGTATTTTATCGTAGAAGATGTATGAGAATGTTATGGCATTAATTATTGGATACTGCTTATAGCTCCTCAGCCCCGATTTATTCATCGGATTGTCAATGAAGAGTTCTGCAGTTCCAAGTTCAATAAGGTTGTTGATTCTTTCAACCACCGGATTGCCGTACATGTCTTTTTTATCAGTCTCGACAGAGATCCTTATCGAATCGATTTTCTGTAGTCTGATCTTGAAGGTATCATAGCTGAAATTAAAGTTCTTGCCGTAAATAGTGAATAGTCCGGCATCAACAATACCATCAAATTTCAGGCTTCTGTTTTTCTCAATAACAAGTTGTTTATTATATGGATACAGCGCTACTTTCTGTGAATCGCTCAGCATTACTCCTGTGACACCGTTTACCGTGAGCTGGTAATTTCTCAGGTCAAGAATGGCATTGTCAACAGGAGCACGTGTCGAGCTGTATATCCTCATTACATCGTAATCTGTTCTTTTTGCGAATGACTGCAGGTAATCTTTTGTTTTTTGTTTTATAGTAACCTCATTATTTGCCCTGTCATAAAAAAGGAATCCCTTATTTGCCAGGTCAATGCACATTCCTGTGACGGTCTCTTCGGGTTTATTCAGCCACCTTGCAAATTCTGTTATAGGGAAAGTCTCTGAATAGTACCATTCTGCAAATTTCAGCAGCCTGTTGAGAGGATGATACTGATCGAGGCCCATGAGCCTGAAAAAATCATCATTGTCGAAAAATGACACTGACTCAAACAATGCTTCTCCCAGTGAGGCTCCCCGGGAACGTGAAAGCAGTATTTTCGATTCCTCCATATTCCAGGTAAGGTATTCAAAGTACATGTCCATCCTGTGGAAAGAATTGAAATAGGGACTTTTGGAGATAGGGTTATTTGTTCTGAAGAGGTTAACCTGCCTTGATGAGGCAAAATATGAGAACCCAAGATTTGAATGATAGATTGAATCCTTTTCAAGGTACATTGTCATTGCAGTCTCCTGGCTGTTAAGCCCCGTTTTGGAAAAGATAAACTCTCTTGCAGCTATCTTAAGGTAAAGAGTATCATTTCGGTATAGTGTAATCCTGGCAGGTGACAGTTTATCTCCGTTTCCCTTGACATTTGCTCCTTCAAAGGCAAGACCGCCCTGGTAATTAACTCCTTTATAAAGGTCTTTTATCTGAAACTCCTTGGCATAGGTGGTAAACTGGGGATAGTTTGCCTTTTCAGGTGAGCTGAAGCTGGCAGCCCTGTCGGTTAGTGAACCAAGGACCGGTTCCCTGAAGTAATTTGTATGGGTGAACTTAACTGAATCGAAAGTGAAATTATTCCTTGTGATATTTATTGAGAAGGAATCAAGTTGTGCAAAGACATCATTGCGGCTGTAGCCGGCTTTTTCCCATGAAACAATGCCCTTTGTGCCAATAAATACCTGTATATCAGGATAATACTCGCCATTCACATTGTATATTTCTGTGCTGTCCTTTTGTGAATAACATGTAAGTGTGGCATTTGTCACAGTTGCATGATACACAGTATCGTGAAGAAAATTTATCTGGCTGTTCTTGACTTTCCATTTCACACTGCCGGATTCATACAGGACATTTTGCCTTATCATCAGGCCGGTATTCCTGAAATAGCGGTGCAGGTTGTCATTTGTGAACCTGGGCATGAAGGAGATCTCACTCAGGCCTGTAATCCATGCATTGAAGAAAGCCTCATCCTTATTTAATTCTTTGAAAGCTACAAGAGTGTTCAGGAAATCAATAAAATGAGGCACCGGGCGCATGAACCTTGACGACATCTGGCTGGAAACATCTATAATCTTAACCATGCTTTCCTTTGAGAAAGCAGCACTGTCCCACTTTGCAAGAAAGTTATTCATTTCAGCCAGCTGTTCCGGCTTGAGGTTGGGACCCATGAAAGCAATAAGCTCAGTCCTGTACTTGTCAGGTTCTCCGGAAAAGGCACTGCGTCCCTGTGAATACAACAGTCCAGGAACAAGTAATGATAAGAAGAGAAGAATAGTACAGTGCCTTATCATATTTTATCAGTTAGAAGTCAGAAGTCCGAAGTCAGAAGGCAGAAGTCAAAAGTCTGAAGCTTTATTTCACTGCTTCAACTATGCCAATGAAATCTTCCTTCTTGAGTGCGGCACCGCCTATCAGTCCACCGTCAACGTCAGGTTTTGAGAAAATTTCTGCGGCATTTGACGGCTTGCAGCTTCCTCCATACAGGATCGGAAGTTTTTTTGCAGTGTCGTTACCGTATTTCTCCCTTACAAGGTCACGGATATACTGATGCATCTCCTGTGCCTGATCAGGTGTGGCTGTAAGTCCGGTACCAATTGCCCATACCGGCTCATAAGCAATTACTATTTTGTCAATCAGCTCGGCAGAAAGTGGGAAAAGACCTTCCTCAAGCTGTCTTTTAACAACAAGGAAATGCTTGTTATCTTCCCTTTCCTTCAGTACTTCACCGCAGCAGAATATCACTTTCAGACCGGCATTTAATGCAAGCATTGTTTTCTTGTTGAGCAGCCTGTCATCTTCGTTATAATATGATCTTCTTTCTGAATGGCCGAGTATTACATATTCGGCACCGGTGCTTTTTACCATCCATGCTGATACTTCACCAGTATATGCTCCGGAAGCTTCAGCTGCACAGTTCTGAGCTCCGAGAAAAACCTTACCATGTTTTACTATCTCATGTACTCCTGAAAGATGAATGAACGGTGTGCAGAGAATAACTGTCGCCTTTTCTGCCGGCTTTTCACTGAAGT
>JAKLDT010000153.1 GCA_022703405.1 Bacteroidota bacterium | reverse complement strand
CAAACAAGGGACCTGTCACAAGTTCAACAGCACTTAACGTTGACCGTGGTGATGGCATTTCAAGCATGAACCCTGATGATATTGAATCAATCTCAGTACTTAAAGGCGGAGCAGCTGCGGCTCTCTACGGAAGCCAGGCTGCGAATGGCGTTGTTCTTATAACAACAAAGAAAGGAACAATTCAGAAAGGTATTGGAGTGGAATTGATATCGGATGTAAATTTCGGTACACCTGCCGTTTATCCGAATTACCAGTATGAATACGGACAGGGAAACGACGGTGTAAAACCTGCAACTGCAGCTGCTGCATTGAGTTCAGGAAGATTATCTTATGGTGCAAAAATCGATAACTCTATGGCCCTTCAGTTTGATGGTGTTGAAAGACCATATTCTGCTGTTAATGTAAAACAGAATATTAAAAACTTTTATCAGACTGCCATCAATATGTCAAATACCGTGGCCCTGAATGCAGGTAACAAGAATATGCAGATGAGGTTATCGCTTAGTGATACACGGGCAAGGGAACAGCAGCCTAACTCAACATATAACAGGAAGACCGTCAATATGAATGCCCGCGGGGTTATGGGGAAAAATGATTTCATTATAGTTGAATCGAGCGCTCAATACGGTCTTGTAGATGGTAAAAACAGACCTAATGTGGGCTACGCTGAATTGAATGCTGCATGGCCGGTTTATCTTGCTGCCAATACAGTTGATGTCCGTAACATGAAGGGAACTAATCCGGATCTGCCCGGTATTAAAGAATCAACTGGCAGGGAACTTGAATGGAACCCGGTTCCTGCAGCCGTTAATCCTTATTATGCTGCATATCAGCTGCGTAACGAAGACCACAGGCAAAGGTTTATCGGAAGGACAAGTATTCAGATGAACCTTCTGCCTTCACTGTTCATTAAGGGTACTGTTGCAACTGATCTCATGACATACAGGGATTTCAACTATGTCCCGAAAACAAATGCCTTTACTCCACTGGGTTACTATAATTCATCACAGGAGCTGACAAACAAAAACAACCTCCAGTTAATTGCAAATTATCGCGACAAATTCTTTGCAGATGCTATTGGCCTGAACCTGATGGTTGGTGCCAACAGGGAAAGGGATCTTGGAAGAAGCAGCACTGCTAACGGATCAGAATGGGTTATATCTGATTTCTACAGCCTTACAAACCTCAAGAACAGGGACCTGGTTAATGCTTCTGAGATTTCTACGGGTACAAACTCAGTATTCGGCGAAGCTAACCTCGACTGGAAAAGCATAGCATACCTGACAGTTACAGGTCGCCAGGACTGGTTCTCGGTACTTAATCCCGGATATAATGCAATATTCTATCCTTCTGTCGGTGGTAGTTTGATTCTCTCTGAGATAGTGGACCTTCCCGAGATATTTAATTTTGCAAAGATCAGGGCATCGTGGGCCCAGGTTGGAAGCGCAACAGTTTCTGCGGGCAGCATTAATCAGACATACACAATAAGTACTGTAAATGCCTATGGCCTGCCGACACTGAGTAATCCGAACACCCTTCTGAATCCAAATATCCGCCCAATCACGGCAACAACCACTGAAGGAGGTTTCCAGGTGCAGTTATTTGATAACAGGATTGGTCTTGACGTGAACTATTATTCCAAAAAAACAGAAAATGACATCCTATTCCCGCCGATTTCACAGGCTACTGGTTATTCAGCCGGACCAAGAAACCTTGGTCTTATTACAAATAAAGGCTGGGAAATAAGCTTGACCGGAACCCCTGTTTCAAATAATGATTTCAGCTGGGATGTTGCTTTCAACTTCGGTTACAACAAGAATAAAATCGTTGAACTTGCAGAAGGAATCGATGTTCTTACCCTGGGTAATGCTATCGGTGGACCAACAATCATAAATGCAGTAGGTTTACCTTATTCAACAGTAAGGGCTTATGTTATGAGAAGAGATGACAATGGAACTCTTGTTTATAATAAAGCAACCGGATATGAAGACAGAGTGCTTGCTGACCTGGGTGTTGGAAACCCTCCTTACCTGATGGGACTCGGCAATAACTTCCGCTTCAAAAACTTTACCCTGACTGTTGATATTGATTCAAAATTCGGTGCAGTTGGTTACAGTAACCTGATGCAGTATGCCACAAGGTTCGGTCTTACTCCTCCAACCCTTCCAGGCAGAGATGGAGGACTTACAGTTACAGGTGTTGACCAGACAGGAGCTCCGTATACAAAACTATGGGAAGTTGTGAATCTTGACACTTATTACAACAATTTCGGAAGTGCCTATCCCGGTCAGTTTGTGTATAAAACCGATTTCATAAAACTTAGGAGAATGGTATTAAAATATGAGCTACCTCAAAGTATTCTGAAATTTGTCAAACTTCAGGGAGCAACTGTTGGTATCACAGGTTTGAATCTGATAACAATCTATCAGGATAAAAAGATTAAGGATGCCGGTATTGATCCAGAAATTCAGCAGACTGTCGGAAATGCCCAGGGAAGCCAGGGTGTTGCAATGCCGGTTACAAGGAATATAGGATTTAACCTGAATTTAAGATTCTAACATTAACACCTACAAGAATGAAAAAGTTATTCTTTAAAACCATACCAACCGCTGCAGCAGTCATTATTATTATGATTATGGCTTCCTGCGAAAAAAATTCATTAACCGATCTGAACAAGAATCCAAACCAGATTGAATATGTGATTCCTGAGTACTCATTTACAGCCGCGGTTCTTGAAAGCTATCCAGTCCTTAGCTATGCAGCTCTCAGCCAGGGACTTCAGTACTTTTCGACCTACAAAGAGGTACCTGCTGTAGGAGACAAATTCTATAATTTCAATGGCACTGCCGGTGTCTTTGATATTTACAATAACCAGATGAACCGTCTTCTTCAGCTAACAAGCCAGATACCCGGTGATGAAAATGTAAATAAAAGAGCAGCATGCGAAATCCTGAGAATTCTTGCCTTTCACAGGGTAACTGACATGATGGGTGATCTGCCCTATACGGAAGCAATGAAGGGGAACACTGTTCTGAAACCTAAGTATGACACCCAGAAAAGCATTTACCTTGCAATGCTGTCAGAACTTGATGCTGCACTCACCTCAATGGATGTAAACAAACCAAATGTTTTTGGAACTGCAGATCCATATTTTAAGGGCAGTGTTGCCAAGTGGAAGAAATTCGGATATACTCTCATGATGAGACTTGGCATGCGTATGTCAGATGTTGAACCGGCACTTGCTAAATCCTGGGTTGAGAAAGCGGCGGCAGGAGGCATAATGACTGATTTTGCAGATATAGCATATATTAAATTTGCAAATATCACCGGCCAGATGAATCCCCGGGTGACCTCAATGATAAATGGCGACTTTGCTAGTCCCGGTGGTGATAATGTGGAAGGAGGAAAATGGTCAGCTACCTTTATCAACCATCTTAAAAACACAAAGGATCCAAGATTACAGGTGCTTTCAGTTGTATGGGTACCTTCAGGAGGCACATATACAGCAGACAACAATCCTGATCACCAGAAGGGCATGGTAAGCGGCAGCATAAACACAAAGCCTACAGATTTTGATACCTATTCGGAACCATCCCTGCTGTATATCGACAGAGGATCGCCGATTGTTACAATGGAACCTGCGGAAGCTTACCTTCTCCTTGCAGAAGCTGCATTGAGAGGATGGAATGTCGGTATAACTGCAGAGACAGCATACAATAATGCAGTCAGTGCTGCAATGGCAAGATGGGCCTTATGGCCAACTGTTGCTCCGCACTCGGGTGTAATCTCTGCAACTGCTGTAAGCGACTACCTGACTCTCAATCCCTATCTTTCGGCAGGAACATTTGATCAGCAGCTTGAACAGATTTCAACCCAGAAATGGATTTCAATGCTTGGGAATGAATATGAGATATGGTCGAACTGGAGAAGAACAAAATATCCTGTATTCAACTATGCAAACTGGACAGGCACTTCAGGTGATAAAATATCTTATCCCGGAAACGTCACTGCCGGCAAGATGTGGAGAAGATTCTCACTGCCGATAGCTGAAAGAAACGTCAATCCTGATAACTATTATGAGGCAATATCACGCCAGAACTTCACGGAAGAAACAGTTGACCTCCTCCAGGGAAGAATGTGGTGGGATGTAGGCCCTAAAACTGGTCAGAGTAATGTAAACTGATAGTATACAAACTGATAACTTCCTGAGTCTTACTCTTTGATCATCAGCACTGCAAAAGGAGATTGAAATTTTGATCTCCTTTTGCTTTTTTTATTGCTATCTTCAGCACTTCAAATGAAAAAAATGATGAAAAAGATCAGGCACATAATAATCTGTTTTTCAATAATCTGCGCAACACTAATCATTTCAGGCTGTCAAAACAACACCAAAAATATGACTGTCCTGGGCAGCTCGTATGAAATGAAATTTAATGCCTCTGACGGTTTCCTTCAATATTATTCCGGCGATAAGCAGGATTCACTTTTGTCACCTGAAAGAGCAGTATCACCATGGGAAATTGAATATGCCCATAGTGATTGTATCAGAAAACTTAGTGCAGAAGACGCTTTAAGGCTAAGGCACTGGAAACCAGACAAAAACACAATTATTCTTGAATGGGACAGGTTTAAAGGACAGGAAATTAAAAGCCTTGCAGTCACAGCAATTGTCAAAGCTGACTCCGGAGGTGCCATGTCGCACTGGAAAATATCGGTTGACGGTATTAAGGGAGTTCAGATAAATAAGCTGAAATTTCCAAGAATAAGTATTGACCGGACAAAACAAGAAGAATTCCTGGCAGTGCCTGAATGGATGGGGCAGCTCTTAAAGAATCCCAGGGATTACCTTAAAGTGTTAAAAAGCAGAAAGTTTGAATGGAGTTATCCCGGCCCCCTTTCGATGCAGTGCCTGGCACTTTATTCGGATAATAACGGATTCTACGCTGCCTGCGATGATACACTTGCCTATCGTAAAAACTTCGCATTAACACTTGATTCTGCAGATAACCTGCTTTTTGAAATAGTCAGCTTCCCTCCTTCTGACACTTCACTTAATAAATATGAACCCAATTATGGTTTTGTCAGCGGAAGCTTTAAAGGAGACTGGATTACAGCAGCAGAAATATATCGCGAATGGGGATCGCGTCAGTCCTGGTCGAGGGAAAGCAGGTTTAAAAACGGGAAAACACCTGACTGGCTTGAAAATAATGCCCTGTGGGTATGGAACAGGGGGAAATCATCAAATGTACTGCTGCCAGCTGAAGACCTTCAGAAGAGGTTGAAGCTGCCTGTAAGTGTTTACTGGCACTGGTGGCATGGCTGTTCTTATGATGACGGTTTTCCGGAATATATCCCCCCCCGTGAGGGCAGGAAGTCCTTTACTGCTGCAATGAACAAGGCACACGCATCAGGAATTAAATCGATAGTTTACATGAACCAGGCCCTGTGGGGAACTACTACTGAGAGCTGGAAAAATGAAAATGCAGAGGAATATGCAGCAAGGGATCAGAATGGCAACTTGCTTACCCATGTCTTCAATATCTTCACAGGAAAGCCTACAGCTTATATGTGCATGGGAACCCAGTTCTGGAAAGACAAATACTCAACACTCTGCGACAGCGCGGTGAACAGTTACGGAGCCGACGGAGTGTACATGGACATGGCCTGCCTCAATACAATGTGCTTTAACCGGTCTCATGGCCACCCGATCGGAGGAGGAAACTATCACCTTCATAATTTCGGAATAATGACAGATATGATCAGGTCGAAGATAAAAAACAGCGAGGAGCTGGTTCTTGCAGGTGAAGGCGCAGGTGAAGTCTGGATGCCCTATCTCGACCTCTTTCTGACTCTTGCGGTGAGCAAGGAGAGATATGCCGGCCCCGGAGCATGGGAAACAATTCCCTTCTTCCAGGCTGTTTACCACCAGTATGCAATAACTTACGGAAACTATTCTTCACTCCTTGTGCCACCTTATGATGAATTGTGGCCTGAAAAATATGCACCGAAAGAGCCACTCAAAATGCTCGACAGGAAATTTTCCAGGCAGTTCATGATGGAACAGGCCCGTTCATTTGTCTGGGGTCTGCAGCCGGTAATTTCAAATTATCAGCCCTTCCTGGCATCAGAGAGAAAAGAAGAAACAGACTACCTGCTGAGGCTTGCAACAGTAAGGGACAAGTGCCGTCAGTACCTTCTTGGCGGCAAGTTCATGCGCTCACCGGTTTTTGATATCCCGGAGGAAGAAACAGACATATCAAGACTATCGATATATGCCGGAAAAATGGGAGAAAGCGTTACAGCCTTCAAAGGAACTTATCCACTTCTCTATGCCGGAACCTGGCTATCGGAAAATAATACACTTGGCATTGCACTGGCAAGTATAAGCGATAATGAAAATGAAGTCGATCTGAACTTCGAGGCATCGGAATACGGTTTGAAGCCTGAGGGTTCAGTTTACCTTACTGACAACATGGGAAAAACAAAACTTTGCCTGTATTCAGATGGAAAAATAAGTGTAAAACATACACTTAAACCCAGGGATCTTTGTGTTATAGAAATTATACCTAACTGATTATCAATTATAAAAATATTATTAAAAATGAAAAGAAGAAGCTTTATTTCAAACAATCTGGCACTGGGTGCAATGATTCCGGCCTCTTATGCAATGGGTATGGGAAATCAGAAGAGCAGCAATCCTCTGCAGTCGCAGGAGGAGGTTGTAATTGAAAAAGTAAGAGAGGACAAACCTCACAAGGGTAAGGTTCTTGCTGTAATTCAGCCCCATTGCGATGATATTCCGCTTTTTGCAGCCGGTACTGTTGCAAAACTGATATACGAAGGCTATACAGGTTATCTGATAAGGACTTCAAATGATGAGGCTGCCGGTGGAGGCGCTACAAACGGAGAAAGATTCGTAAACAATGAAATAGACAATTCTGAGGTGGCCCGGGTGCTTGGACTGAAAAAGATCTATGATCTGAATTATGCCAACCACAGGATGGATGAATACAATATACAGGAACTAAAAGGCAGACTGATATTTCTTTTCAGGCTCCTCCAGGTTGATACCCTTGTTTCGTATGATCCATGGGGCCTGTATGAGGAAAATCCTGACCATTACATAACTGCAAGAGCTGTTGAAGCGGCAAGATGGATGGCCGGCATGAGCACTGATTACCCTGAACAGCTTGAAGTTGTTAAGCCTCATACTGTTATGGAAATGTACTACCATGCACGCGGTCCGCAGATCGTCAACAGGGTTGTTGACATAAGCAGGTTTATTGACACAAAGATTGAAAGCAACTATGTCTGTAAAACACAGGGCCCCGGAGGCGAAACCGGCGCAAGACTCAGGACAAAACTGGCAGCAGAAGGC
>JAKLDT010000152.1 GCA_022703405.1 Bacteroidota bacterium | reverse complement strand
CTCTCGGGTTTACAGGTTCTGAAAAGCAGAAAAAGATCCTTGCAAATGCCAGGACTGTAATGTCAGCCATGATCATCGCAATAGCAATAATCGTTTACTCGGTACTTGCATGGATCTTCGGTGTCACACTCCAGCCCGGATGGCATTCAACAATTTTCGGTCCTTATTTTGTAATAGCGGCAGTATTCTCAGGTACGGGTCTTCTTATAATCCTTATGTGGATATTCAGAAGGATCTATCATCTTGAGGAGTATATAACAAAACGGCATTTTGTCAATATCGGTGTACTGCTTACAGTTATTGCCGCTTTCTATGGCTATTTTACTTTCAGCGATTACCTGACAAAGTGGTACGGTTCAATAAAAATGGATTCAATACTAATCGATAAACTTTTCACCGATTACTATTCGTTGTTCATTTTTGCCAATTACATAGGTATTTTATTACCGGCAATAATAATAGCCTTTCCAAGGTTCCGCACAATACCTGGTATCACAGTTGCAGCAGTAATTGCCCTGCTTGCACTGTGGGTTAACAGGTATATTATAGTAATTCCAACTCTCGAAACTCCCTTTCTTCCGATACAGGATGTGAGGCCTGAGTGGATAATCTATTCACCCACCTGGATTGAGTGGGCGCTTACACTTGCAGGGGTCTCTGTTTTTGCGATGCTCTTCATGCTGATCTCGAAAATAGCCCCAATAATCTCAATTTCTGAGATGCAGGAACAGGATAAGATTGAAATAATGAAGTAACTGTGCAAACATGAACAATATGATGAAAGGAAAAAATTCACCAGGCATGTATCTGATTATGATACAGTTATTTGTGTTTAATTTTGCAGTTCATGCACAGGATGCTGTTCTCGGGGAAGCAGTAATCGACATGGAATTTTCTGAAGTTGATTCAGTCAAAACAATAACAGTTACTGCACATACTACCGATAACGGAAAAGAAGTCCCGATTACCGGAGAGACAGTTACAGTGTTCATCCCCAGAATGTTCAGCAATTTTGTTGTTGCCGATCTTACACTTGATGAGTCAGGAATGGCATCAACGGAGTTTCCTGGCGACCTGCCGGGCGGAAAAGAAGGCAACCTGACAATTGTAGCCGCGATGATTGACAATGCAACTTATGGTAATGTCGAAAAACGGGTTGAAAAGCACTGGGGAATACCTACCGATTACCTTCCTTCAAGCCACAGGGCTCTCTGGACAACAAGAGCCCCATCATGGATGATTATTACACTTTCAATTCTTCTGGCAGGTGTATGGGGGCATTATTTTTTCGCAATTATTAGCCTGATACGTATCAGTCGCGATGCCAGGAAGGAGAAGGCCATGGCAGAATACAGGTCTTAAACTTCAATCCTTCAGCCCTTAAGCCAATAGCTGTCGACCTAAGGGTAATTTTATACCAGGAATGATTTTTATAAGTTTCCCCTCCTTTTGAAGGAGGGGTGGCCGGGACGATTGATTATCTGATATATACAAAGTTCTTTGCCCGGCCGGGGTGGTTGATTAAATTGATCTTAAAAATAAGATTATAAATATATTGCTTAATACATGGATTTCAGAATGATAATAATATCTGTAGCCAGGTTTGGATAATGTAATAAATTCTGACAACAGTTTTGCATTTCATACTTTTCTTCGAGAAGAAGGCGATAATATATTAAATATGAAAATGAATTTATTTGACATAAAAATCAACCACCCCGGCCGCAATGAGAGTTTACAATACTCGGATAAACAAGATACTGCGGCCACCCCTCCTTCAAAAGGAGGGGAAAATGTAAACTTGCTATTCCACCCTGGGCCACTCTTAGGTTGATGGTTATGCCCTTCAGCCCTCTCCATCACAGATAAAAAAAGGCGTCCCAAACGGAACGCCCTTTAATTATTTATGCTAAGTTCTTAGATAGCAGCAATCGATTCTTCAAGAAGTTTCTTGATGTAAGGATAGTTGTGAACACCCTTGCCACCACCTCTTACAACCAGCTGGTAGTTGAGGATAGCGCCGAACTGTGCATTTGTGAGAGCTGGTAAAGCAACGTTTCCGAGGTTCGGGTTCTTCCAGTAGCCGTCAGGATTTGCGGTTGCATCATAGATATCGAAATAACCATGATATGTACCGTCAGCATCTTTTTCAAGAATGTCATGTCCTCCGCCTGCTGCATTGATATCGGCGGCAAGCTGTGTAATAAGTGTTGCTACATCAGCTTTTGCAGCTGTAAGAGTTGCATTTGTTGCACTCATTGTTGAATGGCAGCCTGTTGCATTGCAACCATTATAGTTGGCTGTTGCTGAGAATGAGTGACCGCCTGCAAGACCTGAAGGAGTAGCCATGTGACAGGTGTTGCATGATGCATTTGCAACGTGTGCTGACTGAGTATAGGTCCCGGTGCCGAATTCAATTGCACCAACACCAGCAGCCATTGCACCCTGTGTACCGTAGTGAACACCGGTTCTGTAGCTTATTGATGAAAGGTTATAAGTAGCAGTAGGATCTGAAACAAGCTTTGAATAGTCAATTACGTTTCCGTTTGAACCTGTTATAGGCCTTGGCTGGTGACATTTTGAACAGAGGTTTGCGTCAGTCTTTACAAAGTTGATCTCTTTTGCTGCTCCCCACATTGTCATTTTAACAGGTGAAGTTGTTGCAAGAGGTGAAAACTCTGTGCCTGCATAGTTTGTGTGAAGTGCACTGTGGCAGGTGAAACAGCCGATCGGAGCAGGAAGTGCAAGAGCACTCGCTTCTGCTACGTAATTGTTTGTGTACTTGTTGCTTGCATCAGGACCTGCGAATGTGGCAGGAGTACTTTTTGCAACAACGTTCAGGAAACCCTGTGATGAATGGCATGGAGCGCATGCATTCCTTGTTCCTTCTTCATAAGCCTCTCCCTGAGCATGAAGAGAATAGTGGAACTCGTTTGCAACTGCTTCAACAACTGTTTTGTTATGGCAGAGTTTGCATGTTTCATTTGCATCCTTACCATTTGTACCATTTGTACCGTTGGTACCATTTGTACCATTGGTTCCTGCTGGACCCTGGGGGCCCATAGGACCTTCGCATGCTGTAAATAAAAAGCCTGCGATGGTCAGTAGTGACATTACTTTTAATAGGTTTTTCATATCAGGTTTGTTTAGTTAAAATTTTCTTTTTGCAATTTACACCAAGATCTGTTAATGCAATAACAATAACTGATGTTTTTTATTACTTTTTTTATTGATAGAAATGAACTGTATGATTGATAAATGTCATTTTTTATATTGATATTTACCGATAATATCACTGATAAATATTAATGCTTAAATTTCTTAACGTATTTTCCTGAAAATGACTGATTTGAATCTGATTAATGATTGTGAAAAATGCACGGCCGGCTGGCAGAATTTCAAACACCTTACTAAGAATGAAATGGAGCTTCTTAACTCTAACAGGTATGAGGCAGCTTTCAGACCGGGCGAAGTGATGATAAAGCAGGGTTCTCCTTCATCAAATGCTCTTTTCATGGCGACCGGTTTTGCAAAAAGTTATATTGAAGGTATAAATGATAAGAACCTGATAATTGACATCGAAAAACCGGGAAATCTCATTCTTGGTCCGGGAGCCTGGGCCACTTCGCGCCATAATTATTCAGTTGCTGCAATTTCTCCGGTTCAGGCCTGCTTTGTAAGCACTGAGATTATTAAGCAGTTTTCACGCACTAATAGTGTGTTTGCCGAGAGCCTGCTTTCTGATTACTGCAAAAAAACTGTGGGGCTTCATGAAAGAATGGCCAGCCTTACTCAGAAGAGAATGGCCGGAAGGCTTGCTGATATACTTATATATATGTCTGATGATGTTTTCGGCGCTGAAGAATATGAAATGATCCTTACACGCCAGGAACTTGGAGACATGACCGGTATGGCAAAAGAATGCGTTGTACGTATTCTGCGGGAATTTGAAGATGACGGTATTATTGAATCAGATTCTTCCCATGTAAGAATACTCGACAGGCACAGACTTCATGATACAGCAGCGAAAGGATAAAGCAGGACTGAAACAAGCTTCAGAATATTCAAAATGCTGATGATTGCAACATTAGTCTCACAATACATTTATAAAATTATATTTGCGGTCTTTAATTTAACTCCAAACTCCAAACTCAAAATATGAAATACCTCAGACTAATCTTCACACCGGCAGCAATGGGCATTCTGTTCGTAGTCTTTGCCCTTTCAATGGCCGTTGCAACATTTCTTGAAAATGATTTCGGATCAGTGGCAGCATATAATATGGTATATGGAACAAAATGGTTTGAGTTCATTCTTATCCTGCTTGCTGCCAACCTCATTGGACAGCTTGTAATCTACAGGCTTTTCCGCAAGCAGAAGCTTCCTGTTGCGATATTCCATCTTGCCTTTGTGCTTATGCTTGCAGGCGCAGCAATAACCCGCTATTTCGGATGGGAAGGTTCTATGCATATCAGGGAGGGTGAGAGCCAGGACAAGTGCTACTCACTTGCAAGGAAAATAAGCTTTGTAATTACCGACGGATCGGGTAATGTCACCGGATCAAACAGCACTCCTTACACAATGACCTCGGAATCTGCCGATGAATACAGGAAAAAAGTAAGCATAAACAACAGAGATTATACTCTTGAACTCTCAAAGATAATTCCCAATGCAACTGAACAGGTAAGCGAAAATCCCGCAGGAGTGCCTGTAGTCTCGCTTATGCTGACAAAAGACATGATGAACAGGCAGAATGTTGTACTGAAGAAAGGGGAGGTTAAATCAGCCTATGGAATATCAATATCATTTGATGAGGCAATTCCCGGAGATCTGAGAATAGCGTTTGATTCAGGAAATTTTGTCGCCTCTGCAGATAAGGAACTCACTGTGATGACAATGATGGCTCATTCTGCGGGCCCGGCTGAATCGGGCAGGGAAGTTATCCTTAAGCCCATGCAGATTCTTTCATTCGGTGATATTAAGATTATCCCTGAGAAACTTGTAAATGCGGGTGGTTATAAGGCTGCAGCAGTAAATCCCGCGGAAACTGAAACAGGCCAGAATGCCTTCATTTTCAATATCTTCAGTGGAAATGATTCAAAAACAGTCTATCTCTGGGACCGCAATGATTCTGAATACGGTGAAGCTTCCTGCATTATAGAAGGAAGTAAACTGGCAATCCGCTATGGTTCTGAGGAGATAAAGCTGCCATTTGAAATTAAGCTGAATGATTTCATCCTTGAACGTTATCCCGGTTCCTCAAGCCCTTCCGGCTATAAGAGCGATGTGGTGCTTACCGACAAGGCAAACAATGTGGATATGCCCTTCCTTATTTTTATGAACAACATTCTGAAATACAGAGGCTACAGATTCTACCAGTCATCGTTCGACAAAGATGAAAAGGGGACCATACTCTCTGTAAACCACGATTTTGCAGGGATGCTTGTATCTTATACCGGATATGCCTTCCTGTTCATTTTTATTATAGTGTCACTGATAAACAGGAATTCCCTTTTCCATAATATAAGTGCCGGTCACTGGAATTCTCTTATAAGGAAATCGGTTCCTGTCATACTTGTATTTATTCTTACAGGATTTTCTTCTCTTGATGCCCAGAAACTCATTCCCGATAAAAAATCTGCTGAGGAATTCGGTAAGATCCTTGTTCAGGACCAGAAGGGAAGAACAGAGCCGCTATTCACCCTCAGCAATGATATCCTGCGCAAGGTTACCCGTTCAAATCAATTTGAGGGAATGACTTCAATGCAGGTTTTCATGGGAATCTATCTCGATTTCGATAACTGGAAGGATTATCCGATGATAAGGGTATCGAATGATGATCTGAAAAAGGCGATAGGCGTCAGTGGCAAATATGCTGCCTTCACCGATCTTATTAACCTTGAAGACGGATCATACAGGATATCTGCCGATGTGAATAAGGCTTATGCAAAGGCCCCTGGCGAAAGGAATAAGTACGACAAGGAACTGATGAAAGTCGATGAACGCGTGAATATCGTGTACATGATCTACAAGGGTGATTTCATGAGGCTGTTCCCGCTTAAGAATGGTACAAACGACTGGGTATCACCTGAATCAGCCCTTACGGGAGCAGTGAATAAGGATGATTCAACTTACCTTTCAGGTATTATTCCTGTCCTGTCTGATGCTATTCATAATGGCAACTTCACAACTGTCAGGCAGGTAACTAATTCAATATCTGATTATCAGGAAAGATTTTCAGATTATGAACTGCCTTCATCGTCAAGAACAGCTATTGAACTGGCATATTTCAAAATGAGCATCTTCGAAAGGCTGTTTCCCTATTACGCAACAGTAGGCATTGTAATGCTGCTCATTCTTATTGCAAACGTTATACGGGGCAGAAAGGATAAATCATTGTATATCCGCATCCTTTCGGGGCTCCTTCTTGCCGGATTTATTTTCCATACACTCGGACTGGGATTACGGTGGTACATTTCAGGCCATTCACCAATGAGCAACGGTTATGAGTCAATGATATTCATTTCGTGGGTTACACTTCTTGCCGGTTTTATCTTCAGCAGGAAATCACCTTTTGCCCTGTCGGCCACTGCAGTGCTTGGCTCAATGACTCTTATGGTGGCCCACCTCAGCTTTATGGATCCTGAGATCACAAATCTTGTGCCTGTACTTAAGTCATACTGGCTTACACTTCATGTTTCAGTAATAACCGGCAGCTACGGTTTCCTTGGACTGGGAGCCATACTCGGACTTATAACAATGATATTGCTTTCACTTTCAAATAATAAGAACAGGGAGAGAATCTCAAACACTATTGATGAACTTACAGTAATTAATTACAAGACACTCACCCTTGGACTTTATTTCCTTACAATAGGAACTTTCCTTGGCGCTGTATGGGCAAATGAATCATGGGGCCGTTACTGGGGCTGGGATCCAAAGGAAACATGGTCGCTTATTACTGTTATCCTGTACAGTCTTGTTATTCACAGCAGGAATATTCCTGCAATGAAGGATATTTATACATTTAACCTTCTTTCACTAATTGCATTCTCTTCTGTTCTCATGACATATTTCGGAGTAAACTACTATCTCTCGGGACTGCATTCCTATGCCGCCGGAGATCCTGTGCCCGTTCCGTCATTTGTTTACATTGCAGTCATCCTGCTCACCGGACTGGCTGTTACTGCATATTACAAGTATGCTTCAGTTAAAAAGGGAGCCTAGAATAAAATAAGAAAGCCGCCCGTGTAAAGGGCGGCTTCTTCATTTCGGGTGGAAGATGGGGTTCGAACCCACGACCCTCGGAACCACAATCCGGTACTCTAACCAGCTGAGCTACATCCACCGTTTCGGAGTGCAAAATAAGCTCAAAAATTCT
>JAKLDT010000151.1 GCA_022703405.1 Bacteroidota bacterium | reverse complement strand
CTGATTTTGAGGATGTAATAAGGCATTACGACATGTTAAGGTTTGAGGTAAGCAAAAGATATGATGACATCGGGGCTTTCAGTGAGCTGAGATGGAGAGCAAGGGCAGGAGCTTTTACAGATAACCGCAATGTGCCATTTTACGATTTCTTTCATTTCAATCCGCAACCACCACTTGTGCTCCTCGATGATTACCAGGATGCTTTCATGCTTCCTGCATACTATTCATTGAGCACTCCTGAAGCATTCGGTGAATTTCACATTAAGTACACAACTCCATATCTCCTCATAAAGCTTTTGCCTGGAATCAGCAACACCCTTATGAGGGAAAATGTAAGCCTGTCCTTGCTGGGAACAAAAAACAAACCTTTCTATTCAGAAATCGGATACAGTATCAGCGAGATCTTCTTTCTTGCAGAAGCCGGAGTGTATGTCGGATTTGAAGATTCAAAATATAAAAGCATCGGAGCAAAGATCATCCTGAAATTCAACTGATAATCTCCTAAATAAACGAAAATCTGCATGATCTGCGGAAGATTATTTCCCGCAGATTACGCAGATTTACACAGATATATCAGAATGTTCTATGCGAAAGGAGGTTCGTCATGGAGATTTGATTCGTTATCAAACTCCCCTCCCAGTTTCCTGAAATTGTCATGGTTCATTTTTGATCCGAACGTCATGCTCTGAACCGGCTTGCCATCCGGCTCATTTTCGAATTCAAAATCATCAATGTCAACGAACTGAGCCTTCTCTTCCCTGAAACGGAGTCTCACGTCATCAACAGGGCCGTTCCTGTTCTTTGCAAGTATGATTTCAGCAATTCCTTTTGTTGATGTACCATCTTCAAATTCAGGTATTCCGAATTTTTCCTGTCTGTGGATGAAGACCACCATATCGGCATCCTGTTCAATTGCTCCCGATTCACGCAGGTCAGACAGAAGAGGTCTTTTTGAGCCTCCCCTCATCTCTACAGAACGGTTAAGCTGAGAGAGAGCAAGGATGGGCACATTAAGCTCCTTTGCTATACTTTTAAGCGACCTTGAAATAGTACTTACCTCCTGTTCACGGCTTCCTGCATTTTCAGGTCCCGACATAAGCTGAAGGTAGTCAACGATGACAACATCAAGCTTATGCTGAGCCATAAGGCGTCTGCATTTGCCACGGAGTTCACTTATTGATATAGCAGGAGTATCATCAATAAAAATTGGCGCCTGAACAAGTTTTCTGATCCTTGTATCGAGCTGTTTCCACTCCTCTTCGTTCAGACGTCCGTTCTTTATCTTATCACCAGGAATCTCTGTTTCTGCAACGATAAGGCGGTTAACAAGCTGAACTGAAGACATTTCACATGAGAATATGGCAACATATTTACCATGTTCAACAGCCATATTGCGTGCCATAGAAAGTGCAAATGCAGTTTTTCCCATCGAGGGTCTTGCAGCTATAATAACAAGTTCTGCCTTCTGCCACCCTGATGTCAGCCTGTCAAGCTTTGTGAATCCGGAAGGAGTCCCCACAAGGGCGTCTTCCCTCTTACCTGCAGCCTCAATTTCGCGTATTGCATCCTTTATAACTGAATTTATCGGAGCAATTTCTCTCTTTATGTTGCCCTCGGCTATCTGGAATATCTCATTCTCGGAAAAATCGAGCAATTCGGTAATATCTTCAGTATCATCAAATGATCTTGTCTGGATCATCGTTGAAACCCTGATAAGCTCACGCTGAATATATTTCTGAGCAACTATCCTTGCATGATAATCGGCATTAGCGGCGGACACAATTTTTGCTGTAAGCTGCGTAAGATAAACCGGTCCCCCAACGCTTTCAAGAAGACCGTTAGCACGCAGTTCTTCAGTAACTGTATACAGGTCAACAGGATACTCTCTGGCATTGAGATCGCATATTGCCTTGAAAATTTTCTGATGAGCTTCCTTGTAGAAACTCTCAGGTTTTAATATATCGAGAATGGTTATTACAGATTCCTTTTCAAGCATCGCAGCACCAAGTACAGCTTCCTCCATATCGAGCGCCTGCGGAGGCACTTTCCCGAAATCCGGAAGTACCATTATTGTCTTTTTAGGCGAGTTTACAGCTTTTGCCATCTATATAAATACCTTATTTACTTATAATTACAAATAAAAACCTGAATTAGCAGGGGCTTGATAAAGGTATGACAACAACAATAAAATACTTGTAAAAATCCGGCTTTTTATTACAAACAGATTTTGTTAAAAACTTGTTGAAAAGCATTAACATACATTTAGGGCAGCAATATGAATTGCATCATGTATTTTTACATAAAATAAAAGGTGATGGTAGTATTTCCGCGAGCAAAGATAAATCTGGGCCTGAGAATAACCGCCAGAAGGGATGACGGATACCACGATATCGAGACTTTCTTTCTCCCTCTGCCATTTACCGATGCCCTTGAATTTGTTGTGAATGACAGGAAGGGTCAGAAAGACAAGCTTGTAATAACAGGGATTGATCCGGGCGGAAATCCCGGTGACAACCTGGTACTTAAAGCAGCAGAGAAGCTCAGGAGAATACACTCATTTCCTTCACTTAAAATTCATCTGCACAAGGCAATACCGGCAGGTGCCGGACTGGGAGGAGGGTCGGCAGATGCTGCATACATGCTTCGCGGACTGAACAGGCTTTTTGCACTTAACATAAGCTGTGAAGAGCTGCGATCAATTGCCCTGGAGCTTGGCAGCGACTGTCCTTTCTTTATCGAAGCCCGGGCTTCCTATGCAACAGGCCGTGGTGAGAAAATGACTCTGACATCGAAGGAAATCCTGAAGAATTACTACATGGTCCTTCTTAATCCGGGCATTAATGTAAGCACAAAGGAAGCATACCAGAACTGCAAACCTTCAAAACCTGAAGAGTCTTTGTTGCAGATAATTGAAACCCTTCCTCCTGAAAAATGGAAATCAAAGGTTGTCAACGATTTCGAAGACAATGTCTTTTCAAAGTATCCTCTTATAGGGAAAATCCGGCAGGACCTGTATGAAGCCGGTGCTGTATTCAGCCTCATGTCAGGAAGCGGATCTTCAGTTTATGGCATCTTCAAGTCAAGGCATGCAATTCCAGATAAGCTGAAGAAACATCTTATCTGGCAGGGATCACTTCAATAACTGTTATTCAAGTTCTATCAGCAGTGTGCCCTTTGGTACTTTTGCACCCTGTTTCACGACAATTTTCTTAATTGTACCGTCAAGACTGCATTTTATCCGGTTCTTCATTTTCATAGCCTCGAGTATCATGAGCTCGTCACCCAGTTTTACTTTCTGGCCTTCATGTACCAGAATCTCAACGATGACACCAGGGATAAAACTATAAATAAGCTTCGGGTCAGCAGGCTTGTATTTTTTCCTGTTCCTGAACCTTGGATTGATCCTTGTTTTGTACAGTCCTGAGTTTATATTAAGATATTCAAGATTATCTTCCATGCTATTCATTTTCAGTATAATATTTCTCTTCAACAGGGATCAGAATGGTGGCAGACCATGTTTTTTGGCTGGCATGGGAACATCCTTGGCATCTGATATTTCAATTGAATGCAGCAATATCCTGCGGGTTTCAGAAGGTTCAATAACGGCATCAACATAGCCGCGTGAAGCTGCAACATAAGGATTAGCGAATTTCATTTTATACTCTTCAACCTTCTGTTTCCGCATCTGCTCTGGATCAGGAGCTGACATGATTTCCTTTCTGAAAATAATGTTTGCAGCTCCTTCAGGGCCCATGACTGCTATTTCTGCTGTCGGCCATGCAAAGACAAAGTCAGCTCTCAGGTGACGGGAGCTCATTGCGATATATCCACCTCCGTAGGCTTTCCTGAGAATAACTGTCAGTTTTGGCACTGTTGCCTCACTGTAAGCATAAAGTACTTTTGCTCCGTGCCTGATAACACCTGCATGTTCCTGGTCAACACCAGGCAGGTAACCGGGAAGGTCAACAAGAGTGATTATCGGAATATTGAAGGCATCACAGTATCTTATGAACCTGGCTGCCTTGTCGGATGAATCAACATCAAGCACACCTGCCATCTCAAGAGGCTGGTTTGCAACAAATCCTGTTGTCTTCCCTCCCATTCGCCCGAAGCCGATAACTATGTTTTTGGCATACAGTTCCATTATTTCAAAGAAATCGGAATTATCTGCAATAGCCCTTATCACATCCTTTATATCGTACGGATGGGTAGGGTCTTCCGGCATTATCTTATTGATATTATATTCTTTAAGTGGCTCGGCAGGCTCGAAAGGCCTTGCTTTTTTACCATTATGCCATGGAATAAATGTTACAAGCTTCTTGATCTGTTCAAAGCATTCCTCCTCACTGTGGGCAAAGAAGTGAGCATTGCCTGTAATTTCACTGTGCACCCTTGCACCTCCGAGATCCTCCATCGATATTTCCTCACCGAGCACAGTCTTTATTACTTCCGGACCCGTAATAAACATCTTTGAAATGTTATCCACAACAAAAACAAAATCAGTAAGAGCCGGGGAATAGACTGCGCCACCGGCACAGGGACCGAGTATCACTGAAATCTGTGGGATCACGCCACTTGATATTGTATTCCTGAAAAAGATCTCGCCATAGCCTGCAAGGGAATTAACACCTTCCTGTATCCTGGCCCCGCCTGAGTCATTTATACCTATAAGAGGCATACGCATTTTAAGCGCATGATCCATTATCTTCGTTATCTTCCTGGAATGCATAAGGCCGAGTGAACCGCCGGCAACTGTAAAATCCTGGGCAAAAATTGCAACAGGGGCACCGTAGATTGTTCCTGTACCGATAATAACACCATCAGTAGGCAGCGATTTCTTGTCCATATCGAAATCGTGTGCATCATGCTCTACAAAAAGGTCATATTCATTGAATGAATCTTTGTCAAGGAGTCCAAGTATCCTTTCACGGGCCGTTCTTTTGCCCATGGCTTTTTGTTTTTCGATGGCCTGTTCACCACCTCCGAGTAAAAGCTTTTCACGCTTTTCCTTAAGTTCACGTATCTTTTTATTATCTGGCATATAAGCTGGTTTTAAGCAAGCAAACTAAAAATAAATTACCGGAAAAATTAATGACAATGGTCACAATAATCACTTCGGGGCCATCTTATAAAGGCCCATTGCAATTAAAGCATACAGGATGTTCGGGATCCACATAGCAAGCCAGGGACTAAGATCACCCTTAAGTGAGAACTGGGAAGCAAATTGGAGGAAGAGGATGTATGAAAAACTCAGCACAAGGCCAATCCCTATGTTCATGCCTATCCCTCCCCTGACCTTTCTTGAAGAAAGAGATACTCCTATGAATGTTAGTATGAAGACTGCAAAGGGATTGGAGAAACGCCTGTGCTTTTCAATGAGAAAAAGTTTCAGTTCGTCTGATCCCTGCAGTTTGAGAAGATCAATATAATCATTAAGTTCCCTGTAAGTCATTGTACCAACAAAACCGGGATCCTTCGAAAAATCACGGGGTGTGATTGTCAGGGTTGTGTCAAGCTGTTTTCCCTTGGTCAATACTTCCTCCCTGTCGGTAATTTCCCGCAGGGTATAATTAATAGCAGACCATTTATTAGTAAGAGTATCAAAAACTACTGTTGGTGAAGAAAGCTTTGATACAAGCCTGCCGGAATCATTGAACCTTTCAAGAGTAAAATTCTGTCCGCGCTGGCTGATCGGATTATAGGTACCCATAAAAACATACACATTCGGAAATACCTGACGATGAATGTTCTCGACAGTTACTTTCCTGCTCACTGACCTGTAATACTTATCTTCGAAATCCATCCGTTGCAGGTTTGCACGCGGTATTATGAAATTAGTGAGGACAAATGCAAAAACGGCTATTACGAAAGCCGACAGAAGATAAGGCCACATCATCCTCCTGAAGCTCATTCCGCTGTTAAGTATTGCAATGATCTCTGTATTTATGGCCATTTTTGATGTGAAAAAAATAACAGAGATGAATACAAACAGAGGGGCAAAAAGTGTAGCGAAATATGGTATGAAATTGAAGTAGTAATCGAAGATAATAGCCTTTACCGGAGCCTCTTTTTCCATGAAGTTGTCGATTTTCTCGGCAAAGTCGAATACCACTGCAACAGTAAGAATAAGCACAATGGCAAAGAAGAAAGTTCCCAGGAACTTCCTTATTATATATTTGTCGATCCTCTTTATTTTCAGGGAAGCTAAAGCCTCACTGAAAGTTTTTTCACCATTGAATTCTTCCATTGTCTGAAGACTCCTTCACGTATCTTTTCCCTTGCTTCGCCTACAAGTCGCAGGTAGAAGGCAAGATTGTGTATACTTGCAATCTGTGCTCCGAGGTTCTCTCCTGCCATTACAAGATGCCTCAGGTAAGCTTTTGAATAATTCAGGCTTACAAATGAGGGACCGGAGGGATCAATAGGGCTGAAATCATCCTGCCACTTTTTATTCCTTATATTTATTGTCCCCTCGCCTGTAAAGATCATTCCATTCCTTCCGTTTCGTGTCGGCATAACACAATCGAACATATCTATTCCCCTGTCGATTGCCTCAAGTATGTTTACCGGTGTTCCGACACCCATCAGATAACGCGGTTTATCAGCAGGAAGTATCTCATTTACAACCTCAATAACCCTGTACATCTCTTCTGCCGGTTCCCCTACTGATAGTCCTCCTATCGCGTTCCCGGCCATATTCTTTGAAGCAATTTTTTCTGCAGATTCCCTTCTCAGGTCATCATAGGTACCGCCCTGTACAATTGGAAACAGGTATTGCTCCCAGTCCCACAGCTGATCTGTTTCCATGAAACGGTTCACTGCCCTGTCGAGCCACCTGTGAGTAAGTGCAACCGATTTTTTAACGTAATTATAATCAGCAGGCCACGGAGCACACTCATCGAAGGCCATCATTATATCAGCGCCTATAACCCTCTGAATATAAACAGTATTCTCAGGAGTGAAGATATGTTTTGAACCATCAATATGCGATTTGAACTGTGCACCTTCCTCGGTAAGTTTCATATTTCCCGTAAGCGAGAATACCTGGTATCCTCCGCTGTCGGTGAGTATGGGCCGCTCCCATCCCATGAACCTGTGCAGACCTCCTGCAGCTTTCAGGATATCAAGCCCCGGCCTCAGATATAGATGATATGTGTTGCCAAGTATTATCCGGGCATCGATGTCATCTGAAAGATCACGCTGCATAACACCTTTTACGGTACCTACGGTTCCCACAGGCATGAATATGGGAGTCGGAATATCTCCATGCGCTGTTGTCAACAGCCCTGTGCGTGCATTCGAATGAGTATCCCTGCTCTCTATGCTGAACATAAATAACTGATAAAATTGCAGCACAAATGTAATCGTTACATGTTGCCTGTAAAAATTATAGCAGCTTTTTTTTGATACCATGTTTAAGGGAGACATATCTGTGAGA
>JAKLDT010000150.1 GCA_022703405.1 Bacteroidota bacterium | reverse complement strand
TTAATTAATATTGGTTTTTATAAATTATTTTGGACGAAAATAAGTAATCTGCTAATATATTGTATCATCCTGCTATCATAAATATTAACACATATTGTATTTTATTAACAATGATAATTATGCATTTTAAATGCATAATTGCATAGTATTGTAATACAGATATTTACAGCGATATTTTTTCTGATTTTTCATTTGACTGCTTCTTTTGTATCATACCTGTGATTTTTCAATCAAGGTCTTTTTCTGAATTATTTTTTTAAAAAATAATCCTCTCTTTATTATTATTTCGGAAAGCATCATTTTCATCATGCAAAAACACGATCGCTACTGCAAAAAATCCTGAGCCAAATTTGAATATATTTGTAGCCCGTGTATGAAAAGGGTTAAATCAAATATCAGCACATTTTTCCGTGATGCAGCCGAGGCTATATCAGGAACCGAACAGGACTTTACCGAGGGCCGGCTTAGCAGGGCAATACTTCTTCTTTCTATACCTGCTGTCCTCGAAATGGTCATGGAGTCGATATTCGTAATAGCAGATATCTTCTTCGTTTCAAAACTGGGATCAGATGCTGTTGCTACTGTTGGCCTCACGGAATCATTGCTTACAATTATTTATGCAATATCACTTGGACTGGGCACTGCAACTACTTCATTGGTCTCCAGAAGAATAGGAGAGAAGAATCCTGATGCAGCTTCAAAAGCAGCAGTTCAGGCAATATTGACAGGAATAACAGTATCGGCAGTTATCGGCATTCCCGGATTCTTTTATGCAGGCAACCTGCTGGAAGCGATGGGAGCTTCACAGGAAATAGTGAACAACATGACAGGCTATACAAAAATAATGCTTGGGGGAAATGTTGTCATAATGCTTTTGTTTATAATAAACGCAGTATTCAGAAGCGCAGGCGACGCTGCTGTTGCCATGAAAGTATTGTGGCTTGGCAATATTATTAATATAGTGCTTGATCCCTGCCTTATTTTTGGTCTGGGTCCATTCCCCGAAATGGGTGTAGCCGGTGCAGCGGCTGCAACAACTATCGGCAGAGGAACTGCTGTTCTTTTTCAGTTCTATCTATTATTATTTGGAAGGAAGAGAATTCAGATTGCCTTCTGGCACATTGGTGTTGATGTGAGGGTGATAATAAGGCTGTTAAAGCTTTCACTGGGCTCTATAGGTCAGAACCTTATAAGTACAACAAGCTGGATTGCACTTGTCAGGATAATATCAAGTTTCGGGAGTGATATAGTTGCCGGTTATACAATTGCAATCAGGATAATAGGTTTTGCAATCCTGCCATCCTGGGGAATAAGCAATGCTGCCTCTACACTTGTTGGTCAGAATCTCGGGGCGAAAAAACCTGATCGTGCAGAACGCTCTGTATGGGTTACCGGATGGATTAACATGATACTGCTTGGCGTTATAGGACTGATACTGGTTCTTTTTCCACAACCTTTCATCGGATTCTTTATTGATGATGCTGCAGTCTTTAACGCCGGAGTTGAAGGACTGAGAATAATCAGTATTGGATTCATTGCCTACGGATTGGGCATGGTGCTGGTAAATTCATTCAATGGTGCTGGTGATACAACAACACCTTTAAAAATAAATGTATTTGCTTTCTGGATGGTTGAGATACCTCTTGCCTGGCTGCTTGCAATTAAGGCTGATATGAAGGAGAACGGCGTCTTCATTTCAATTGTAATTGCAGAGTCGCTTATGACTCTGACAGCCTGGCTTGTTTTCAGAAGAGGCAAATGGAAATTAAAGGAGGTATGAGCGTCAGGGATGCTTTATTCTTCTCCGGTTATCCTGTCAGAACGTCTGAACTTCTTTACAGTGCTGCGGAATTTCTTCGATTCAAGTCTTTTTAATTTTGATGCTTTTGTTGGCCTGGTCTCCTTCCTCTGTAAAGGTAAGGTAAGTGCTGATGCAAGGAGTCTGTAGAATTTTTCAGTAACTGCAAGCTTATTTGCCAGCTGTGACCTGGCTTCCTGGCTGACAAGAACAAGTTCTCCCTCCTTGTTAAGCCTGTTCTTCAATTTATTAATAATCAGCTCTTTCTCTTCATCAGAAAGAATAAGTGTAGAAATTACACTAAACCGGAGTTCTACCTTGGTATTCACCTTATTCACATTTTGCCCTCCGGCTCCTGTGCTCCTTGATGCAGAGAACTGAAGTTCACTTTCGAGACCACGTATTTTAAGATCGTCAGGTGTCATTCTAAATAAAGAATAAAGCTACTCCGCCAACACTCAGAAAAGCGCCGGCTATTTCAGCCCATGTTACCTTTTGTTTATAAAGGACTACCGCTGGCAGAATAATGAATACCGGAACCAGGGCCATGATTGTTGCAGCAATTCCTGCTTCGGTATATTTAACAGAAATAAGTGAGAGCGAGACTCCAAGGAAAGGGCCGAAAAATGAACCGAGAACCGTAAAAAGCATTCCGCTTCTGTCAGCTGTAGCTTTAACTACATTGCGCCACCTGCCAAGGAAAGCTATCAATACTGAAAAACCTGCTATGCCCGCAATTATTCTTATCTGTGTTGCAGCAAAAGGATCATAATCCTGTAAGCCTACTTTACTCAGTACCAGTCCGAGAGCCTGCCCAAGGGCTCCGCCAAGTGCATACAATACACCTCTGGGAGATAATTTCAATGAAAGTCTGTCATTCTCGCCGTCGCGGTTGAGCACTGCCAGTGCTATGCCTGCAAAAGTAAGTGACATACCGAGGTAATTGAACAGGGTAAGCCGCTCACCCAGCATAAAAAAGCTGAAGAATGCAGTGATGGGAGGGACCAGGGTCATTATCAGCATCGAAAACCTCGATCCTATAATTGTATAAGACTTGAACAGGAACAGATCACCGAAGACAAATCCTACAAAGCCCGACAGTGTAAGCCATATCCAGTTGTGAGTTACTGCATCGGTCGGAAAAGCTATTCCCCTGTGAAACAGATTATACACCGACAGAAATGCAAAACCTATTATCAGCCTGAGTATATTTACTGATAATGAGCCTATTCTATGGCTGGCTGATTCAAAACTAAGCGAGGTAATTGTCCAGAAAACAGCTGTAAGCAAAGCTGCAAATTCACCGGTATGATTATGAATGAAATCCATAAAAAAAGCTGGCCCTGTAAAAAAAGGGCCAGCAAAAATAATCTTTATTATGATCCGCTATTCTTCTATTCAGAAAATTCAAATGTGTAATCACCTGATCCGGCATCAAAAACAACACAGTTATTCTCTGTCCGGAAGCCTGAGAAGTTTTTGCCTGCAGTAACTGCCGTGCCCTTCTCGCTGACCTGATCTGCTGAAGAAACAGGCAGCTTTATCTGTGCTGTTGTATTCGCAGGTATACTGACTGTGACAAATATCTTTGAATCTTTTCTTTCCCAGCCCGATCTTATTGTTCCATAAGAGCTTTCAAATGAAGCCTTTGAATAATTCAGTCTTTTGGTAGGGTGAGGCTGGATTATTATCTGTTTGTAGCCTGGTTTGCCTATCTCAAGGCCGGCCGATACACGGTACATCCAGTCGCCTATTGCACCATAAGCATAGTGATTGAAGGAATTCATCCCTGCATCCTGGAAGGTGCTGTCGGTTTTCTGACCGTCCCATCTTTCCCAGATAGTTGTTGCTCCCATTTTAACCGGGTAGAGCCATGAAGGATAGTTTTCCTGCAAAAGAAGATCATAGGCAACATCAGTATAGCCGTTATCGGAGAGTACATGACACAGATATACTGTACCGAGAAAACCTGTTGACAGCCTGTTACCCCTGCTCTTTATGTCATCCACAAGGAATTTGGCTGCTTTTGGTCTCAGATCTTCAGGAAGAAGGTCAAACATAAGAGCCAGTACGTATGAAGTCTGCGAATTTGTGCCTACCCTGCCTGCTTTTGTTACATATTCATGATTGAATACTTCCTTAATCTTTTCATGCACAGCCCTTAATACACCTGCATCTTCCGATTGTCCGAACAGTTCTGCAGACTGAATAAGCAGCTGAGTTGAATATGCATAAAACGCGGTAGCAATAAAATCATGGTCTGTATGTCCGTCAGGTTCGGGATGATTATTCACAGGCGGGTGATAGAACAGCCAGTCTCCGTATACGCTTCCATTATTCCAGATATAATCATTTCCTGCAGTTTTCTTTATATATTCAACCCAGGCCAGCATGCTCGGATATTGGGTCCTGAGCAGGTCCTTATCGCCATAAACCTGGTACATGGTCCATGGTGCAATAACAGCAACATCTCCCCAGCCGGCTGAGCTTCCTGCAGTTGGTGAGCCCTGTGGATTCAGCACATCAGGTACAACAACAGGCACTTCACCGCCTTTTCTCTGGTCAGCAGATACATCTTTGAGCCACTTTGAGAAGAAAGCTGCGACATCCATATTATAAGCAGCTGTCCTGCAGAATGCCTGTGCATCACCTGTCCAGCCAAGACGCTCATCCCTTTGAGGGCAGTCGGTCGGTACATCAACAAAATTTCCTTTCTGACCCCACTGAATATTATGCTGCAGCTGATTAAGAAGAGGATTTGATGATTCATATTTTCCTGTTACAGGCATATCGGAATGAATTACAATTCCAGTCAGATTTTCTGGTTTCAGTTCTCCGGGAAAACCAGTTATTTCAACAAACCTGAATCCCATAAAGGTGAACCTCGGTTCGTAAACTTCATCACCGTTCCCTGCAAGGGTGTACATGAGCTGACATTTTGCAGCTCTAAGGTTTGTTGTATAGAATTCTCCGTATTTATCAAGCACTTCTGCGTGTCGGATTGTTACAATAGTTCCTTTGGGTCCGTTTACCTTCAGTCTGATCCAGCCAACCATATTCTGGCCCATGTCAGCAACGAGACTGCCTTTGGGAGTTCTGAATAGCTTTACTGGTTTTATTTCCTGAATTTTCCTTACTGCAGGCCCTTCAGTGGCAATAAGGTTGAATTTGTAATCTGCAGTTATTACCGGAACCCATTTGCTTTCGTTATAACCTGGCTGGCTCCATCCTGTCAGTTTATTGGTGGCGTCATAAGTCTCACCATTATATATATCATTCATTCTTATGGCACCGTCCCTGTTTGCTTTCCAGGAGTCATCGGAAGCGATGAGAGTACTTGTTCCGTCACTGTATGTTATCTCCATCTGCATGAAAAGACCAAGGCTTTTACCGTATATTGCCCAGTTGCGGCTCCATGCAAGTGAACCGCGGTACCATCCGTCACCAAGAACTGCGCCAACAGCGTTTTTGCCCTTAACAAGCATTGATGTAACATCATAGACCTGGTATTGAAGTCTCTTCCCGTAGGATGTCCAGCCGGGTGTCAGCACCCTGTCTCCGACTTTCTGTCCGTTCAGGTGAAGCTCATAAAAACCATGAGAAGTAACATAAATCCGTGCACGGGAAATACTTTTATCAAGCTGGAATTCTTTTCTGAAATGAGGAGATGGCGCATACTGAAGTGTATCACCGTCCATCTCTATCCATTTTGCCTTCCAGTCCGATTCCTTGAGCAGGCCCATTTCAAAATAGGCCGGTGAGCTCCATTTTGAGGTTCGTCCCTTATTATCCCTGATACGTACCTGCCAGTAATATCTCTGACCAGATTTAAGTTCCGGACCGGCATAAAGTCTCAGTATTGATTCATCAGACTTAACGTTTTCCGTCTGCCATACAATTTTAGAGAACTTTGCATCAGTTGATACCTTTAAGGAATATTCAGCCTGCATAATATTATTCCCGGTTCCATAAATTTTCCATGAAAACCTTGGTTTGGGATTGTCAATGCCTACCGGATTGATCAGGTGATCGCATGTCAGATCCTTAACAGTCAGATCCTGTGAAACAGCCTGATGCATAATTAGAACAAAGACAAAAGAAAAAAGAATTTGTTTCATAGCTATGCTTGTATTGATAATGTTAAATAAGGTTTATCAAGGATATGAAAAATTGGTGAATAAAAAAACAGATTAAAACTCATTTTCTTTTTTGAAATTTCTAAATTGCGATATTAACATTAGAACGAATGAATCCATTTATCGGCATTGTACTTATAGCACTTGGCAGCATTGGAGCTGCAAGTTTTTATGTTCCTTTTAAAAAGGTTAAATCATGGGCATGGGAATCGTACTGGATAATGCAGGGTCTTGCAGCCTGGATTATCGCACCCACTCTTTTTGCACTGATCTTTGTTCCTCATGGTGAATTGATGCCCATAATTAAGGATTCCCCCTCCTCTGCAAAGCTGATGGCTATGTTTTTCGGAGCTCTCTGGGGCTTCGGTGGTCTTACATTCGGACTGAGCATCAGGTATCTTGGAGTGGCACTCGGACAAAGCATTGCCCTTGGATTATGTGCAGCGTTCGGGACATTATTGCCACCTTTAATTGCCGGGGATAATCTCTTTGCGACAAATGCCGGTATCCTAACAGTGACCGGCGTAGCAATAACAGTTGCCGGAATAGCAATTATAGGATATGCAGGTTCCCTGAAATCCTCAAAACTATCTGAAGAAGAGAAAAAAGCCGCAATCAAGGAGTTTGCACTTAAGAAGGGGATTCTTATAGCAATATTCGCCGGAGTTATGAGCGCCTGCTTTAATTTCGGATTTGAAGCCGGGAAACCTATTGAAGAAGCTGCCCTTGCTCATGGGACAAATCCTCTGTTCCAGAAAAACCCGACACTTATCTTCATCCTTATCGGTGGTTTTATAACTAACCTTGTTTACTGTGCATACCTTAATATAAAGAACAAAACTTACCGCGATTACCTGTCTGTACCCGGAAGTGTCCTTCTGAATAATATATTCTTCACCTTTCTTGCCGGCATACTCTGGTTCCTTCAGTTTCACTTTTTCGGTATGGGATCAAGTAAACTGCCTGAAGGTATGTCAGTTTTCGGATGGAGCATCCTCATGGCTCTTAACATAGCTATTAGCAATATCTGGGGCATTCTGCTCAATGAATGGAAAGGAGCAGACAAGAAGACTATTATTGTCCTTACTTTAGGAATATCAGTACTTATATTATCAACATTTGTTGTAAAACTCGGCTAGTAAAATGAAAACAAGAAGATTTGGTTTTAAGATGAAGCTTTACCCCGGCTTCAAACAGGAATACACTAAACGGCACAATGAAATATGGCCGGAACTTGTCAGATTGCTGAAAGATGAAGGAGTAGGGAATTATTCTATTTTTCTTGACGAGGAGACAAATACCCTGTTTGCATACCAGGAACAATCTGGCGAAAACTCCTCACAGGATCTGGGTCAGACTGAAGTAGTAAAGAAATGGTGGAAATATATGGCTGATATAATGGAAACAAACCCTGATAACTCCCCTGTAACTGTTCCGCTTGAACAGGTTTTTTACATGGAATAATCCGATGTACACTTCTCTGAAAAGTAAAAACTAAAACATATATAAAATGAAA
>JAKLDT010000015.1 GCA_022703405.1 Bacteroidota bacterium | reverse complement strand
AGGCACACACTTTACAGAGGCATTAAGATTCTTTGTTTTTGAAGTTCCGAAGGTTTTACTGCTACTGACACTTATAATATTCTTTGTTGGAATAATACGCTCCTGGTTTTCACCTGAGAAAACGCGCAAAGCACTCGAAGGAAAGTCACTTTACACCGGAAATGTTATGGCATCGATGCTTGGCATTGTCACACCTTTCTGTTCCTGTTCTGCTATTCCATTATTTCTTGGCTTTGTTGAGGCAGGAATACCGATCGGTGTTACGTTCTCCTTTCTTATCGCATCACCAATGATTAATGAGGTTGCCATAGCACTGCTTTTCAGCATGTTTGGATGGAAGACAGCAGTCATTTATGTTGTTTCAGGACTGTTTATCGCAATAAATGCCGGATGGATTATCGGCAAACTGAATCTCGGTCACTGGGTTCAGGACTGGGTTTACAAGTCTCAATCTGGCAACCAGGATGCCGGATATGAAAAACTGAAATTTTCAGAACGCATACAGTATGGATATAATTCGGTAAGGGAAATAGTGGGCAAAGTATGGATTTATGTAGTAATCGGGATTGCAGTAGGTGCAGGAGCACATGGGTATGTTCCTGAGGATTTCATGTCCTCCCTGATGGGCAAGTCTGCCTGGTACAGCGTTCCATTATCAGTTATTATAGGTGTACCCTTATATTCAAATGCTGCCGGAATAATCCCGATAGTATCGGTATTGATTGAAAAAGGTGCATCACTGGGAACTGCACTGGCATTCATGATGGCTGTTATAGGTCTTTCACTTCCGGAGATGATAATTCTTAAAAAAGTCCTTAAACTCCCGTTCATTCTGACATTTGCCGGCATAATGGCAACAGGTATCATGCTTATAGGCTTCCTTTTCAATGCAATAATGTAATCCATTAAGAACTTAAATTATATCTTATGAAGACAATAGGTTTTATCGGTGGAGGGCGCATTACCCGGATCCTGCTCAATGGATTTAAAAATGCAAAAGTTTCATTCGGAAAAATCTCTGTATATGAAACAGATGAAGCTGTACTGAAAGTCCTGAAGTCTGATTTCCCTCAAATAGAGACTTCAGACACTGATCCATCTGTGGCTGCTTCTTCAGACTGGGTATTTATAGCACTGCATCCCCCGGTACTGATGGAAACACTGGCAAAAATTAAAAATTCAATCAGGAAAGATACTCTTGTAGTATCACTGGCACCCAAAATAACAATTGAAAAGATCAGAACTGTCATCCCGGAGGTTAAAAACATTGCCCGCATGAATCCCAATGCTGGCACCTATGTTAATAAAGGATATAATCCGGTTTGTTTTGCAAGTTCAGCTGACAAAAATATTGTAAATGAGTTTCTTACGATCTTTGAAAAATTAGGCCAGGTACCTGTGGCAGAGGAAAGCAAGATAGAGGCTTATGCAACAATAAGCGCAATGGGACATACCTATTTCTGGTATCAGTTGCAGGAGTTAAAGGAGCTCGCACTTTCATACGGTTTGTCAGAAACTGAAGCAAATGAAACAATAACTGCAATGCTGTGGGGAACCACTGAAACGCTTTTCAATTCAGGTTTGAAGTATAATGAGGTAGTTGACCTGGTACCAGTGAAACCAATGGCTGAGCATGAAAATACAATAAGAGAGTATTACAAAACCTGCCTAAATGGCATTTATCAGAAAATTAAACCGTTATAGTAAGTGAGCATGAAAATATTAATACTATGTACCGGTAACAGTTGCCGCAGTCAGATGGCACATGGCTTTTTACAGTCATTTGATAAGCGGATGACAGTTTTCTCTGCAGGAACTATCCCTGCCGAAAATGTCAATAAAAAGGCTGTGCTTGTTATGATTGAAGCCGGGATTGACATCAGCCGGCACAGGCCTGAATCAGTAGAGCGCTATCTTAATGAACAATGGGATTATGTCATAACTGTATGTGATGACGCAAATGAGACCTGTCCTGTCTTTGCCGGAAGGGTTAAGCACCGCCTCCATATAGGTTTTGAAGATCCTTCAAAAACACATGGTTCTGAGGAGTTTATAATGAGTGAATTCCGTAGGATAAGAAATGAGATACATGAAAAATTCAATGCATTGTATTTAAATAAAATCAAACCTGCATTATGAACAAATCGGAAAAAGCTATTGAGTACTTCAGAAGTAAATTCAATTGCTCACAGTCAGTCTTCACAGTTTTTGGAACAGAACACGGACTATCAGAAAATGATTGTCTTAAAACTTCCTGTGCTTTCGGAGGAGGCATGGGCCGGCAGCAACTTATATGTGGTGCAGTTACAGGTGCACTTATGGCCCTGGGAATAAAATACGGCAAAGCCATGGGTGATCCTGATGAAAACAAGCAGCTTACTTACGAAAAGACACGTGAGTTCTTCAATGAATTTATCAGACTGAATGGTTCAACATCATGCAGGGAATTGCTAAAAGGCCTTGACATGAATGATCCCGACGATCACAGGAAGATAATCGAACAGGGATTATTTGATACGCTGTGCGAAAAATATGTGACTGATTCTGTCAGAATAGTAGAAGAAACAGAGAGGAAAAAATGAAAGGAAAAGATTTAAAACAAACTGTAATAGAAAAATACGGAGAGATAGCCAGACAATCCAAAGATCAGGCCGGAGGATCATGCTGCGGCAGTTCCTGTTGCTGCTCCGGACCTGATTACACAGTGTTCAGCGAAAATTATGAAAACCTTGCAGGCTATGATCCTGATGCTGACCTGAACCTTGGCTGCGGCATTCCCACACAGTTTGCGGGCATAAGGAAAGGTGATGCAGTGCTCGATCTGGGCAGTGGAGCCGGCAATGATTGTTTTGTTGCCCGTGCTCTTGTCGGTGAATCAGGTCAGGTCACGGGTATCGATTTTACGGAAGAGATGCTGAAAAAAGCCGGGGACAACAACCTGAAGCTTGGTTATACCAATGTGAAATTTGTTAAGGGAGATATTGAAAAAATGCCCCTACCCGACAATCAGTTCGATGTGGTAATATCAAACTGTGTCCTTAATCTAGTTCCGGACAAGAAGAAGGCATTCCGTGAGATTTACCGTGTCCTCAAGCCTGGCGGGCATTTTTGTGTTTCAGATGTTGTGCTGAAAGGCTACCTCCCCGAAAAACTAAGGACAGATGCTGAGATGTATGCAGGTTGCGTTTCAGGAGCAATTCAACTTAATGATTATCTTGATATTATCAACAAGAATAAATTTCTTAATCTGCAGATTCATAAACAGAAAGAGATCTCTCTTCCTGATGAACTACTCAAAAAGTACATGACCTGTGATGAACTGGAACTGTTCAGAAACGGGCAGGTTGGTATCTTCAGTGTAACAGTTTCAGGTTATAAATAATAAACAGACAGCATTATGCCATCCACAAAACGTTTAAAATTTACTGACCGTTATCTTACCCTCTGGATATTCCTGGCAATGTTCATTGGAGTAATTGCAGGGTGGTTGAGTCCGGATATTGCAGAATTCTGGAACAGCCTTTCATCAGGCACAACAAACATTCCGATAGCAATCGGACTTATTGTGATGATGTACCCACCCCTGGCAAAGGTGAAGTATGAAGAACTGGGCGATGTATTCCGGAATACAAAGGTCCTGGGATTGTCGCTTTTTCAAAACTGGATAATTGGTCCCGTTTTGATGTTCATCCTTGCAATCATCTTCCTACGGTTCAATATCGATTATATGTACGGACTGATCTTAATAGGCCTGGCGCGATGCATAGCCATGGTAATTGTATGGAATGAACTGGCAAAAGGAGACAATGAATATGCAGCCGGGCTGGTTGCATTTAACTCAATATTTCAGGTTTTGTTCTTTTCGGTGTACGCTTACCTGTTCATCGCCGTACTGCCTGCCTGGTTCGGACTTCCGACAAATGAAACAGTTGCACAGAAAACTATGGGACAGATTGCAAAGAGTGTGTTCATCTACCTGGGGATTCCGTTTATTGCCGGCTTCCTTACAAGGTTCATACTTATCCGTGTAAAGGATAAAGACTGGTACAACACCAGGTTCATTCCTAAAATCAGTCCACTGACACTGATTGCACTTCTTTTTACAATAATTGTAATGTTCTCATTAAAAGGAGAATACATAATCAAAATTCCTCTTGATGCAGTTCGTATTGCAATACCGCTTGTAATATATTTCCTTGTAATGTTTATAGTTTCCTTCATAATGAGCAGGAAAGCCGGGGCTAATTATGAACAATCCACTACCCTTTCCTTTACGGCGGCAAGCAACAACTTTGAACTTGCAATAGCAGTGGCAATCTCTGTATTTGGGATAAATTCAGGCGAGGCATTTGCCGCTGTGATAGGTCCTCTTGTTGAGGTCCCTGTAATGATAGGACTTGTCAATGTGGCTTTCTGGTTCAGGAGGAGACTGTTCGGGGTTAAGGAGTAAATGAAGTAAATCAAACCTGAACAATAGTAAATTGAGAAAGTTTCCTTTCAGTGTTGAAAAAACAGGTATCAGAACCTGAACAACTCTTTTATTTTATCTGTCTGTCTCCGTGACACCTCAATTTCCAATCCATTCCTGAGTTTTAGTTTTATTTTACCGTTGAACCAAGATACAACCTTTTCTATGAAGTTCAGGTTAATAATCTGCTGCCTGTTTATTCTTAGAAACATCGCTGGATCTAATACAGTTTCATAATGATTGAGTGATTTCAGCACCAATGGCTTGTGCCTGTCAAAATACACCTGTGTATAATTCCCGACTGATTCAAGTAGAAAGACGTCTTTAATTTTTACAAACCAGCATTTATCGCCATCCTTAATAAAAACCTGACATGATTCCGAGAGATACTTTGTTAAAACTTTTTCATTTTGAAAATGAACTTTCGCACGCTCGATTGACATATTTAGTCTTTCGTATGAGATAGGCTTCAGCAGATAATCAATTGTATTGAATTCAAAAGAACGAATGGCATACTGATCAAATGCTGTTGTGAAAATGACTGCAGGTACTTCATCAAGTTCCTCAAGAAGTTCAAAACCATTTTTCCCTGGCAGATGAATATCCAGGAACAAAAGGTCAGGACTGTCACTGCGGATGAATTTTAAAGCATCTTCTGAACTACCGAATTCACCAGCTATTTGTATTTGTGGAAATGTTTTAAGCATTTCACATAATTCCCTGCGAGCCAACCTTGAATCTTCAATTATGATACTTTTTATCATTACCTTTTTATCTTAATAATTGCTTCTACGAAAGAATTATCACTTTTTAAATCAACCACAGCCCGTTCACCATAGAGCAAAAATAACCGGGATTCAATATTCTTCAATCCTATTCCCTCCGAATATGCCAAACTATCTCTGTTTTCAAGAGTTCCGTTATTTTTAACGCTGATTTTAAGTATGTCAACATCTTTAAGAATTGATATGTAAATATTGTTTTCCGTTAATAAAGAGTGAGCGATTCCATGCTTAATTGCATTTTCAGCCAGCATCTGAATTATCATAGGTGGAATGAGTTCATTTTCTAAATCTTTACCGACAATAATCTCATACTTAAGCCTTTCCTCATATTGAATTTTTACCAGTTCCATATAGAAGTTTACCATTTTCAATTCTTCAAATATGGCAACTTCTTTCTTTTCTGCATTTTGAAGGGAATACCTGAATAAATCAGAAAAATTTGTAAGCATCTTTCTCGCTCGATTCTGGTCCTCAAGAATCAGAGCTCTGATATTATTAAGGGTATTGAAAATAAAGTGTGGATTGATCTGTAGTTTCAGAATATCTAACTGAGCTTTATTAATCTCTGCTTTTAATCTCCATTTTTCTATTTCCGAGAAATGATAATGTTTGACTAAATGATATCCAAAATATAGCAAACACCAGATAAGCATGATCATGGCCAGGGGAAAAATATTCTCCAGAATATCATTTAGTGTTATTGATTTTGAAATAATGAACCTGGCAGCAATACTTACCAGAAAGATCCAGATCAAAGTCAGGGAAATAGCTGAAAAAAAGACAAACACTGAAAGTTTGCCTTTTTTCCATTTTATCCAATTAATTTTCATACAAACTGACCGAAAAACCGAGCTTACCAGAATACCTCCAACAGGCAGTCCAAGGGCATTAAAAGCAAGTATCCATGCAGGTAATCCACCTGAATATACCTGAAAACCATAATTAACAAGTCCTATAAATCCCCACCCGGTTAACTGTAACAGCCAGAAATACTTATTCTCCTTAAGTCCCATTTCAGTTGAGATTAATAATCCATGAAGATACTTTTAATAACGCTGCAGGATTTATGGTTTCATCTATTTTTCCGTATTCTGATACAGCTCCTGTTTCTGCTCTTTGCAGAATATGGTTCAATCCTTCCATTGGTTCAATTACAACACTTTTGTTGTCAGTATTTTCAAGTGCTTCCTGAATGGCAGCAAGATTACTTTTGTAATTTACCTGGCAATCAAGAGTTCCGTTCAAAGCCAGTACCGGGCAGGAAACTGATTTTAAATATTCTGAAGGAATATAGGACACAAAATAGCGAAACCAGTTATTTGTAAGTTGTTTCACTTCCATTTCAATTTTTATCTCAGGTTTTGATTTTTCTTCAGTACCTTCTGGGTATTTAGCATATTCAGCCTTCAAAATTTCACTTAAGCCTTCTGCAACCTGTTCTTTGTTTTGAAAACTGTTGTCTTTCAGATAGCTGAGTGATTTCTTAAATGTTCCAACAGTTAAATGTATGATGTTTTCAGGAACACTCTCCAGGATCATTATATCTTCAACTTGCCTGACAAGCAATTGATCAATAGGAATACCTGGTCCGGCAAGCATAACAATGAAATCCACATTACTATTTCGGGAAGCAACAATGGGCGCAATCATACCACCTTCACTGTGCCCGATTAAACCTATTGATATATTTTTCAAATCTTCTCTTGATCGCAGGTAATCAATAGCTGATTCCACATCATCTGCAAAGTCGAGCGAAGTAGCTTCACTAAACTGACCTGTAGATTTTCCCACACCTCTGTCATCATAACGCAACACTCCTATTCCCTGCTTCGTGAGCCAGTCTGACCAGACTAAGAATGGTCGTTGATTGAATACTTCTTCATCCCTGTTCTGAGGTCCTGACCCGGAAATAAGAATAACAATTTTGCCTGCTTTTTTATCCTTTGGCAGAGTCAATGTCCCTGAAAGGACTATATTGGCTTTGCTGTTTCTGAAAGAAACTTCTTCTCTTAAATATGGAAAATCAGTAGGATCCTGAGGCCGTCCGGTCATGCATTTTGCTTCTCTCGTTCTTGTAAGCACTAATATACTTTTTTCTTTCTCATTTTCCAGTATTCCCCTTATTGTATCAAAACTGTTATTGGCTAAACCACTAAAAGTCATCCCATAAGATTGTACAGATAATGATAACTTATTATTCACGAAACTTACTGTCTGAGCCGGTAATCCGTAAGCTTTCCGGTCAGGATTATCAAGGGTGACTTCAATCAAATCCGAATCCCGGGAGATATGAAATACAATCATCTCTTTCATGTTCCCCGAGTTGAATAGCCCATTCCAGTCTCCTGCAATATTTTGAGCGTTCGATGATATCGCAGCAACTATCACAACTAATAATAATACTCCTTTTTTCATATTTTTTATTTTTAAATTATCCGACAAAACTATTTTCACAAATCCAGGATTATTGCAAAAAAGTGATGAATGGAAAAATAAAATTATGGATGGTAATTTTAGTACAATGAAACTAATCAGCCATCAAATTGATAACCTGTCATTTTTTTTGCATAAAATAAAACCAGCAATACACCTGAGTAAACAACTACTTGATTTTATGCACAATGAACGAATTAATTGCCTTCAGCGATTCTGCGCAGGGAAGCTTAACAATTGTAAGCCTGCTATGATGAGGTACTAGAATTGCCTTCAGCGATTCTGCGCAGGGGGAAGCCTTACAACAGAAAGCCTTGTCATGCCGGGGCATGACTACGGTCTTTTAAATTATAAAGCATCATTGAGCGGGCTCATGATGCTTTATAATTTAAAAGCCCTGCCGCTGTCGCGGCAAGGCTTTCTGTTGTAGCGAGACCGAGAATTGAACTCGGGACCTCATGATTATGAATCATGCGCTCTAACCAACTGAGCTATCTCGCCAAATATTCGCTCTAACCTCCCGATAGCTATCGGGATGAGCTATCTCGCCCTTTGACCACCGTAGCTTTAGCGAAGGTGGTTTGTCACCAAAATCCAACTCTCATAAGAGAAGGCGGATCATTCGGTTTTGAGGGTGCAAATATAAAGAGTTTGTTACAAATTACCAATAAGGTTTTTTAGTTTCATAATTTTTTCTATATTGCATTGAAAGTTATTATTTGTGAGTGAACAAAATGCGTGAAAAAATCGAACTCGAATATACCCTGAACTGCTCTCCGAAAGTGCTGTTCTCCAGGCTGTCTACTCCTGAAGGCCTTGAAGAATGGTTTGCCGATAAAGTTACCGTTGAAAGGGACCTTTTTACATTCACCTGGGACAAAACAGAGTCAAAAGCAAGATTGTCAGCCCTTAAGGAAAACCGCTTTGTCCGCTTTGAATGGATCGACTCAGATGACGAGGAAAGCAATTATTTTGAGTTCACAATAACTGTACATGAACTTACAAACGATCTTGCACTCATAATCACCGACTTCGCTGATCCTGAGGAAAAGGATGATTCAATATTCCTGTGGGACACACAGGTCGGCGACCTGCGGAGAGTTCTCGGACTCTGAACTGAAACAGCCATTGCGCGCTTGATCCCTTAAGACCTTATGCTGTCTTATATAATACCGTAAAAATGACAATTATCTTACATCATTAGTAAAATTCGAGTAATTTTGCAGTCAAATTTTATACGGTGTTAAAGAAAGTTGACAAGTTCGTATTAAAGTCGTTTATCGGACCTCTGATACTGACCTTTTTCATTGTGCTGATAATACTTCTGCTGCAGTTCCTGTGGATGTATGTTGATGAACTGGCCGGAAAAGGGCTTGATTTCCTTGTACTTGCCGAACTTCTATACCATTTCTCCCTGACCTTTGTGCCAATGGCCCTGCCGCTTGCAATACTTCTGGCTTCACTTATGACTTTCGGTAATATGGGTGAATTCAGTGAACTTTCAGCACTTAAATCATCCGGCATACCCTTGCAGAGAATCATGAGACCCCTTATAATTCTGATCGGAGCAGTCTCTTTTGTTTCATTCTTTTTTTCAAACAATGTACTTCCCTATGCCACTTCGGAGGCCAGAACACTGTTATACGACATAAGGAGAAAGAAACCGGATATTAATATACAGGCCGGAACTTTTTACAACGGGGTGCCTGATTTCAGCATAAAGGTAACCTCAAAAAATCCCGTCACAAACAGGCTCGATAAGATAATAATTTACGATCACCGCGAAAAGAGAGGCAATGTGGCGGTTACTGTTGCCGATTCAGGGTACATGAATACCACACCTGATGAAACTGGCCTGATTATGACACTGTATAACGGCTATTCCTTCAATGAGGTTGATGAAAAAAACGTAAGCACAAGCGACAGGAGACATCCATCAAGGAAAGATTTTTTCAGTGAGCAAAAGATTGTAATCCCCCTTTCCGGATTCGACCTTGAACGCAGCCAGGACGGTATGTTCAAATCGAATGCGGCAATGCTTTCAATAAATGAACTTAACTTTCATATCGATTCACTCGGAAAATCATACAATGAAAGAGTTGATGCACATTACAGGGATTTCAAAAATTCAAAGATCTATCATCTGAGCAACTATGCCTACCTGGCAAACATCGTACCCACCCCTGAGGACAGTTTAAAGAAAATGAAGAATGTCGAAGCCCTTCAGTTGCTTGACTCATTACCTGTTTCAGAAAGAAAAGATGCCATAACAAGATCAATCGAATATATTAAGGATTCCAACAACTGGCTCGCCCAGATAAGTGAATCACATTACTGGGAGATAAAGGTTCTGAAACGTTATGAAGTTGAATGGCATAAGAAGCTCACTCTCTCATTTGCCTGCCTTGTATTCTTCTTTATCGGCGCTCCCCTGGGGGCTATTATAAGAAAAGGAGGACTTGGCACTCCGGCAGTTATCTCCATCTTTTTCTTTGTAATATACTATGTAATATCGCTTTCGGGACAAAAACTGGCAGAAGAAGATCTGATCGGAACATTTGCCGGAATGTGGGCTGCATCATATATCCTTCTGCCGATCGGAATTTTTCTGACATACAAGGCAACAACCGATTCAGTAATCATGAGCATTGACACTTACCTGTTGTTCTTCAGAAAAATAAAGGATGCCATTTACAGGTTCACGATGAATGAAAAAAAGGTTGACGAAGAAGAAAATTTATAAATGCTAATCAAATGAATGAATTCATATTCAATACTATAGAGGAAGCAATCGAGGATATCAGGGATGGAAAACTACTGATAGTTGTTGATGATGAAGACCGCGAGAATGAGGGGGATTTCATCTGTTCTGCAGAGCTTATAACACCAGAGATAGTAAATTTTATGGCCAAGCATGGAAGGGGCCTCATTTGTGCTGCTCTGCCTGAGGAAAGATGTGAGGAGCTTGACCTTCATCTTATGGTTGGCAATAATACCTCATTGCATGAGACCCAGTTCACTGTTACTGTTGACCTGCTGAATGAGGAGACAACGACAGGTGTTTCGGCAAAGGACAGGGCTCTGACAATAAAAGCTCTGGTTGATCCCTCTACAAAACCGGCAGATCTCGGACGACCCGGTCATATCTTTCCTCTTAAAGCCAAGGCAAAAGGAGTACTGAGAAGGGCCGGACATACAGAAGCGGTTGTCGACCTGACACGCATGGCTGGTCTGCGTCCCGGCGGAGCCCTCGTTGAAATAATGAACGACGATGGTACAATGGCTAGGCTCGGTGATCTTCAGAAAATATCGGAGAGATTCAATATCAAGATTATCGCCATTAAAGATCTGATAAGATACACGCTTCAGCGCGATTCAATTATCGAAAAGGGAGAAAGGGTAAAGCTGCCTACAATTCACGGAGACTTCGAGTTTATTCCTTTCCGCCAGACAAGCAACGGACTTGAGCATGCCGCGCTTGTAAAGGGAACATGGAACAGGGATGAACCAGTGCTTGTAAGACTTCATTCTTCCTGTTTTACAGGTGATATTTTCGGAAGCATGAGATGCGACTGCGGACCTCAGCTTCAGAAAGCCATGGAAATGGTTGAAGCCGAAGGCAAAGGAGTTGTTATCTACCTTAGCCAGGAAGGAAGGGGCATCGGACTGCTCAACAAGATAAAGGCATATAAGCTTCAGGATGAGGGAATGGATACTGTTCAGGCTAACCTCAAGCTTGGTTTTGGCGAAGATGAAAGGGATTATGGCGTTGGCGCAAGCATTATGCATGAACTTGGCCTCGGAAAAATAAAGCTCATTTCAAATAATCCTGTCAAAAGAGCCGGACTTGAAGGATATGGCATTAAGATAGTTGAGACCATCCCACTTATAATAGAATCAAATCCTCATAACCGGTTCTACCTCGAGACTAAGGCAAATAAAATGGGTCATAACCTCACTTGCTATAAACATATTGTCAAAGAATGAGAATTTCCTAACTTTGATTATTATTCAGCAGTTATGAAGAGCCTCAGAATTGTATTTATGGGTACGCCGGAATTTGCAGTGGCAACTCTTGGTTCACTGCTCATGAACGGGTTTAACGTGACCGGAGTAGTTACAGTTCCTGACAAACCTGCAGGAAGAGGCAGAACACTGCAAAAGTCTGCTGTTAAGGTTTTTGCAGAATCAAGTTTTTTGCCTGTACTTCAGCCCTCAAATCTTAAAGATCCTGATTTTATCAGGCAGCTCATAAGCATGAAGCCGGATATTTTCATTGTTGTTGCATTCAGAATGCTGCCTGAAGAGGTATGGAAGATCCCTGCATTGGGCACAATAAACCTGCATGCCTCCCTCCTCCCCGATTACAGAGGCGCTGCACCAATAAACCATGCAATTATTAATGGCGAAACCAGAACCGGCGTAACTACCTTCTTAATTGACAATAAGATAGATACGGGAAAAATTCTGTTAAGGGAAGAAATAAACATATATCCCTTCGAAAATGCAGGCGACCTTCATGACAGAATGACAAAGCTCGGGGCCAGGCTAGTGATAAGAACACTTGCCGGAATTGTTGACAAGAGCTTAACTCCTAAACCACAGGAAGCGTTTATAAGTCCTGATACAGTTCTGAATGCGGCTCCAAAAATACATACTGAAGACTGTATAATAAACTGGGATTGCGAGGCAGTGAAGATACATAACCTAATACGCGGGCTTGCCCCTGTGCCTGGCGCCAGGACTATTATTAAAAATAAAAAAGACAGCCATACACTTAAGATTTTCGAGAGCATTCCTGAAACAGAAAAACATTCACTTGAGCCGGGCGAAATTATCTCTGACGGAAAACATTATCTGAAAATTGCCTGTAAAAAAGGTTTCATAAACATTGTAACCCTTCAGCTCGAGGGCAAAAAGAAAATGAATGCAATTGAATTCCTGAGGGGTTTCAGGATTAACGGTTTTACCGCCGGAATCAGCTGACTGGCTTCATTGTCCTGAGCCAGATCTTATCACCCTGCGAAGGTTCATCTCCATCTTTCATCCTGTTATATTCATAAAGCTTCTTTACCTTTATACCGTATTTCTGAGATATAGAATACATTCTGTCAGCATTGGTAACAATATGAACCTCCTTTCCCGGTTCGGCTTTATCCCTCTTTGGCTGAAGGTAAAGTATCTGTCCGGGAATAACATTAAATCCGGGTTCAAGCTCATTGTACCTTGCAAGTTCCCACTTCAGCATGCTGAACTCCTTTTCTATATCTGCAAGTGTCTCACCGTCACCGACAATTATATATTGTATCCTGTTATTCTCCATAATTCTTGAGACTTTTGAAGGAACAACAAACTGGTCACCTCCCTGCCTGACTGCTTTTGCAACCTGTATTTCAGCCACCTGATTATCAGGGACAACCTGCTCACTGTCAGCTTTCTGCTTTACATCAGCAATATATTTACCGGGTTTGTCATATTTCCAGAGTTCATTCTCCTCAATCTTCCTTATGAGCATATTGGCATAGTCGGGATTGGTTGCATATCCTGCTTTTTTAAGTCCTCTGGCCCAACCTTTATAGTCAGTCCGGTCAAGATCAAAAAGAAACTTATACCGTGATCCGGATTTCAGAAAATCGGAATGATCATAATATGATTCCTCAGCCTTCCTGTATTTTCTGAAACATTCATTACGCTTGTCGTCATGATGTGTGATAGTTGGTCCCTTCCAGTCGTTGTGGCATTTGATGCCGAAATGGTTATTTGCCTGCACTGCCAGCCTGCTTCTGCCATAATCTGATTCAATCATTCCCTGTGCAAGTGTGATGCTGGCAGGTATTCCTGTCCGTTTCATTTCGCTTATAGCCAGATCTTTATACTTATCAATATAACTGCCTGTATTTATATCAGACACCTTTGGGCTTACTTCAGGTTTCCTGACACTGCAGGAGGAGACAGCTGCTGCCACTGCAAGTACCAGAATTATATTTTTATTACTTCGCATTATACTTTATTTGCGGCAAAAATACCATATTAAACAATCTGAGTGCAGCCGACTTTTTAACAACAGCTTCCATGATCTTAACTTTTTTCATACACTATTCAGGCTAATTAACTTTAGTTGCTTCAAACTCTGGTCACTCCAAACTATTTTTCTAACTTTATCGGCCAAATGCTCATATCTTGAGAACAATAAAACATACAATAAGCTATACGGAATTTGATTCTGCTGCAGAACTTGACAGCACTGACAGGAAACTTCTTGAAGCGGCAACTGAAGCAGCTGCCAATGCCTATGCGCCTTATTCAGGTTTTAGTGTAGGCGCTGCCCTGCTGCTTGAGAGCGGGACAATAGTAAGGGGCGCCAATGTTGAAAATGCAGCATTCCCTTCAGGCATCTGTGCTGAAAGAAGTGCAATTGCTGCTGCTGTTTCAAACTACCCGGGCGATAAACCAAGAATTATTGCCATAGCTGCCTTTACAGGAGACGGAATGACAGCTGAACCGGTTACTCCCTGCGGCAATTGCCGCCAGGTGATTGGTGAGGAGGAAATAAAGAGTCAGAGCAGGATAAGAATTATACTTGGCGGCAAAAACAAGGTGATACTTATTGAAGGTATCGACAATCTGCTTCCTCTTCAGTTCAGTAAAAACAACCTCAGTATCAATCTTCCTTGATAAGAAGCTGAAATCCTGCCCCGTGGATATTCTTTATATTCAGCGAAGGATCGTCGGCAAGATAACGCCGGAGTTTTGTTATGTAAACATCCATGCTGCGCGCGGTAAAATAATCATCTGAACCCCAGATTTTTTTCAGCGCCATATCCCTGTTTATCAGCTCATTTGGATTTGCCGCAAGCAGCTCCAGCAATTCTGCCTCCTTGGGTGACAGTTTAGTCTCGGTGTCTTTAAATGTAAGTGTTCTCAATCGTGCATTGAATATAAACATGCCAAGCTTGTAAATATCCCTTGTACCTGACTGAAAATCGCGGCGGGCAAGAATAGCCCTTATTTTTGCAAGAAGTATGTCAGTGTCAAACGGTTTTGTAACATAATCGTCTCCTCCTGCTCCATAGCCCTTAAGAACATCCTCCTTAAGTTTTTTGGCTGTCAGGAATATAATTGGCACCTCGTTGTTGATGAGCCTTATCTCACTTGCAATTGTAAAGCCGTCCACATGGGGAAGCATCACATCGAGTATGCAGATATTGAAAATCCCCTTCCTGAAGTGCTCCAGGGCATACTTTCCGTCATCGACCCATTCGACGCTGAAATCATTAATCTCAAGGTATGATTTGAGTACTGATCCGAAACTGAGATCATCCTCCACAAGAAATATCTTAACTGGTTTTGAGTTCATATCAATTATCCTGATTTAATGGTAAATATACTTCGAAACGGCTACCCTTTCCGGGTTCGCTTGTTACCTGAACAGTTCCCTTATGTGCATCAATAATGGCACGCGCATAATTAAGTCCCAGACCGAATCCCTTTACATCATGCACATTCCCTGAAGTCTGGCGGTAAAACCTCTCAAAGATCTTGCTCTGAACCGATTTTGTCATACCGATGCCTTTATCTTCAACAAAAAACACAAAGCCATGATCAACATTCCAGGTCCTGACTACAATATCAGGTGATTCAGGTGAATATTTAACAGCATTGTCAAGCAGATTTGTCACAAGGTTGAAGAGATGTTCCTGATCACCTGAAATAACAGAATTTTCTGCCTCATAGATCTTTGTTATCTTACCATTCTTCTGCTGTACCTGTATTTCAATTGTATCAATGACATGATCGATAAGAGTATGCATTGAGATATCCTCAAACCTGAATTCTATTTCCTTCTTGTCGAGTGAGGCAATCTGCAGAATTGTCTCCACTTTTTTGTTCATTCTGCTGTTCTCTTTTTTGATCATATTGACAAACTGAAGCACCTTGGCCTCATCGTTAAGCACTCGTGGATTTGAAATAGTGTCAGCAGCAAGAGAGATAGTAGCAATAGGCGTCTTGAATTCGTGCGTCATGTTATTTATGAAGTCCGATTTCATTTCCGACACTTTTTTCTGCCTGATAATAAAGAAGAGGCTGAGTGCAAATGTTGCAACTATGAAGAGGGAAAATGCAAGAGATCCGCCAAGAAGCCAGAAGGTCTGCCCGAGAACATAATTGGTACGGGCAGGAAAAATTACTGACAGGACAACATTCTGATGAATAATATTGCCCGGAAAAAGTCGTACCATGTACTTGCTCTTCAGAAAATCATTCTTTTTTGATTTGGTGAAAGAGCCATCCTGCACCTCACCGTTCCGGATTATTGCATACTCAAAAGGGGTCTGAATACCTGATAGTGAAAAGGTCTGCCTAAGGACATTCTCAACATCAGTATTGCTCAGCTCAAGGGTTTTCTCCCATTGGTAAATTTCAGAAATAAGCTGGTCGCTAAGATTATGAAACTCCGCAGATCTTCTCTTCACCCAGTTAAGAAATTCCTCCTGCCGCGATGACAATGCCCGTGAGCTGAGTGTTCCTTCTTCACCGCGCTTCACAACACTCATCTTACGCGTTTCATTTTCAGTTGCAACGAGAAGGATTACCGAATCAGACACAATAGCGGTATCTCCCGTAAAAACATAGGATCTTGAATCGTAAGAGAAGTTTCCTGTATCTGGTGTCGCAGAATAGGATTGATTGTCAATTCTGACCTTTATCCCGTTGCTGTCAATTGCAGCATAACTCTGAATACTGAGATAATTCGATGTCTGATAAGGACTTGTACTGCCAAAGGCCATGGGATCGGCAGGCATGTAATTGTTAAAGAAATTCATCCTCTGGGAGGATTCAATAGCATCGGCAGCATTATAGAGGCATGAGACAACCGCACTATTAAAATTCTCATTACCAATCACAAAGGCATTTAAAATCCACTTTGCCTGTACCCAGATGATACCTATTATGGAAAGTACCATCATAATAATAAGCACCGTGAATTTCTTTTTGCTCATGTAGCAAATTTAATTCATTCAATCTTAGCTAGTTCAATATTTAACTTTTCCTTAACTCTTATTGAATCAATAAGTATTTTATCAGACAGTTCCGGCAAAATGATGCCATATATCGCCTTCTGGGAAATGAGCGGTAATTATAACAGGTTCCTTTTTGACAGGGTGAATAAATTCCAGCTTCCGGGCAAAAAGGCTGATGCTGCCATCCTCATTCGATCGCTGAAATCCGTATTTAAGATCTCCCTTTACAGGACAGCCTGCCTTTGCAAGCTGGGCCCTGATCTGGTGATGACGACCTGAATGTAATTCAATTTCGAGCAGGTAGAACCTTTCTGACCTTCCAATTATTTTATATGACAGGGACGCTTCTTTTGAACCTTTCACCTCATTATCATACACATAACTTTTGTTCTGTGCTTCATTTTTCTTGAGATAATTCGTAAGAGTTCCCTCCTCTTTCGGAGGCCTTTCCTTTACTATGGCATAGTAGATTTTCTTCATCTGTCTCGTTCTGAACATTTCGTTCAGACGTTCAAGAGCTTTTGAAGTCCGTGCAAAGAGCAACACACCGCTTACCGGCCTGTCAAGCCTGTGAACAACACCGAGGAAGACATCTCCCGGCTTATTGTATTTTCTGGCAATATATGCCTTTACATCATTTTCAAGGGGCGAATCGCCTGTTTTGTCACTCTGGGCAAGGTCTGACGACCTCTTGAAAACTGCAATCAGGTGATTATCCTCGTAAAGTATCTCTACCATCTCCCGTACTTAATACTGTTCTTTTTCATTTGGAAACTCTCCGTTTCTCACATCAGAGATGTAATTCTGGACCGCTCCTTTTATCTCAGCATGAAGATTATGATAACGTCTCAGAAAACGCGGAGAGAACTCCTGGTTGAGGCCGAGCATGTCATGAAGCACAAGTACCTGACCATCAACCTTATTCCCGGCGCCTATACCAATAAGAGGGATTCTCAGGTTAGCTGCCACATCTTCGGCAAGCTTTGCCGGTATTTTTTCAAGGACAATGGCAAAACATCCTGTTTTTTCAAGAAGCCTGGCATCTTCAAGAAGCTTCCTTGCTTCCTCCATCTCCCTCGCCCTCACTACATAAGTGCCGAACTTATGAATTGCCTGTGGTGTAAGCCCCAGATGTCCCATCACCGGAATACCTGCTGTCAGTATCCTCTCAACAGATTCCACAACTTCAATTCCTCCCTCAAGTTTAACTGCATGTGCTCCGGTCTCCTTCATTATTCTTATTGAAGAAGCAAGAGCCTCTTTAGAGTTTCCCTGGTAGGTGCCAAAGGGAAGGTCTACAACGACGAGAGCTCTCTTGACAGCCCTGACAACAGATGCAGCGTGGTAAATCATATTGTCGAGCGTAATGGGCAGAGTGGTTTCATAACCTGCCATAACATTCGAGGCGGAATCACCCACAAGAATAATATCTATCTCAGCTGCATCGAGGATCTTGGCCATTGAATAATCATAGGCTGTGAGCATTGCAATCTTTTCACCCTTCAGCTTCATCTCCTGAAGCACATGAGTAGTAACTCTTTTGACAGATTTATGTATTGACATGGCTTACCTATTAAAATCAGGGATACAAAGGTACTCAATTGTAGCTTATCGAACCAGTTAAATCGTGTTTCTTTTGTTTCATTATCCGACATCCAATCCTGTCGTTTTGTCACAAAGTTGTGCCGTGAAAGGAAAAAATTACCGCCTGAGAGTGTCAATTTTGCAAAACGGAGCTCTTTTCCCGGTATGGCATAATGATTGATTGAAATAAGGAAAAGTTGAAAAAATTTTAAAACAAACATAAAATGGGAAAGATTATTGGAATCGATCTGGGTACGACAAACTCTTGCGTATCAGTAATGGAAGGCAATGAGCCGGTTGTTATACCTAACAGTGAAGGAAAAAGAACCACCCCTTCAATTGTTGCATTTGTTGAGAATGGTGAAAGAAAAGTGGGTGATCCTGCTAAAAGACAGGCCATAACCAATGCCAACAAGACTATTTACTCTATTAAAAGGTTCATGGGTGAGCCCTATGATAAAGTAAATAAGGAGATAAAAAGGGTTACATATACTGTAGTAAAGGGTGACAACAATACTCCAAGGGTTAAGATTGACAACAGGAACTACTCTCCTCAGGAGATTTCAGCAATGGTACTTCAGAAAATGAAGAAGACTGCTGAGGATTATCTCGGACAGGAAGTAACCGAAGCTGTAATTACAGTTCCGGCATATTTCAGCGATTCGCAGAGGCAGGCAACAAAAGAAGCCGGAGAAATTGCCGGCCTGAATGTAAGAAGGATTATTAATGAACCTACTGCAGCCTCTCTGGCTTACGGCCTTGACAAGAAAAACAAGGACCTCAAAATCGCAGTATTTGACCTTGGCGGAGGTACTTTCGATATATCAATTCTTGAACTTGGCGACGGTGTGTTTGAGGTAAAGTCAACAAATGGCGATACCCATCTCGGCGGAGATGACTTCGATCACATGATAATCGACTGGCTTGCTGATGAATTCATGAAAGAAGAAGGCCTCGACCTGAGGAAGGATCCGATGGCACTTCAGCGTCTGAAGGAAGCTGCTGAAAAAGCAAAAATAGAGTTATCAAGCTCAACAACAACTGAAATAAACCTTCCTTATATAATGCCTGTAAACGGTATTCCGAAACACCTTGTCAAAACACTTACAAGGGCTAATTTCGAGAAGATCTGTGACAGCCTTATACAGAGGTGTATTGAGCCATGCAAAATAGCCCTCAAGGATTCAGGTTTCTCTGTTTCTGATATAGATGAGGTGCTTCTTGTAGGCGGATCAACAAGAATACCTGCAATACAGCAGCTCGTTGAAAAATTCTTCGGGAAAGCTCCATCGAAAGGTGTTAACCCTGATGAGGTTGTTGCAGTGGGTGCAGCTATCCAGGGTGGTGTACTTACCGGTGAGGTAAAGGATGTGCTTCTGCTCGACGTTACCCCTCTGTCGCTCGGTATTGAAACAATGGGAGGTGTTATGACAAGGCTCATTGAATCAAATACAACAATCCCTACAAAGAAAACCGAAGTTTTCACGACTGCAGCTGACAGCCAGCCATCTGTTGAGATCCACGTCCTTCAGGGAGAAAGGCCAATGGCATCAGGCAACAAAACTATCGGAAGGTTCCATCTTGACGGTATTCCTCCGGCACCAAGAGGTATTCCCCAGATTGAAGTGGGCTTCGACATTGATGCAAACGGCATTCTGCACGTAACAGCAAAAGACAGGGGCACAGGCAAGGAACAGAGGATAAGGATAGAAGCATCTTCGGGTCTCACCGATGATGAGATAAGAAGAATGCGTGATGAGGCCAAGGCCAATGAAGAAGCTGACAAGAAAGCCCGCGAAAAAATAGAGAAGATTAATACTGCTGACAGTATGATCTTTACAACGGAAAAACAGCTTAAAGAATTTGGCGATAAGCTTCCGGCTGACAAGAAACCGGCTATTGAAAGCGCTCTTGCAAAGCTTAAGGATGCACACAAGTCACAGGACCTGGATGCAATCGATAAGGCACTTGCAGAACTGAATGCCGTATGGCAGACAGCCTCTGAAGAGATGTACAAGACAGCTCAGAATACAACAGGAGGTCAGCCTGCATCGGAACCGGGACCTGAGCAGCCGAAAAGCAGCAAGGGAGGTAATGAGGAAGTTACCGATGTCGACTTCGAAGAAGTTAAGTAAGAATACCAGATAGTACAAAAGGGCGTCCCGGAAAGACGCCCTTTTTTTATTCTTCGGCCTAATATTTGTACTTTTACCTTAGCAAAATCATTTTACCTCCATGAATTACACTTTAGCTCTGACTGCTGCCCTCCTGATGTGCACTTCACTACTTCTCTCCCAGCCTGGTTCAGGCCTGAATGAAACAGACCAGAACGGCAGGAAACAGGGGCACTGGATAAAAAAACACCCTGATGGCAGGATTCTGTATGATGCCAGTTTCAGGGATAACATTCCTGTTGGTGAATTTAAAAGATATAATCCTGATCAAACCCTCAGGTCAGTTCTCATTTACAGCAACAATGGCACTGAAGCAGATGCAAGTATTTATCATTCAAATGGATACCTTGCAGCAAAAGGAAAATATATAAACAAGAATAAGGAAGGGATATGGCAGTTCTTCTCAGAATTTACTGAGAACTATAAAGTCAGCGAAGAAGCCTATTCAGGCAATATGAGAAACGGAAAATCAGTTAAGTTCTACCCCGACGGAAAGATTGCCGAGATGAAGACCTTTGTCAATGACACTGCAAAGGGAGAATGGGTGAAATATCATCCAAACGGGAACCTCAGCCTGCAATCATCATTCACTGATGGCAGGCTTGACGGAAAATTTGAATCATGGTTCGAAAGCGGGAACATCCAGTTCTCAGGAACCTATAAGAACGAAAAACGTGATGGCATCTGGCTTATCTATAACAGGGACGGCAAGCTGAATTACAGGATAGAATACAAAATGGGAGTAACAAAAGATAAGCAAATGGATATAGATTCAGCTGATTATCTTGATAAAATGGAAGCGAAAAAGGGAAGCATGCCCGATCCTGAGAAAACCGGTGAAATATGGTGAAGCTCTTTTCACCTGTCATAATTTTTTTTCTGTTCCTTAACCTGCACGGACAAGCCGGATCATATTCATATTTTTACAGGATAAGCTTCACTGCAAAGAGGAGCCGGGTCTCTGATTACAAACCTGCGCAGCTTATTTCAGAGAGGGCTATTGCAAGAAGGCAGAGGGAGGGCGTTGCAATAATTGACAACTGTGATATCCCTGTAAGCACCGAGGATATCAGAATGCTTACGGATCTTGGTCTTACACTGCATTCAACATCGAGATGGATGAACAGCGCGCTGATGAAAAACAATTCTTATATTGATCCTGCAGAAATTCTAAAACTACCGAATACTGCAAGTGTGGAACTTGTAAAAAAACCTGTTACCAAGGGCATTTCCGGAAAAAAACTTGAATTCACATTTTCCGATGCAGGAATTTCTCAATATGACAGACCTCTGTCAATGCTTAATGGCTATGCACTTCATGATCAGGATTTAAAAGGCAGAGGCATTCTAATAGCAGTGCTGGACGGAGGTTTTGACAATGCTGAAGAAATAGCTTCACTCAATGAACTGAGGGAAAGAAACGGCATAAAGGGCACCCATGATTTTGTCAGAAATCAAAATGATGTATATAATTACAGCACTCATGGAACGGCAGTGCTCTCAGTTCTTGCAGGCAAATTACCTTATGTAATTGCAGGAACCTCCCCTGATGCCGATTTTCTTCTCCTAACTACCGAGGATGTAAGTTCTGAATTTCCATGCGAGGAGGATTACTGGACAGCCGGAGCAGAATACGCTGACAGCGCCGGAGCAGATATCATAAACTCCTCACTTGGATACGCTACCTTCGATGACCCGTCATTTAATTACAGTTTCAATGACCTTGATGGCAAAACTTCATTTGTGACAAAGGCTGCTGAAATCGCTGCATCAAAGGGGATTATTGTAGTCAATAGTGCAGGAAATGAAAGAAGTAAACCATGGATCAGAATAAACTGCCCGGCAGATGGCAAATCTGTCCTTGCAACAGGCGCTGTTGATGAGCAGGGAAAAATTTCTGCATTTTCCTCTGCAGGACCTTCATACGACAGGAGAATAAAGCCTGATATCGTTGCACTGGGTGTTGATGTTCCGGTACAGACTTCAGACTACTCAACAGGTACTGTAAACGGCACTTCCTTCTCATGCCCCGTGATAAGCGGAATTACAGCATGCCTCATGCAGTCAGTACCGAAAGCAAAAAATGCTGACATCATAAAAGTAATAAAGGAATCTGCTGACAGGTTTCAGAATCCTGACAGCCTTTATGGCTATGGCCTTCCTGACATGGGCAGGGCACTAGCCAGTCTTCAGGATCTGTATACCAGGATCCCTGATGAGATTTTTGCAATGGGGCCAAATCCGACAACTGGAGAGTTTGAGATCATTTTCAGGGAGCATAATGAATCGATAATCATTGAAATATTCAATGCAACAGGCAGTCTTATCTGGAAATATACAAATACTTCATTTGCAGGCAGAACACTTAAAGTGGATGAGCTTGCTAACAGGGAACAGGGTCTGTATTTAATAAGGATAAAAACACCTGCCGGCGCTTCAACAGAAAAGATTATTAAGCTTAAAAACTGAATATGCCTGAAAAACTTTCATTATCGGAACTGCAGAAGGTGATCAGAGACTCACTTTACCTGTCATTCCCCGGTTTTTACTGGGTAGTTGCAGAAATATCTGAGATCAAACAGAATTATTCAGGCCATTGTTATCTGGAGCTTGTTGAGAAGACAGATGAAACTGATCTTAAGGCAAGGGTAAGGGCAGTAATCTGGAGCAACAGATATGGTTTCATCAGATCATTTTTTGAAAACGCCACAGGAGAAACTCTCAGGGAAGGCTTTAAAGTGCTAGTGAAGGTTAAAGTTGAATATCATGAAATCTATGGACTGAGCCTTGTTATAACAGATATAGACCCTTCATATACTGCAGGTGAAATGGCTGCAAGGAAGTTGCAGATAATCAGGAGGCTCGAACAGGAAGGCGTTATGGACATGAACAGGGAACTTGAAATACCCTGTGTACCTCAGAAAATTGCCATAGTCTCATCTGGCAATGCTGCAGGTTATACCGACTTCATAAAACATCTTAAAGGCAACAGCTATGGTTATGTTTTCTACACAGCCCTTTTCGATGCTGTGATGCAGGGAAATGAAACCGAGAAGAGCGTTATCAGCGCACTCGACCGCATAGCAGATAAGCTGGAAATGTTTGATGTTGCAGTGATTATAAGAGGCGGAGGATCACAAACTGATCTGAGCTGGTTCGACAATTACAATATTGCTTACCACATAACACAGTTCCCCCTGCCTGTTCTTACGGGCATCGGACATGAAAAAGACCTGTCAGTTGCTGATATGGCAGCATGCAGATCATTAAAGACACCTACTGCTGTTGCAGACTTCCTTATTGATACTGCAGCTGAGACCGAGACACGAATTACAGAAGCTGGCATTGCAATAAAAGAAGCAGCAACAGAAATTATAAATGATTTTAAGGATAGAATTGACAGATCTGCCAGCACACTAGGGCCTTTAACAAGGATACTTATCTCTGAGGCGAACAGGCAACTTACTGATGCAGCTGTTGACCTGATAAGGCATGGCAAGGAAAAGATTCACCTTTCAGCGCTTAAAGTGGAGGGACAAAAAGCATTACTGAATTCAGCAACTGTAAATATTTTAAAACTGACAGAGAGCAATCTTTCTGCAATTGAAAACAGGCTTAGAATCCTTGATCCTGAGAATGTTCTGAAAAGAGGATTTACAATAACATCAGTTAATGGCAGAATACTTAAAAGCGCTGAAAATATTACAGAAGGAACAGTTATTGACACAAGCTTTTCCGACGGAAGCATACGAAGTGCCGTAACCGGGATCAGAAAAAAGAAATAAATTATAATATTATGACAAAGAAGGAATTTTCATTTAATGATGCAGTACTTAAGATTGAAGAGATACTGAAAAACATTGAAAGCGGTGAGCTTGATATCGACAAGCTGTCTTCTGAAGTAAAAAAAGCATCTGAGCTTATCAGGGAGTGTCAGAAAAAGCTGAAAACCACAGAAGAGGAGATAAACAAAATCTTCAGGGACATATCATAAAAAAACAGGGTCCCGCAATTGCGGGACCCTATCTTTTGATACCCTAAACCTAAATCCATGAATAAAAACCTTCTTTTCTGCTGAAATCGCTATTTACTATTTAAACGAAAAAACAGGCCTGAAAGTTTCATCCATTCACAGTTATTTATTGAAACAGGCAGCTTTTTTGACGAATGCACTATTTTTCTACACCAAGTACATCCTTGAATGCTTTAACGAAGGTATCCTTCGGAAGAGCACCCATTGCCATCTGAGGCTGACCTGTGGACGGAACAAAAAGAAAAGAAGGAATACTTCTTATTCCAAATACTGATGCAAGTTCCTGTTCCTCTTCAGTATTAACCTTGTAAATATTAAGCTTCCCGGCGAAATCCGCTGAAAGTTCCTCAAGCACAGGGGCTACCATTTTACATGGCTGGCACCAGTCAGCATAAAAATCTATAACGCAGGGCTTGTCGCCCTCGAATTTCCAATCCTTGTTCTGTTCATAATTAAAAACCTTTGAAAGGAAAGTCTCTTTTGTAAGATGTTCTGTCATTTTATTTTAATTTAATTAATAATCAGCTTATTCAACAATCATTAGCAGGTCAATCATTATGCCATAAACCATACGGCATATCATTTTAAACAAAATTGAGTATTAATTGTAACTTTGTCATGAATATTTTAACAAATTGTCATATCTATATATGAAGATATGTCTTAATGACACTGTTTTTGACAATCTTGGCCGGGTGGCTGATACTGAGAATATTGAAACTTATGTAATCGGAGGCTGGGTAAGAGATTGCATCCTCGGAAGGGAGCATGCAGATAAGGACATTGATATAGTTGTAGTTGGCAGTGGGATCTCACTTGCAAAAAAGGCTGCAAAAAGTTTTGGAAAGGGCATTAAGGTAAGTCAGTTCAAAAACTTCGGAACTGCAATGTTCAGGTATGGAGACTATGAAATTGAATTTGTAGGCGCCAGAAAAGAATCATATTCCCGCAACTCGAGGAAGCCTGTTGTTGAAGACGGGACACTTGAAGATGACCAGAAGAGAAGGGACTTTACAATCAACGCACTTGCGATTGGCCTGAATAAGAAGAATTTCGGGAAGCTTTTAGACCCTTTTGGCGGACTGCAGGATATTGAAGACAAGATAATCAGGACTCCTCTCGACCCGGATCAGACATTCTCGGACGATCCCCTGCGCATGATGAGGGCAATAAGATTTGCAAACCAGCTTAACTTCAGCATAGCTCCGGACACCTTCGACTCTATAAGAGCAAATGCAGAAAGGATCAGTATTGTTTCACCCGAGAGAATTATTACCGAATTAAACAAGATCATGCTCTGTAAGCAGCCTTCAAAAGGGCTTAACCTGCTTGACAAGTCAGGATTGCTTAAGATCATATTACCTGAAATTGACAAACTTAAGGGAGTCGAAACAATTGAAGGAAAGGCACATAAAGACAACTTTCACCATTCACTTAAGGTGCTCGACAATATATGCAGGAAAACAGATAATCTCTGGTTACGCTGGGCAGCACTTCTTCATGACATTGCCAAACCGGTTACCAAGAAATTTTTACCGGAAACAGGGTGGTCGTTTCACGGTCATGAATTCATCGGTTCAAAAATGATTCCTGTAATATTCAGGAAACTCAGGCTTCCCCTGAATGATAAAATGAAATATGTTCAGAAAATGGTTGAGCTTCATCTCAGACCAATTGTATTGTCTCAGGAGATTGTAACAGATTCGGCTGTAAGAAGGTTACTTTTTGAAGCAGGAGACGATATAGATGACCTTATGATTTTATGTGAAGCTGACATTACCTCAAAAAATGAAGCCAGGAAGAAAAAACACCTCGATAATTTTCAGCTTGTACGGCAAAAGCTGAGAGAGATTGAGGAGAAAGATGCCCTGAGGAATTTTCAGCCACCTGTTGACGGAGAAGAAATAATCAAAACCTTCGGCTTAAAACCTGGCAGGGAGGTTGGAATTATAAAGAATGCAATCAGGGAGGCAATTATTGAAGGCATAATTCCAAATGAGCATGAGGCTGCAAGAAAACTGATGATAGAAAAAGGGAAGGAACTGGGTCTTTCGCCAGTTTCATAATTCAGTGAGCTGTCAGGTCAAGCAGAACAGGAAGGTGATCACTGAAGCCTCCATTATACCGGTATCCCTTGTATGTCCGGAATGGTGTATTGCCTGGATATACAGGATCTTTTTCAAGAAGAAATGGACTATCAAAAATTCTTATCCCTTCCTGGCAGGTATTTAGCCCGCTTACACTGTTCATAAGCGATCCCGAGACAATAAACTGGTCTATCATTTCCCATGCGCCCCTGTAACGGTAAGAACCGCCTTTGCCAACATATCTGCTTTCAGACAGGTTAATCAACACGCTGTGGCTGGCATTAGCTGTAAGTGATCTTATTTCTGAGTCGTCAGGAGTGGAATTGAAATCGCCGCATATAACAATCTTGCCCCTGCATGCTGATGTGATTGAGTCACAGAGGTTTTTCACAATACCTGAAATCATTGAACGATATGCCTTGCCGGCAAGCGCTCCTCCCCTTCTCGAAGGCCAGTGGTTGACAATAAGATGGAGAGTATCATTGCAAATCCGGAATTTTGAATAAAGAATGCTTCTTGTCTTAAGTGTAGTTCCGTCATTATTGAGGGGAACCAGGTACCTGTACGAAATAAGTGAACAAGCTTCCCTGTTATAAATCAGGCAGACATCTATACCTCTCGGATCAGGAGAATCTTCATGTACTATCCCGAAGCTGTATTTTAAAAGATTTGTCTTATAGATGAGATCCTGAAGAACACTTTTATTTTCTACTTCGCACATCGCCACTATTGAAGGAATCTGCCACTCTCCTGCAGCAACAATAGTGCGGTAAAGGGAGTTTAGTTTCCCTGAGTAACGGGAGTAATTCCATCGCATGAGACCATCAGGGAGGAATCTGTTATCATCAGTAAGAGTATCATCGTTTATGTCAAAAAAATTTTCAACATTATAGAACATTATCCTGTATTTATCTGCTTTCTGAGCATAAATGCCTGTAAAAAAGATAAATAGCAAACAAAACATCAGAATAGTAATCCTAAAGCAAGAAGACATAAGCAGCGAAAAAAATGCTCAGCAATTAACTGAAACCGCTTTAATATGCATTTATCCAGCGGTACCTTCTGGCGCTTTCTCCGAACTTGACAGCCATCGAAATCTCATGAGTACCATAAGTGGAAGCACGTATATCAGTGAGCGTGAAGTCAAAAGCATAGGAGAAATAAAACCTGTCATATTTGAGACCAAGCATCATTATGATTGCATCCCCTGTCCTGTATGACAAACCTGCCCAGTAATCATCCTTAAAATAAACACGTCCGGTAAGATCCATCTGGATAGATTTGAAAAGCATATCAGAGGATTTAATAAACCCTGATGGTTCTACAGTCCAGTCATTATTGATCGGAAACTTAATTCCACCTGTCAGGAAGAAATGACCCATCTCATTCCTGTTTACACTTGAAGTATCTCCAAAAATCAGGTTTCCCCTCAGAAGGTTTGTCATCGCAAATCCGGCATAATATTTTGCTGTAGTGTAACTAGCTCCGAAATTGAAGTCAGTTACAAATATTGATCTGTCGAATGAGTTAATCAGAGGATCGTTAGGCTCATAAATCAGTCCTTCTGTATTTACAAAATACTGATACCCAGTCATTGCAAGCCCAAAAGCCAGGTTATTGGGAATTCCCTGGGTTCTGCCCATCGAGATATGATATGCATACGTGGCCTGAAAGCCCGTTCTCCGCATGATACCGTTATTATCATTGAAAATATAGCCGCCAAGACCTACTTTTCCTCCTTTTGTTGGCTTAATTAGCTTCTTCCTTACAGAAGTTGATTTCGAAATGTAGCTGTTCTTAAGCAACCTTGTCTGGAAGCTTGCTGCATAAGTACTCGGAGATCCCTGCATTCCCACCCATTGTTCCCTGACAGTAAGGTTTACAGTTGTATACCCGTCCCTCCCTGCGAAGGACGGATTTATGAGGAAACCATTCATTATATACTGAGAGTACATTGGAACCTGCTGGGGAAAAGCTGTTCCGACAATAAGCATCAGAACAGTTCCAGTTAATATTAATTTAAGGTGCCTCATATTTTGTTTAACGAAAATAGCATTTTTATCTTATAATACTTACAACGCCCGATCTTTGTTTAGATCCATCACCCAGATGTAATATATAATGGTATGAATCAACAGGAAGCAGTTTACCGTCTTCGGTTCCATCCCATTCATTGGCCGGGATATTCTTTGTTTTGAATACAAGTCTGCCCCACCTGTTATAAACAAGGACCTCTGCATTCGGGAAGAGGTCAATATTCCTGATCTTCCATGTATCATTGAAACCATCATTGTTCGGAGTTATAATTTCCTGAACAATTATACAGTCAGCTGAGGCTGTATTATCAACAACTATGGAGAGTGAAGCGGCACAGCCATTGGCATCTGTTACAACCACGCTGTAGGTACCGTCGGGTATGTCAGTTCTTGAAGTGCCTGTTGATCCGTCAGACCATATAGCGTTGTAAGGTTGTGTTCCTCCGGAAATAGTCAGAGTTATGCTGCCGTCAGGAGTATCAGGACATGAAGCAGGTGTTGTTGTATGATCAAGAGCAAGCACCTCAGGCTGAGTAATTGTAACCGCAACATTTACAGTACAATTATTTGCATCGCGGACTACAACAGTATACGAACCGGCTGCCAGCGAGCTGAAAATACCTGAGGTCTGGAATGCACCACCATTAATATTAAACTGATATGGAGCTGTTCCGCCCGAGCCTGCAATAGTTACAGAAGCATTTGCACCTCCATTGCACGATACATTTGTCTGTGTCAGTATTGAACCTGCAAGAGCTGCAGAAGGCTGAGTAATATCAGCAATCACTGTAAACGTACACATATTGGCATCCTGGACTGTTACATTATAGGTTCCGGCAAGGAGGTTCGTGAATGATCCTGTAGCCTGGAATGATCCGGTTCCTATCCTGTAGAGGTAAGGTGATGTGCCTCCCATGCCGCTTACATCTACTGCACCGGTATTTGAGCCAAAGCATATCACATCAGTATGTGTTACGATGTAACCGCTCAGTACAGTTGCAGGTTCAGCTATTGTGACTGTTGCAACTGCAGTTATTGCTGCTGCATCGCGTGCAGTAACTGTGTAAGTACCTGCTGTAAGAGCAGTGAATGATCCTGAAGCCTGATAAGCACCGCCATTGAGACTGTACTCATACGGTACACTGCCTCCGGATGCAGTAGCAGTAAAGCTACCTGTAGCTCCGCCTCTGCATGCAACATCAGTTTTGGCTGTCACTGATACTGACAGAGGAGCAGATGGCTGGGTAATTGTAACAGGGACATCCAGGGTACAGAGATTAGCATCCTGAATTGTAACTGTATAGCTGCCTGCTGCAAGAGAGCCAAATGTTCCGGAAACCTGATAAGAACCTGTATTGAACTTATACTGGTAAGTACCTGCACCACCCGAGCCTGTAACAGTTACAGATCCTGTAGACGCACCATAAACAAGTACATCGGTCTGAGAGGTAATAGATCCGGCCAGGGCGAGAGCAGGCTCATTGATAGTAACACTGTAAACTGCTGCTGAGCAACCTGCAGCATCGCTTACAATAACCGAGTATGAACCCGCTGCAAGACCGCTTTGGTCTTCAGCTGCTGCATTTACTCCGGTACCTGTCCATGCAAATGTATATGGAGCCAATCCGCCGGTGACTGTAATATCAACTGCTCCTGTGGCTGCTGATTTGCAGAGAATATCTGTCTGAGTTGAAGTAACTGCCGGAGCTGAGGATGCTGCCATCGTCACACTGTTTGAAGTGGCAGGACTTCCGCTCTGACATGCTTCAGATGAAGTAAGAATAACAGTTATAACATCACCATCAGCCGGAATATAAGTATATGTATCTGTGTTTGATCCGACATTTGAACTATTAACCTGCCACTGGTAGACTGGTGTAAGACCTCCATTGACAGGCGTTGCTGTGAAGTTAACAGTTGTGCCTGCGCATACAGGGTTTGCATCGGCTGTTATCGTTACACTGACAGGAAGTACCGTGTTGACTGTCATCGTTTCTGTGTTCGATGTTGCCGGGCCACCGCTCTGGCAGGTCTCGCTTGAGGTGAGTACTACACTCACAACATCGCCATTGACAGGAACATAAGAATATGTTGCTGCACTGGCTCCCACATTGCTTCCGTTGACTATCCACTGATAGGCCGGTGTAAGTCCGCCATTGACTGGTGTGGCTGTGAAGTTAACTGTTGTGCCTGCACATACAGGGTTCGCATCGGCTGCTATCGTTACACTGACAGGAAGTACAGGGTTGACAGTCATCGTTTCTGTATTCGATGTCGCCGGGCCGCCGCTCTGGCAGGTCTCACTTGAGGTGAGTACTACACTCACAACATCGCCATTGACAGGAACATAAGAATATGTTGCTGCACTGGTTCCAACATTGCTTCCGTTCACTATCCACTGATAGGCCGGTGTAAGTCCGCCATTGACTGGTGTGGCTGTGAAGTTGACTGTTGTGCCTGCACATACAGGGTTCGAATCGGCTGCTATCGTTACACTGACAGGAAGTACAGGGTTGACTGTCATTGTTTCTGTATTCGATGTTGCCGGGCCGCCGCTCTGGCAGGTCTCACTTGAGGTCAGTTCAACAACCACAACATCGCCATTGACAGGAACATAAGAATATGTTGCTGCACTGACTCCTACAT
>JAKLDT010000149.1 GCA_022703405.1 Bacteroidota bacterium | reverse complement strand
ATAAATGACCACCCAAGTGATGAGGCAAGCTTTTTCCCGGCAGTTGTCTTTCCGCTGCCCATGAAGCCGATCATATATACAATCTTCCTGCGAAACATCAGAGTTCCAGCTTCATCTGTGCGGGATCCTCATGCGCTCCGGGATGAGGCGGCACATCTTCTTCCTTTTCAACAGCAGGCGCCTGGGCTTCTTTTATAACAACAGGTTCTATTTCCTGGATATTGTCAACAACATAGCTGGTAAGACGTTTACCCTTGGCCTTAAAGCTCTTGACGCCAATGAATTCAGCCACCTCAATTATCTCATTATCACGGGTTTTGTGCTTTCCTCCGAACTGGATCTCAAACCTCGGATATTCAACTTCAGTAAGGCTTACAAGCCTCGACTCGGCATCTTCATTTATGAAGCACTGAGGCTTTTCAGATTCCTCAATAACAAAGCGCTTTACGTAATAGAATTTCTGTTCGGCATCCCAGTAAACAGCCGAATAAACTTTACCCTGCCTGAATTTCTCAATAACAAGTAAATTTTCTTCAAAATGATTCGACAGGTCAAATCCTGAGATCCTGAAGAATCCGTTTTTCGTTATGACAAGTATCTTATCTTCAGCGCTGAACTCTCCAAGGTAAGTTCCTCTGCCGTCAACATTAAGCCTGAATACGGCATCATCGAACCATATTTTCCTTCCGCCAAGTGTTGACAATCCTTTTTCCTTGAGAGCTATCTTATGCACAGCATTCCTTGTGAGTATATTACCCATTGAGGATTTGCCCTTTATACCAAGCTGCCCGAAATCAAATTCGAATGATAGCTTTTTCAGCCGTGCCTTAGGTTTATGATGTACATTTATCACCTCGGCTTCACCGTTCGGATTAACACTCATATAAACGATCTTTGAGCCCTGAGTGCCCCTTGTGAGGTTATATTCCTTATCTCGGGAAAGACCGGAAATGGCACAGCGTTTGGCAAGCAGCGGACCGTCTTTACCATCCTGATATACAATGTTATATATAGTCCGTTCGTCATTTTTCAGGAATATGCCTGCATAGAGGATATCGTTACCGACAAAGACCTTTTCGGCCACTTTTGTGACAAGATAAACTCCATCCTTGCGTATTGCAATAATATCATCAATATCTGAACAGTCGCAGATGAACTCATCCTTTTTCAGGCCTGTACCAATAAAGCCTTCCTTGTAATTCACATAAAGTTTGGCATTGTTTGCAACAACCTTTGCTGCTTCAATAGTGTCAAAATTCCTTATTTCAGTCTTTCTTTCCCTGCCCTTGCCGTATTTCTTCTTAATCTGCCTGAAATAATTAATGGCGTAAGGAATTATATTTTTCAGATGATTGTTTATCTCCTCAAGTTCAACTTCCAGTCCCTTAATATGTTCGTCAGCCTTCTTAACATCAAATTTTGAGATTCTCTTGATCTTGATCTCGGTAAGCTGGATTATATCTTCACGGGTTACGGTTCGCAGCAACCTTTTCTTGAAAGGAGCCAGACCCTTGTCTATAGTTGTTATAACACCTTCCCAGGTTTCAACTTCTTCAATATCGCGGTAGATCCTCTCTTCAATAAAGATCTTTTCAAGTGACGACATGTGCCATTCTTCCTGGAGTTCCGCTTTTCTGATCTCGAGCTCAAGCTTCAGGAGTTCAACTGTTTTATCGGCTGAATGCTTCAGGATAGTGCTGACACCCATGAACGATGGCTTGTCCTCAACAATTACACAGGTATTCGGAGAAATTGAATACTCGCAATCAGTAAATGCATAAAGGGCATCGATTGTCATATCCGGAGAAACGCCCGGCATAAGATGGATAACGATTTCAACATTTGATGCTGTATTGTCATCAATCTTTTTGATCTTGATCTTTCCCTTTTCGCTGGCTTTAATTATTGACTCGATTAGCGTTCCTGTTGTTTTTCCAAAGGGTATCTCTGTGATTACAAGCTCTTTCTTGTCAACTTTTTCAATCTTAGCCCTTACCTTAACGGCCCCTCCCCGCTTTCCGTCATTGTATTTTGAAACATCAACAAAACCTCCTGTGGGGAAATCGGGATAAAGAACAAAGTCCTTTCCCTGAAGGTAATCTACTGAGGCATCAATAAGTTCATTGAAATTATGAGGCAGGATCTTCGATGCAAGCCCCACCGCAATTCCCTCACCACCCTGTGCAAGCAGTAATGGAAATTTCACCGGAAGTGTGACCGGTTCTTTATTCCGTCCGTCATAGGAGAGCTTCCACTCTGTTGTCTTGTGATTGAAAACAACTTCGAGGCCAAATTTCGAGAGACGCGCTTCGATATATCTTGGAGCTGCTGCGCCATCGCCTGTAAGGATATTTCCCCAGTTACCCTGGGCATCAACAAGAAGATCTTTCTGCCCGAGTTGCACGAGGGCATCGCCTATAGAAGCGTCACCATGAGGGTGAAACTGCATAGTATGACCGATGATGTTGGCTACTTTATTAAAGCGGCCGTCATCCATTCGCTTCATTGAATGGAGTATCCTTCGCTGAACTGGTTTAAGTCCGTCATTCAGGTGGGGGACAGCTCTCTCAAGGATCACATAAGAGGCATAATCAAGGAACCAGTCCTTGTACATCCCCGACAGTGCGGTTACAGAATGAAGAGCCACAGGCCCTTCAGGACCAGCCCCGGATTCTGCGGCATTATTTAATTCAAGATCATTCTCTTCCATAAATCAGGTATGGCTTGTAATGCTATACAGCTAATTGTTCTTCGACTTTGTCCTCCTCAATCCTGAGGTTGTCAATTATAAAATCCTGGCGCTCCGGTGTATTCTTACCCATGTAAAATTCAAGGTATCCGTTAACAGCGTCATCCTTTTTCATCCTTACCGGTTCAAGGCGTATGTCCTTGCCAATGAAATTCTTAAACTCATCCGGGGAAATCTCGCCAAGTCCCTTGAAGCGTGTTATCTCAGGATTCGGTCCGAGGGCTTTGATAGCCCTGGCCTTTTCTTCAGGTGTATAGCAGTATTTTGTTTCTTTCTTGTTTCTAACCCTGAAAAGAGGGGTCTGCAGAATAAACACATGTCCCTTCTTCACAAGGTCGGGGAAAAATTGCAGGAAGAAGGTCAGCATAAGAAGCCGTATGTGCATACCATCAACATCTGCATCAGTGGCAATAACAACATTGTTGTATCTCAGGTTCTCAATGCCGTCTTCAATATTTAGTGCAGCCTGCAGGAGGTTGAATTCTTCATTCTCGTATACGATTTTTTTCGTAAGTCCGTATGAATTAAGCGGTTTGCCCCTGAGACTGAATACAGCCTGTGTCTCTACATTCCTCGACTTGGTGATTGAACCGCTGGCTGAATCGCCCTCGGTAATGAAGATTGTCGAATCGAGTTTCCTGTCATCAACAGTATTATAATGAACCCTGCAGTCGCGAAGTTTCCTGTTGTGAAGGCTCACTTTCTTAGCCCTGTCCCTGGCAAGTTTCTGTATTGATGAAATTGCCTTCCTCTCCTTCTCCGCATCCTGGATCTTCTTGAGGATTATCCTTGCAGTCTCTGAGTTCTTGTGCAGATAATCATCAAGCTGTTTCTTTATGAACTCATTAATGAAGTTTCTTACAGAAGGGCCTTCAGGGCCCATATCCTTCGACCCAAGTTTCGTTTTTGTCTGTGATTCAAAAATAGGCTCTTCCACCTTTATGCTGACAGCAGCAATTATTGAGGAGCGTATATCTGCAGGATCAAAATCCTTCCTGTAAAATTCCCTTATAGTCTTAACAAGCGCCTCCCTGAAAGCCAGAAGATGGGTTCCTCCCTGTGTTGTGTTCTGTCCGTTCACAAAGCTGTAATAATCTTCTCCGTACTGCAGGCCGTGAGTGAAGGCAACTTCAATATCCTCACCCCTGAGGTGAATAAGCGGGTAAAGGCCTTCCCTGTTCATGTTCTCATTGAGAAGGTCAGACAGCCCATTCTTTGATAAATACTTGTTACCGTTGAAGTTAATTATAAGGCCGGCATTCAGGTATACGTAGTTTTTTATCATTGATTCTACGTATTCCGACATGAAGAAATAATTTCCGAACATCTGTTCGTCGGGTTGAAAGATCACCTCAACTCCGTTCTCCTCATCTGTTTTTGCAAGCTGATGGTCTTTTGTTGTAATACCGTGCTCAAACTCTATTGCCTTTACCTGACCGTCACGGAACGAACGTATAAGGAACCTCTCCGAGAGGGCATTTACAGCCTTCACACCAACACCATTCAAACCTACTGACTTTTTGAAGGCCTTTGAATCGTACTTGGCACCGGTGTTCATCTTCGAAACGGCATCGAGCAATTTACCAAGCGGAATACCCCGGCCATAGTCGCGGACCCTGACCTCTCTTCCGTTTATATCAACATCTATCTTCCTTCCATTGCCCATCATGTACTCGTCAATTGAGTTGTCAAGAACTTCCTTGAGAAGTACATATACGCCGTCATCCTGCGAAGAGCCGTCACCAAGCTTCCCGATATACATACCCGGCCTCAGCCTGATATGTTCACGCCATTCAAGGGTCTTAATATGTTCTTCAGAGTATGCGACTGACATTTTTTCGAAATTTGGGCAAATATAAGAATTTAGAAAGAGCCATGAGTTGTGTATTTTTCAACAATCAGTAAAAAGATTGAAACAGTATTCATGCTAAATAACATATTTTCAAAGGATTCCGCAGAGTGAACATTTCAGTGTTAATACCACTGCAGTTGATAAACATGAAGCCTCAGTCGAGTATCCCCATCTGTTTCATGAGAATCGCGGCATTCATCTTGCGTGTAAGGCCATCCCGAAGGATATAATCGAAGCTTATCCTGTCATTATCTATCTCAACCTCAAAACATTTGTTGAAAAGTGTCCCTTTATACTCCTGTTCCAGGTCTCCCAGCGAAAGATCATGTGTGGCTATTATTCCCGTTCCCCCGTGTTCAATAAGCTTTTTTATGAACAATTTCGATCCGAGGCTCTTGTCGCCTGAGTTTGTACCTTTAAGTATCTCGTCAAGTATGAATAATACCGGCTCTCCGGATTGCACCAGGTCTTTAAGTGTGCCAAGCCTTCTCAATTCAGCATAGAAATATGATTCATGCCCTGATAATGAATCAGTTGTGCGCATGCTCGTGAACAGTTTCACCGGTCTGAAAGTCATGCTGCCAGCACAAACTGGCGCTCCTGACATGGCAAGAACAAGGTTGACTGAAATAGTCCTTAGAAAAGTGCTCTTGCCTGCCATATTGGCCCCGGTAATTACACATACCTGGCCCTTCTCGGCAATTTCAAAATCGTTGCAAATCCTTTCTTTGCTGTTAAGAAGAGGATGTCCGCCTGACTTTATTGCCAGAACAGTCCCGTTTTCAGCGATGACTGGAAATACATATCCCTGATTATTAAATGCATAGCCGGCGAGCGAAATGAATGCATCGGTGATGCCAAGCATTTCAAGCCAGCCTGAAAAGGAATCCCTGTACTTCTTTTTCCACTTCTCAAGTCGCCAGATGCATTGATAATCCCATAGCAGAAGTCCGTTGAGTGCAATGCCAACAATAAGGTTGAGCCTGTTGTCGAAGGCCCGTATAATTTTCCCGAGTTTCCCGACTGCCTCCGCTGCAGAAAAATCTTTTCCGGCAAGCCCTGACCTTATACTGATCATGAGCTCCGATTCAAACCTTTCATTTTCAAAAAGGCTTATTAGCCTGTTCATCGACTCAAGCTGCAGATACCTTTTTGATAATGAAGTATGCAGCCTGCCGGTATTCCTGATGCCTGAGAAAACATACAGCAGGTTTATTGTAATAAGCGAAGTGAATATTGAATAATGAAGCAAACCGGCAATAAGCAGGGACAGGGCAATAAGCGTTGCAAGAGGAAGGATTATAAACAGGTACCTGTGAATTCCCCTTATTGATGATTTGCTGTCAGCTATCCATGAGATAACTGATTCAAGGTCTTTCTTTTCAAGAGGGTTCGTCATGCCCTGTGCCTGAAAATCCTGCCTCCACTTTGCCTTAATTGAAAGCTCCTTTATGGCCTGCTGTCGTTTTACAAGTTCAGCAGCCAGCCGATAAGGCTCTGAAAGCCATCCTGCAAGTATATCCCGTCCATGACCGGTGACAGTTCTGTTTATGTACTGAAAAAGTGATGCTGGTCCGAAAAGATCAATATCATTCGAAAACGGATGCCCTGCATCAGCGTATTCAGTGCCCTGATCCATAGATGAAAAATCACCAGAGATAACTGCAGCCTCCCTTGCATTTATTACAGAAAGATTTTTCAGGTATTCCTTTTTGGAAGAATGTACCATATAGACCTTTACAAGCCACAGAAAAAGTGAAAGCATAAAAAGTGCAGTAAAAATTCCCGGGACTATACCGCTTGTAAAAGCCAGCCAGGACAGGATAAAACCTCCTGCAAATACAACAAGTCTTATAATCGATATAATGAAAAGACTTTTTTCCTCCTTTTCTGCAAGAGATGAATAGTTATGCGCTGCCTTTGTATATTCCAGTCTGAGAGTTTCCTGATCCATTTTAAAATGTCATTGCAAGTACTTTCATTATACTTCGGCTGTTGTAAAAATCCGAGCCTTTAAGGTCAAAGTTCCAGGTCCATTTTTCAGTGTCAAAACCTGCAGGAAATCCGGCAAGAGCTGTTTTCACAGTTTTCACCTCACCCGACTTTGAGGTAATAACTTCTTCATAATCTGTAACAAGCACAGATTTATGTGCTGCGAGAAAATTGAGATGTTTTTGCTGAACAGATCTTCTGAATTCATTCAGCTCATTTTCTTCTATCCCTGCTTTCCTCTGAAGATACCTGACAGGCAACACTTCAAGCTGTGTAAGCAGGTTCAGTGAAATTACCATACCGGGATCATAATCAGGCTTATAATCAGGTATTAAAACATCTGTGAGGCTGGCAAGTCTGCTGAAAAACGGGCGTGAATGAACCTTCCTGTACACTTCGGCAATAAGCCCCCCGGTGACATCGCTTTCGACTATCCGTATTTTACTGATTTTCCCGGCCTGCTGTATAACATCCGGTGGATGGACAATATCAACAAGCACTATTTCATTAACTGTTTCAGCCAATTCGGCAACAGGAAGCTCAAGAAGCCAGCCGCTTCCGAGTACGGTAATCTTCTCTGGCTTATGGATCCTTACTGCCCTCATGACATAATCACGACAGCGTTTCAGATGGCTGTCCCAGCCTGATTCCTGCTTAAGGTGACGATAGATAAGTCCCTGCTGGTAATCATAATATCCCATCCTGTTAAGAATGCGCCTGTATGTGCCTGAATGACTCAATTTTGTATTCTTTTTCTGCGGATCTCTGCCAGTTCTGTTTTAATTATTGCCGACATCTTAAGAGCAAGCTCCTCAGCTATGCCGGTTCCGAAATCTTCAGGGAAAACAGGGTCAAGC
>JAKLDT010000148.1 GCA_022703405.1 Bacteroidota bacterium | reverse complement strand
TAGCCGGCATAACTGTTTTTTCCCCTTATGTTATGTGTTGCATAGCATCCTCCTACAAGCAGCTTCGGATCAAGGTCCCTGAAGTAATTCTTGAGCCAGCCCTTATCAGCATCACTGAAAACAAAGTCAAAGGGTCCCTGCAGTTCCTTTACAAGTGCATGAGCATCAGCAAGACGAGCATCAATATATTCCGACAGGCCGGCTTTTTTGAAATTCTCAACAGCTGCCTTGTGTCTTTCTTCATTTATCTCAATTGTGATTAGCTTTCCGCCTGTTTTACTCAGTGCCCAGGCAATGTAAATGCCTGAATATCCGGTAGATGTTCCGATTTCAAGGGCGTTTTTGTATTTCCCTTTGATAATCAGGTCATAAAGTAGCCTGGCATCCGATTCAGGCACGTTCAGGTCGTACCACTGGCCTTCATGTTCCCTGAGAAACTTTTCTACTTTTCTGTCGAGTTCGGAACCTGTTGCTTTAGGCTGACAGTTAAGTTTGTACTGTGAAATAATTAACAGCAGAAAAATCATCAGGATGTAAGCTCCGGACTTTCTCATCATTCTGGTTTCTTGTCAATAATTATTTATCTCTGCCGGTATGCCTGTCCTAAGAAGTTCTAAAATCATGATGTACGGCTGCCGGCTTTGTAAAGTTATAAAAAAAACATTGTATGAGATCCGGTTTTCCGTAACAGCTTAATATTCCATTATTTATGGATTATTTTTTCATCCATGGTTTATATGACATCCAGTCTATTTCGAGCTCATACCTGTCAAGGGGTTTTTCTATTGAAGCAGGATTACCTTCCACAGGCCAGTTGTTAGTATGCCAGAAGTTCAGTCTGTAATGTGTATGATTCTGTGGTATGCCAAGCTGACTTCCCTGATAATCCCACAGTACAATTGTGTCAGCCGTCTGGGGATGAATCATCCACCATCTGATCCTTTCGGGATACCAGTCGAATCCATAGGTGTAGAATTGTTTCGAAGCATTGTATCCTTCAAGTGCAGGTATTGTCTCAGGCTGATTCTGAATGCCTTCAAGGTTTTTCCTCTCTCCGCTTCCTGTAGACCGGTATGAGGTATTGAAGATCTCTCCTGTTGCCAGGTTTAGTGTACGCCCAATCCTCTGCAGATTTCCTCTCTGACCGGTCCATGTTCCGATGTAAATTATCTCAGGATCTGCAATCAGCCATTCCCAGTCAATTTCACTTAATCCAGGAACACTGTCAACATGGTAGGTGAAATATCCGACTACGGCTCCAGTATTAGGTTGCGTCTTTGTGATATCAGGCACCTTCAGCCTTGCCGCATAAGTACCGAAGTGTGTAAAATCCTTAGATATGATCTCTGGTCCGCGGCCGGCTCCGGCAGGATCGTTTGGATCAATTTTATACAGGGCAATCTTTGTTCCCGGTTCACTTTTTGACTCGGATCCAAATACATACCTGTCGTCAGCTCCGCTTTTTCTGAAATTGACAGTGAAATATTTCGGAAGAGTTTTTTTAAAGTCCTCAGTGAATTTCCCGTGATGTTTCTCCTTTTTTGTAGCCGCCATCAGGATTATAGCTATCAGGACAGCAGGGATAATGAGTTTTTTCATTTTGTTGTGTTTATTGATATTATCAGTCAATATATGCAATACAGTCAATCTGTACAAGCACTCCGTCGCGACCCATCAGATCAGCAGAGGTTCCTGAAAATGACCTTACAGGTTTAGGATCGGGAAAGAAGCCTGCATAAACCTCGTTAAGAGGTGCAAGATTTTTGTTCGGATCAACAAGTGTCATGTGTACTTTAAGGACATTTGCCATTGAAGTGCCGGCTTTTTCGAGCTGATTTTTCATATCGGTAAGAGCGCCATGAATCTGCACTTTAATATCACCGGGTTCCTTCCTTCTGCTCGGGTACCAGCCACCGATACCACTAAGAAAGACCAGATGCCCGGAACGTATGCAGAGGTTTAGCGGACTGGTTGTGGGATATTCTCCCGGGATAGCTTCTTTTTTTGGCAGCCAGTCACCCTTTTCACCGGTTTTGTTTTTAAGCGGAAACTCACTGCCGGCAATTCCTGCAAGAGGAACAACCGCAATGTTTTTTAATACCTCTCTTCTCTTCATGATTCCTGTTACTTATATTATTTTTAGAAAGGTAAATTACAAATAATACGGGAATCAGTGTGATATATTTTTTTCGTAAATTCCATATTGTATACACAATTAATCTTTTTTAAGAAATGGCGAATATAATCATAAGGACTTCATTGTGCTCATTTGTCTCTGCAGCAATTATTTTCTGCATTTTTTTACAGGGCTGTTCTGAGGATAAGTCAACAGGGATATATGGTCGTAAGGGTGAAATAAGTTCTGGTGTGAATATTCACTTCACAACAGGCCATGAAAAAGACCTCGATATGATACGGGATGCCGGTATAAGGTTTGTCAGGATGGACTTTGTATGGCATGATATAGAAAAAGAAAGGGGAAATTACGACTGGTCGGCCTATGATGAACTTACTTCAAATCTGAAGAAACGCGGACTGAAGGCTCTTTTTATACTTGATTATTCAAATCCTCTTTATGAACCGGAGGTTGAATCGAAGGATCCGCTGACAGGTGAGTCCCAGAGAGGAATAGCTGCTCCCTGTCATCCTGAAAGTGTTGAAGCTTTTTCAAAATGGGCCGCTGCTGCTGCTTCCAGGTATAAAGATCATGATATTGTCTGGGAGATATGGAACGAGCCGAATATAACATTCTGGCGTCCTGCTCCCGATATAAACAGGTATATTGATCTCGCAATGTCAGTATGCCGGGCTGTTCGCAATGTTGATCCTGAGGCAGTTATAATAGGTCCTGCCACATCGCAGATACCTTTTACCTTCATAGATACCTTTCTTGCATCCGGGATACTCCGGCATATTGACGGAGTCAGCGTGCATCCGTATCGCGATTATGCACAGTCACCTGAAACTGCGGGAGAGGACTTTAACAAGATCCGTGAGCTGATTAGTAAATACATGCCTGAAGGCAGACAAGAGGTTCCTGTAATAAGCAGTGAATGGGGCTATGCTTCTGCAACAAAGGGAGTAAGTGTTGAGACACAGGCAGCCTATGCTGTCAGGATGCAGCTGGCAAACCTTTATCACGGGGTGCCGCTTTCAGTGTGGTATGACTGGAAGAATGACGGTACTCAACCGGGAAATTTTGAACATAATTGCGGCACAGTTACCTATGATCTTGTTCCAAAACCTGCATATATTGCACTAAAGACAATGAATGAACAGCTTAAGGGATTCCGGTTTGTTAAGAGGATCGGATCAGAAGACAATACTGATTTTATACTGATGTTTAAGAATGATCAGGGACTGGTGAAATACGTAGCCTGGACAACAGGAATGCCACATGAGTTTTCATTTAAAGGCCTGATTCGTGAAGGTTCTGAACTTCATGCTGCGGGATGGGATGGTAAAGAGCTTTCAGTGAATCAGCAGTATAAATCGTATAAATTGAAAATCAGTGAATTGCCTCAATACATTACCTGGCCGGCAGGCAGCGGGTCCTGATAACAACAGCATCAGTACCTTACCGACTCAATTAAAACCGGTCCGGTAAGGCCTGAAGGCTGAAGCTTATCCCCCGGCCGGGCAGGATTCTCATTAACCCAGGTTGTTTTTTTCTCTTCAGGCAGCCGGCTGTCGCCAATGAGCCTGTTGATCCAGTTATTGACTACAAGTATCTCAACTGTGTTCACACCTTCTTTTACGAGACCGGTAATATTTATCTTCCATGGATCAGTCCATACTCCTCCTGCTGACTGTCCGTTGATCTTTACTTCGGCCATTACATCAGCTTTACCTGTATTTATAAACAGTTGTTGATCAGATGGAATAGCAGTAAGTGTGAAGCTGTTTTTATATGAAGCTGTACCTGAATAATATTTTATCCTTTCATCTGTATTTTTCGTCCAGTCCTCAAGGCTTGTCATAGTTACAGGTTCTGCAGGTCCCCCTTTTTTCTGGTCAAAGGTCACTTCCCATTGAGTGTCAATCTTAACAAGTGTCTCGTGCGAAGGGAAGTTGTTCCCGGAACCTTTATTGTTTTTTATGTCTTCTCTGAAAACAATGAATGCACTACCCTGAGATTCCAGTTCAAGGGGTATTTCAGTCTTGTTTTTATCAGTTGAAAAGGCTTTCAGATCGCGTATGCTGCCATCAAGAGGATCCCATAGTTCAGGCTGTTTGCCTGTTACCCTGAAGGTTGCGCTGAAGTTTATTTTATTATTGCTCTGATTTGTGATGAAGTATATTTCAGAATCATCAAGTCTTCTGTGTATCCAGAGCAGTGGAACATCCCCTGTGAAGGCAACATCAGGTTCTACAGACAGGTTATCTAATGCACTCTTTAAGTCTATATTATTCATTATCACGCTATTCCTCTTTATATCTGTATTTTCTGTATTCCAGAGTTCAGAGGCAAGCTGTTTCACTTTGGTGTCAGCCTCAGGATAACCTTTCATGCCTGGTGTCCGGGAAGGAGGAGGTCCGTAAACGGCAGCTCCCTGTTCAACGAGAAGCTTTATTTTCTCCAGAAGTTCCGGTCTCATTGTTTCCAATGGAGGCAGTACAAGCAAGCTGTAGCTCATGCCGTCAGGCAACATAAGTTTTCCGTCAGATACAGAAAGCCGGTTAAGGATGACTTCTGCATTTATATAATCGAAGGAATACCCTTTTGGAAGTTCAGGGATACGTGTTCCTGTCATTTTTGGAGCATCTTCCCCGATGAAATAGCATACATCATTCACAGGCAAACCTCTTCTGAGCATGAACATGCACCTGCGCTGGTAGTCAATCCAGTTTTTCGACTGTGCGAACCAGGTGTTTTTCCTGTTGAACTCAGTACCAAACCAGGCATTTATTCCCGGATTTTTATCTTCCCAGGGCTGCTGGATATAAAGGTGCAGTATAACCTGGTTTATTCCCTCAGTATAGCTCCAGTCTCCGCGTTTCTTCAGGAAGGCCGGATATCTCTGAAATGCAAGTCCGGCAGAAGTGTACGACTCGGCTGAGACCAGTCTCTTCCCATAGGTATGCACTGCCGAAGATGCTGCCCTGCATTCAATATTCCCAAGTTCGCCTTCATTCCAGAACTCTCCTGCAATATCATGGCTCTGGCCTCCATACATCAGGAATTCAGAGGGGAAGCCCCAGTGGCCATAGTTTTCGAGCCAGATCCTTAGACCGTTTTCCTGGCAGATGTCCCTGAATCCGCCAACATAATCATAAGCTATCCTGTCTGCCACAAGCCTGCGGAGGTCCCATAGAAACCTGTCGGACTGGTCAGCTGAGCCGACAATTCTTCCCGAAAGCACCGGCAACCACGGGACAGGATCATAGTCATATTTTTTCCTGAAATCCTCAATCATATCGTCGGTCCAGTTCTGCGAGCCCTGTTCATAGCTGTCGAGCACCACATGTTTCAGTGCAGTTCTTTCCTCAGGAGGGATGCGTTTCAGGAGTTCACCCACATACTGTTCAAAGTGCTTCCTGAGATGTTCCCTGTTCATTTTGTCAACCTCAAGCCCTATTGCGTGAGGTGCTGCCTGGGCATTTCGCGTACCGGTAAGTGTGGCGCCAGTTCTCAGTACCAGCCATTTGCCTTCAGGCGCATCCCAGGTAAGGGTATCTCCGGCAAGTTTGTTGCTGATATCGATTACCCCTGCCGGATCAATATTCATTTCTTCGCTTCCGTTTTCTTTCTGGGTCTTCCATTGATATTCATACCACAGCGGGAAGGGCGTCTGGCACATTTTTCCAAGTTGTTTTTCAACATAGCTTTCGAGCCTGGGGGCAGCAGAGATCTCCAGTTCTGCGAGTGCGGCACCGGAAATGCTGCCTGCAGAACCGGAGAAATAATTGCTAAGGCTGAAATTGCTGAGAATGATCCTGAAGCTTTTTGAAGTTGTTTCAGGGAATGATACAGTAACAGGACCATTGGGCATAGGGCCAACGTTAACTCTTGAATTGCTGCGGTCGTATCTGAATTTTCTCACGCTTTTATATATACCATTGTCAGGGATCTGCAGTTCAACATCTGCTGAAAATTCTATACCGGCAGGGATCATAGTAAGGCTGCGGGCTGTAAATGAACCTGCTGATTCATAGTCAATTATAAGCTTAAATGCATTTCCTGCGTCCCTGAAAGAGCATATTGTTTTTTTATCGCCATCAGATAGACGGGATACATCCTTCAGGCGGGGAGATGTTCTGATTGACGGTTTCAGGGAGGCTAAGGTAAGGCCGTCATTTTCGGGAAGAGGGAAGGCCAGAACCCTTACATCCTGGAATATTTCTGCAGGTTTTTCAAGTTTCTGAATTATTGACTTTCCGCCTTCAATTATTGTTTCCGAGGAGACCAGGTATCTCATAGCCTGTTCAGGCTTTACCCATGGACCTCCTGACTGGCTCCATCCCGGACTGTTGAAGAGACCAATATTAACACCTGTCCTTTTTCCTTCGCGTACAGCATGTTCTATAAGCTGCCACCATTCTTCGCTGAGTGTTTTTATTTCGCCATAGGGCATTCCTTCGTATCCGATATTGCCTATTAATGCTTCACCAATGCCGACCTCGGCCATTGCCTCAAGATCCTTTGTAATACCCTCTTTTGTGTTGTTGTCGCTAATCCAGTACCAGTAAACCCATGGTTTAACTGAGTCGGGAGGATTAATAAAACCTTCTCTGAGTGTTTCCGGGCTTACAGGATCAGGATTTTCAGTCACTGTATTTTTACAGCTGGTAAAAACTGCAAGGATCAAACACAACAGTATGATTTTTTTTCTCATGAATTTTTGATTGTAGGGTTATATCAAATATAGAAAATTTTAACATGCCGGTACAAGCCTGTTCAACACCATTTTTCCTTCCAAAGCGCTTTCAAAAACTCTGTAACTGAAATATTTCTATATTAGCATCTCTGAAAACGAGAATATCAAAAATTTTTTCCATGATTGAAGAAATGAAACAAATAGCCAAACGGATCAGGGAGATCCGTGAGATATCTGATATCACAGTCGAAAAAATGGCAATGAACCTTGGTGTAACACCAGAACAGTATGTCCGGTATGAAAGCGGAGATGCCGATATACCTGTAAGCTTTATCTACAAAGTGGCACAATGGTTCAATATTGAGCTTCCCGTACTTATGGGAGGCAATAATCCAAAACTTCATGTTTACGGAGTGGTGCGAAAGGGGAAAGGCCTTAACATAGAACGCAGGGAACATTATAAATATGAGAGCCTGGCTTTCAATTTCAATCATAAGAAAGCCGAACCTTTCATGGTAACAATTGATCCTGAAGAAGGCAAGGAGTCAGATTTCAACTCACATCCGGGGCAGGAATTCAATTATGTTATTGAAGGCAGCATGCAGATCATTATTGATAATCATGAAATAGTCCTGAATGAAGGAGATTCAATCTATTTCGATTCT
>JAKLDT010000147.1 GCA_022703405.1 Bacteroidota bacterium | reverse complement strand
AATCCGGATGAGCAACAATCCTAAAAATTTCGGCATTATTGGTGTTGCAGGCTATATAGCCATAAGACACCTCCATGCAATTAAGGAAACAGGAAATAACCTTCTTGCCAGTCTTGACAAATTTGACAGCGTCGGAAGAATAGACAGCTATTTTCCTGAAAGTGACTTCTTTGTTGAATTTGAAAGATTCGACAGGCATTTTGACAAGCTGAAAAGAACAGGCACTAAGATAGATTATGTAAGTATCTGCTCACCCAATTACCTTCATGATTCACATATCCGCTTTGCGCTGAGGCACCATGCCGACGCAATATGCGAGAAACCGATAGTGCTCAATCCATGGAACATTGATGCCCTCCAGGAAATTGAAAAGGAAACAGGCAACAAGATTTACACAGTACTTCAGCTTAGACTTCATCCAAGAATAATTGAGCTTAGAAACAGGATTTTAAACGGACCTGCAGATAAAAAACATGACATTGACCTTACATATATAACAAGCCGCGGAAACTGGTATTATATATCCTGGAAAGGAGATGTACAGAAATCGGGAGGCGTTGCAACAAACATCGGAATACATTTCTTCGATATGCTTTCATGGATTTTCGGTGATATCCGGAACAGTGTTGTTCATCTTTCAGAAAGAAATAAAGCAGCCGGTTATCTGGAGCTTAAAAATGCGAGGGTCAGATGGCTCCTAAGCCTCGATTACAATGATATCCCCGATGAAGTTAAAAAATCAGGCAAAAGAACTTACAGATCCATAACTGTTGACGGGGAAGATATTGAGTTCAGTGATGGTTTTACAGAACTTCATACAGATACATACAGGGAAATACTTGCCGGAAGAGGTTTTGGAATAGAAGAAGCCCGGCAATCAGTCAATACTGTTTACAATATCAGAAATGCTAAACCAGCTGAGTTAAAAGGAGAATATCATCCATTGTTAAAATCGCTTATATGATCTACGAAAAGCTCTTAAAAAAGGAAACCTGTTTATCAGTCATCGGACTGGGTTATGTCGGTCTGCCGATAGCCCTTGAATTTGCAAGAAAAATTAAAGTTGTTGGCTTTGACATTAAGCCAGACAGGGTTGAGCTTATGCGCAAAGGTATTGACCCTAGCAACGAACTGAGCGCTGAAGCATTCAACAACACTGACATTCTCCTGACAAGCAATCCTGACGACCTGAAAAAAGCTTCATTTCATATAATTGCCGTACCAACACCCACTACAAAAACCAACCTCCCCGATCTTACACCTGTGCTGAAAGCATCAGAAACAGTTGGCAGAATACTTAAAAAGGGCGATTATGTTGTATATGAATCAACTGTGTACCCGGGTTGTACAGAAGAAGATTGCGTCCCTGTTCTGGAAAGGTACTCTGGCCTTAAATACATTGAAGACTTCAAGGTAGGCTTCTCTCCCGAAAGAATAAATCCCGGTGATCATAATCATACTCTTACGAAAATTACAAAGGTCACAAGCGGCTGCGATAAGGAATCAGCCGAAGATATTGCAAGGGTTTATGAACTCATTATTACAGCCGGGGTGCACAGGGCAAGCTCTATAAAGGTTGCAGAGGCTGCGAAGATCATTGAAAACACCCAGCGCGATATAAACATCGCCTTTATGAACGAGCTTTCAATTATCTTCAACCGCATGGGAATCAATACTTTTGAGGTTCTGGAGGCTGCCGGCACAAAGTGGAACTTCCTGAAGTTTTACCCGGGCCTTGTGGGTGGTCATTGCATTGGTGTGGATCCTTATTACCTTTCTTATAAAGCCAAGGCTCTCGGTTATCATCCTCAGATGATAGATTCAGGCAGGTTCATTAATGACAGCATGGGCCGCTACATAGGCAAACAGACTGTAAAAAAGATGATCCATGTCGGCAAGAACCTGAAAGATTCACGTGTACTTATAATGGGTATGACATTCAAGGAAAATGTAACCGATATTAGGAATTCCAAGGTTGCAGATGTCCTGAGCGAACTTGATGAATTCGGTGTAAAAGTAGATGTTATCGATCCGGGAGCATCAAAACATGAGGTAAAGGAAGAATACGGAATAGAACTGAAGGACAAACCTGAAGGAAAATATGATGCAATTATCCTTGCAGTGAGCCATAATGAATATATGAATCTCGAAGAATCGTTCTTCTCCGGGCTGCTCAGCAAAGACGGAATAGTTGTGGATGTAAAGGGTTTGCTCAGGGGAAAAATTAATAATCACATATACTGGAGTCTCTGAAAATGAAAAAGAAGGTCCTTGTTACAGGCGGAACAGGTTATATCGGTTCACACACAGCTGTAGAACTGATAAATGAGGGTTATGATGTTGTTATAATTGACAACCTTTACAACTCAGAAGAGAAAGTACTCGACGGAATTGAGAAAATCACCGGTGTCAGGCCTGTCCTGGAGGTCTTTGATCTGTGCGATCATGAAATGTTAGGCTCTTTCTTCAGTAAGAACAGTGATATAGCTGCAGTAATACATTTTGCAGCATACAAGGCTGTAGGTGAATCTGTAAGGAAACCTCTTGAGTATTACAGGAACAATCTTGTTTCCCTGATTAATATCCTCGAGTCGATGAAGAAGCATAAAGTTCCAAACTTTGTCTTCTCATCCTCCTGCACTGTATACGGACAGCCTGAGAAACTTCCTGTTACAGAGAGCGCTCCGCTTCAGCCTGCTGTTTCTCCTTACGGAAACACGAAGCAGGTAGGCGAAGAGATAATAAGGGATACTGTTGATGCAGACAATATGATAAAGGCAATTGCATTAAGGTACTTTAATCCGATAGGTGCACACCCCTCTGCAATAATCGGCGAACTTCCCCACGGAGTTCCCGAAAACCTTGTGCCTTACATTACACAGACAGCAATTGGAATAAGAGAGGAACTGAAGGTATTTGGTAATGACTATGATACCCCTGACGGATACTGCATCAGGGATTACCTGCATGTTGTTGATCTTGCAAAAGCGCATGTTGTGGCAGTGAACAGGCTTATCGGAGGTAAAAACAAAGCCGGGTTTGAAGTATTTAACCTCGGTACAGGCAAGGGAGTTTCAGTAATGGAAGCTATCAGTTCCTTTGAAAAAGTATCAGGGATCAGCCTTAAGTACAAAGTTGTTGAAAGAAGACCGGGAGATATTGAAAAGATCTGGGCCGATCCGTCATTCGCCAACACTGAGCTTGGATGGAAAACTCAAAGTTCACTTGATGTTGCGATGAAAACTGCCTGGGACTGGGAAAAACAAATCAGAAAAAAGAGTTAACAAATGAGCAGGACTATTCTTATTACCGGTGGAGCGGGCTTCATAGGTTCGCATGTTGTAAGGAGATTTGTAACAAAATATCCTGATTTCCTGATTGTAAATGCCGATAAGCTTACTTATGCGGGAAATCTCGAAAATATAACTGACATAGAGCAGAATAAGAATTACCGCTTTGAAAGAACAGATATTGTAAATAAACAGGATGTTATAAACCTGTTCGGGAAATACTCCTTCGACGGAGTGATTCATCTGGCAGCTGAATCGCATGTTGACAGATCAATAACCGGTCCTGACGAATTTGTTTTTACAAATATTGTTGGCACTCTTAACCTGCTCAATGCAGCAAGGAACAGCTGGAAAGACAACTACAGCGGAAAGCTGTTCTATCATATTTCAACCGATGAGGTTTACGGATCACTTGGCAGCGAAGGCTATTTCACTGAGGAAACTGCCTATGATCCAAGAAGCCCGTATTCAGCATCAAAAGCAAGTTCCGATCACATGGTCAGGGCCTTTCACCATACTTTCGGGCTTCCTGTTGTAATATCAAACTGCTCGAATAACTACGGGCCTAACCAGTTCCCTGAAAAACTTATCCCGCTTATAATAAATAACATCAAGAACAATAAGCCGCTTCCGGTTTACGGAAAGGGAGAGAATATACGCGACTGGCTTTATGTTGAAGATCATGCTTCTGCAATAGACCTTATCTTCCACAGGGGAAGGCATGGAGATACCTATAATATTGGTGGCAATAACGAATGGAAGAATATTGACCTCATCCTCCTGCTTTGCAGTATTATGGACAGGAAGCTTAAGCGACCTGCAGGATCTTCCGAAAAGCTTATAACCTACGTAAAAGACCGCCCCGGCCATGATATGCGCTATGCCATCGATTCTTCAAAGCTTCAGAAGGAGCTGGGCTGGTCACCGATACCCGATTTTTCAGCCGGTCTGGAGAAAACTGTTGACTGGTACCTCGCGAATACACGGTGGCTTGAGAGAATCATCTCAGGCGAGTATGAAAAATACTATGAAATGATGTATTCAGGCAGATAGGCTCTGAAATCAGTATTTCGTAATTGTCAGTTCAAGCCTTACAGGGCTCTTGCTGCCATTGCCTTTTAAAATTGCATTCTTCACATCAACCGGACTCTGGAATATTTCAAGCTCGGGCTTTAAAATATTTTCTGTATCAGTCAGATAGTCCTGAATGAAATTGGAAATATTGAATTTATACTGGTTGCTTGCGGTATCAAGGGTCCCGCCAAAGTATTCATGATAATCATCAACATAAAAGTCAGGAATGAGCTCTTTCTCACCCGATTTGTTTGTAAATCTCAGGTAAAGCTGCTCAGGTACAGTAGCTTCAGTATACAGGTTATCATCGTAATGTACAGGTACATACAATCTGGCCTTGTTGATTGCCTCTTTTGTACCGGCTGTGCTCTTTTTTAAATCTGCTAGGCCAGGAATCACCAATGTCGTATACACGCCGTTTATCCCCTGAAGATATGACAGGGAATCAGTTACAGGCTGGTTTATCAATCCTGATATGCCTTTAACCGGATCAGCTGTGCTGAAATCATACTTTTGCCTGACAAAACTGGCATTGGTTTTTACCGGGTCGAGAAGAAACCTGAAATAATAAGGAGTATTTGTTTCCCGGTCATGCATATAAAGGATGATATAATCGGAATAATCTCCTAATGAATTATATGAATTGACATTGAGCCCGAGCAGAAGCGGATCATTGTCATTTGCTGATGGGATCTGAAGGTAAACACCCTTGAAGAAATTTCTGAAATCCTCAGCAGTAGTGCTGTACATCAGTTTTTCCTGATCTCTTATAAGATATTCTCCGAAAAAAGTCGGAACAGGTATTGAAATATTATTAATTGTATCAGTCCTTAGTTTTGGGATAGTAACAGAAACACCGAAACCTGTTGTGTCTACTGAAGAATCGGAATAATATGTAGAATCGTTATAGAGCATTGTTGCGACCTCTGTAATCCTAAGCTGTTTCTGATTATCGTTTGAGCCGTTCACAGATACTATTCGCAGGAACAGTTTAACCGAATCGACGTCATAGGATCCGTCGGCCCACTCCTCTTCCATTCTGAGCTGGGAAATGAATTCGCTTTTCATTGATCCGAAATAAGGATCATAATAATTACCAATATAAGGTGCAGTCTGAGCTTCAGTGGTCATGGGATAATCAAACCGTGTATAAGAACTTATACGAAAGGTGTCGGTTGAAATAAGCGATACATAGTCAGTACCCGGAAGAATGTTCTTACCAATAAATGTTGGATCCTCCTCGCATGATTCCAATACAGCAACCCCGCCTAGTAATATTGCGGAAATAATGATCTTGAATTTTGTTATGGCTGAAATAAACCCTGGAAGGTGTGTGTATCTCTTAAAGTATCTTGTCATAAAAATCATTGTAGGCATCAATATATGTCGATTCATCATTGAAAGGAAGAACAGGCTTGTTAACAGTCTTCAGATGTTTTGCAAGTTCTTCATTTATATCCTCGCTCCCGACAATTATCCCGTCGGAATATTTTATTGCCAGTTTTGATACATTTACAAAATCCGGCTTTTTAACCATTTTCAGATTTTCACCATCTATTCCGTCAAACCGCAGTTTATCTGCGAATGTAGATCTAAACGGCGTTTTGAAATCATTATTATAAATGGAATAGATTATTTTATAATTGTGGAAAAGAGGATCGTCATGATACACGCTGCGCAGATAAACAGGAACAAGGGCAGTCATCCAGCCGTGACAATGAACAATATCAGGCGCCCATCTGAGCTTTTTAACAGTCTCAATCACCCCGCGGGCAAAAAACAGGGCCCTTTCATCATTGTCTTCAAATTCCTTTCCAGAGGAATCAGTTACGATATGCTTGCGCTGGAAATAATCATCATTGTCAATGAAATATACCTGCATCCTGGCTGACTGAATAGATGCAACCTTGATTATCAGCGGATGATCCGTGTCGTCAATTATAAGATTCATACCCGAGAGACGGATTACTTCATGAAGCTGATTTCTTCTCTCATTAATGCAGCCATAGCGCGGCATGAATGTCCGGATCTCTTTCCCTCTTTCCTGAATCCCCTGCGGAAGATACCTCCCTATCTTTGACAGCTTGGTCTCACCTAGGTATGGAGTTATTTCCTGTGAAATGAATAATACCTTCCTGCTTTCCATTTAACTCACTGGATTAGCCAGTATAATTTAAGCTGCAAAGATAATAATAAAAAACGATATTATATCAAAGTAAAAATTTCATAATACTATCACTTCTAAGTTTATAAGTTTAAGAAATAGCTTGTTAAGGAATTTTCTTATAGGTTTGTGGAAAAATTAAACACAATGAGAATAATAAGCACAATAAGTGAACTTCAGCAAACATTATACACTCTTAAACTGGCTCCGGTTGGCTTCGTCCCTACTATGGGAGCCCTGCATGAAGGCCATATTTCCCTTGTCAGGCGGGCTGTGCCCGATTGCCCGGTTGTTGTTGTAAGCATCTTCGTAAATCCTACACAGTTCAACGACAAGAATGACCTAAAAAACTACCCCAGGACACTTGAAAGCGATCTTGAAATGCTCGGAAAAATACTGAGAAAGGATGATATTGTATTTACCCCGGCTGTGGAAGAAATGTACCCTGAAAAAGATAAAAGAGTTTTCAGCTTCGGAAACCTCGATAATGTAATGGAAGCCCTGCACCGCCCCGGACATTTCAACGGCGTAGCACAGGTAGTCAGCAGGCTCTTTGCTGCAGTGAAACCCGATATTGCAATATTTGGCCAGAAGGACTTCCAGCAACTTGCTGTTATTAAAGAACTTGTACGCCAGACTAAGGATAAGGTCAGGATAATCGGAAGCCCAATTATCCGCGAAAAAGACGGCCTGGCTATGAGCAGCAGGAATACTCTTCTCCTGCCCGGAATAAGAAAAAATGCAGGCATAATATTCAGCACACTGACAAAAGCTGCTGAAATGATGAAAACAAGTGATATTCCAGAAATAAAAGACTTCGTGAACAGCACTATCAATGAGGTTGAAGGATTCTCTGTCATCTACTTTGAAATTGTTGACGATGTGCAGCTTATTCCTGTCAGCCTGAAAAAGGAAATGTCGCCTGAAAAGAAATATTTCGGATGTATTGCCGTTAAAGCAGGAAATATACGACTGATCGAT
>JAKLDT010000146.1 GCA_022703405.1 Bacteroidota bacterium | reverse complement strand
CCGAAAGCTCGTAAGAGATTCCAGTTCAGTAAACGTTAGGATTTAAAATTCAGTCAGTTATAGATGCAAGTTTAGTATCTAAATTGCAGAGACTTCCGTCAGTTGGCGGAGCTACTCTGTGATTGATTTTAAAGAATGTAAACTTAAACCAACAAAACAATGCCAAGAACAAATTTTAAAGAATTACTTGATGCAGGTGTTCATTTCGGACATCTCAAAAGAAAGTGGAACCCGGCTATGGCTCCTTATATATTTATGGAGCGCAACGGTATTCACATTATCGATCTCGAGAAAACAATTGAAAAGGTTGATGAGGCTGCTTCAGCAATGAAACACATCGCCCGCTCAGGAAAGAAAGTACTTTTCGTTGCAACAAAGAAGCAGGCTAAGGAAATTGTTGCTGAGAAAGTAAAATCAGTTAACATGCCTTATGTTACAGAACGCTGGCCCGGGGGGATGCTTACAAACTTCCCTACAATCCGTAAGGCTGTAAAGAAAATGTCCGCAATCGACAAAATGTCAACAGACGGTACTTTCATGAACCTTTCAAAACGTGAAAGACTTCAGGTGACAAGGCAGAGAGCAAAACTCGAGAAAACACTTGGCAGTATTGTTGACCTTACAAGGCTTCCTTCAGCATTATTCATAGTTGACGTATGCAAGGAACAGATTGCAGTAAAAGAAGCTAAAAGGCTCGGTATACCTGTATTTGCTATGGTCGATACAAATTCAGATCCTTCAGATATTGAATTCCCGATCCCTGCAAATGATGACGCATCAAAATCAATATCACTCATTATTGGCATCATGTGCCAGGCTATTGAAGAAGGTCTGAGTGAAAGGAAAATTGAGAAGGACAAGGAACCTCAGCAGAAGGACAAGAAGGTTATGAGAAAGGATTTTGAAACCGGTTCTGTGCCTGCAGCTATAATTGAAGCTCTTGTTGAAGAGGAAGAAGAGCTCGAAGAAGAAGAGGAAATCGATGTACTTGATGATGAAGATTCAGCAGAAGTAGCTGACGAAACCGAAGAAGAGGAAGAAGAATAAACCGAATACAAACTAATTACAATAATATATTATGGCTGTTATTAATGCTGCTGATGTCGCCAAGCTGAGAAGGGTTACCCTTGCAGGCATGATGGACTGCAAAAAAGCTCTCGAAGAGGCTGAAGGCAATTTTGACAAAGCAATTGAAATAATAAGGAAAAAGGGTCAGGCTGTTGCCAACAAGCGCGCCGATAAAGATGCAACTGAAGGTGTTGTTCTTGCAAAATCAAACGGCAAACTCGGTGTTATAATTGTTCTTAACAGCGAAACAGACTTCGTGGCAAAAAATGCAGATTTCATCGGACTTGCAACAAAAATAGTTGATATAGCTCTTGCCAGTAGTCCTGCTGATCTTGAGGCACTTAAGAATCTTCCAATGGAAGGTGGAAAAGTAGGTGAAAAGGTTGTTGAATATGTGGGAATAATTGGCGAGAAGCTTGAGCTCTCATATTTTGAAAAAGTTGAGGCAGCTCATGTACAGGCTTACATACACCCCGGAAACAGGCTTGCTACACTCGTAGGCTTTAATAAGTCAGGTATTGACGTGCAGGTTTACAAGGACGTGGCAATGCAGGTTGCTGCAATGAACCCTGTTGCTGTTGACAAAGATTCTGTTCCTGAGAAAGTTATTGCCCAGGAGATTGAAATTGGTAAGGAGCAGGCACGCCGCGATGGCAAACCTGAAGAAATGCTTGAAAAAATTGCCCAGGGCAAACTTTCAAAATTCTTCAAGGAAAGCACTCTCCTGAACCAGGATTTTGTTAAAGACAACAAAATGACAATCAGGCAGTACCTGCAGTCAGTCAATAAAGAACTTACAGTGACTGAACTTAAAAGGTACACTCTTAATCTGTAGACGTAAAGTTCATGTTTCAATAATTTCTATGTGGCGCTCAGTGGCGCCACTTTTTTTTATCTTTACATTAAACAAGATTCATTATGAAATATAAACGAATCCTCCTGAAACTCAGTGGCGAATCACTTGCAGGTAAAGCTAATCATGGTATCAGCGATGATGTACTTGAGGAATATGCCTTACAGATAATTGAGGCAGCGGCAATGGGATGCCAGATTGGCATTGTGATTGGCGGCGGCAATATTTTCAGGGGCCTCAGGGGCACTGAATCGGGTTTCGACAGGGTAAAGGGCGATCAGATGGGAATGCTTGCCACAGTAATTAACAGCCTGGCTCTTGAGAGTGTTGTTAACAGGCTAGGAGGCAATGCAAGGGTTTTCACCTCAATTAGAATGGAACCGGTTGGTGAATTATACAATCGTGACAAGGTGCTGGAGTATATGAATTCAGGCACAATCTGCATCCTTGCAGGCGGAACGGGCAATCCATTTTTCACCACTGATACAGCTTCAGCACTCAGAGCAGTTGAGACAGGGGCTGACGTTCTTCTTAAAGGAACACGTGTTGACGGAGTATACACAGCAGATCCTGAAAAAGATTCCACCGCAGTAAAATATGAGTCTGTTTCCTTCACTGAGGTGCTTGAGAAACGCCTTAAAATAATGGATTCAACTGCTTTTTCAATGTGCCGCGACAATAACATGCCAATAATAGTTTTTGACATGAATACTCCCGGAAATCTGAAAAAAATAATTTCCGGAGAAAAAACCGGCACTTTTGTTGGTAATTAATACAGGCATTGGTATTTCACGTAATTTGTTAAATTTGTTACCCGATTAAGTTTTAAATAGAAATATTTTGATAGGCTCCTTAGAAAATAATTAAAAACCTGATCATGAACGAAGAAATTGAACTCATTACAGAAGAGACAGAGGACAGGATGAAAAAAGCTGTCGAACATCTTGAGCATGAACTTGCCAGGCTTCGCGCCGGAAGATCAAATCCTGCCCTTCTGGATGGAATTTCTGTTGATTACTACGGAGTGCATTCTCCATTAAGCCAGGTTTCCAACATTAACACACCTGATGCCAAGACTATTCTTATTCAACCCTGGGAGAAAACAATGCTTGGTACAATTGAAAAGGCCATTCTTGCTGCAAATATAGGGCTGACACCCGTAAACAACGGAGAGGTGATCAGAATCAGCATTCCCCCGCTGACAGAAGAAAGACGCCACCAGCTTGTTAAGCAGGTCAGAAATGAAGGAGAAACCGCAAAAATAAGTGTCAGGAATGCCAGGAAATGGGCAAATGACGAACTTAAGCGACTACTGAAGGAAGGTCTGCCGGAAGATCTGGAGAAAAATGCTGTTGACCATGTTCAGGAAATGACAAGCTCCTATAATACCAAAATCGACAAGGTTATGGCACAGAAGGAGAAAGATGTTATGACTGTATAATCAGTTATTTTCCCTCAGGAATAAGTTTCAAGGTATATTTTGCTGCTGCCTTTACAGCATTGTCTGTAAAGGCATCTTTATAAAATTCCCCGGAAACATAGCTTTTTGTCTGGCTCAGATAGAACTCGCTTCCCGGCACACCTGACGCTCCTGTCGGTATTACAGTCAGTGATTCATCCCAGTCAGCTGTATTGAAAATATGCCTCTCAGAGGCGCCGTCATCTGATTTGAACGGATTCTTGTAGGTATAAGGGCAGACTGTATGATTGCTGCCTCCTACTCCATAGGTTTCTGAGTTCAGACCAAAGACCCTGTCAAGTATTTTCACCTTCGACATTGGATGCTCAAGAGTAAGGGTATGCATGCTTCCCCATTTCCATCCTTCGGGATCAGCTCCGCAACTGTCAACAAGCGATCTGACACAATCGGTAAAGCTTCTCAGGAAGATAACATCAAGATTTTCTTTTTCCGGAGTTGTAACATCATCAATCCATTCGTCCTCCCCGCCTGGCTGGAGTATCCTGTAAATGTAGTATTCACTGATGCGCTCAGGCATCTGAGCGAAGAGCTCACCAAGCTCATCGCCAAGAAGGTGCCGGGGAAGTGTTGTTCTGAAAAATTCAAATACCGCCGGAGCTGCAAGATCAGCGCTCATGTTATAATCCCAGTCCTTAAGCAGATCGAGGGCAGCTGATTCGGTATTGCTCATCTCCGACTGTTTTTCCTTCAGTTTGAGTATATGCGGAGTCAGCAGCGCTGCATAAGCTGAATGCTGATCAGTTATCATTCTTTTAAAGTCATCAATGCCCAGCTTTTCCTTCTCATCCAGCATATCCCTTATCCTGCTTATCCTGTAAGGAAGATAAAACCTGCAGGCGATGTAAAAGGGATAATCATCTCCCACAGTCTTGTTATTTGCAGAAGACACCTGTCCGTTCTCAGGATTATAGCTTGAAGGAAGCTGATAAAATGGGACATAGCCCTTCCAGTCGAACTCATCAGTTGAACCATCACGAATTATTGAGCCATTTCCCTTTCTTACCGGAATGCCGCCTCCTGTATTCAAACCGATATTGCCCTCAATATCTGCATATACAAAATTCTGGCTTACCGATCTGAATGAAGTGAGAGCAACCCTGAAATCATCCCATCCTGATGCACGGTTCAGCAAATACACACCCCTTAACTCATCGCTCATATCATTACCTGACCAGCGCATGCTGAGAACAGCATCATTTACTGATCGCATGCCGGAAACAACCGGCCCCCGATGGGTGAATGACAAGGAAAGGGTATCTGCCTCCCCTCCTTTTATTTTAATAACTTCCTTACGCACTTCCATGTTCTTCCACTCATTATCAAAGAAATACTGCGTTGTATTATCCGGATTGATCTTTTCTGCAAACAGGTCAATATCATCTACCATCAGGTTTGTCATGCCCCATGCTATCTTTTCATTATGACCTGCCACGATAAAAGGCTGGCCCGGAACGGCAACCCCGGTAACATTCAGCCTGCCTGGCACTACCTGGTGAATCTGCATCCAGATTCCGGGGGCGCTTAGTCCCAGATGCATATCATTTGAAAGCAGAGGCTTGCCAGTCAGGCTTTTTTTCCCGCTAACAGCCCAGTTATTGCTTCCGGAAAATGAGATAATCCCAAGCGCTTTCAGATTATCGATCGTCGAAAGGAGATCCTGTGCGTGTTTCAATGCCGTGTCACTTAGCCTGAAATCGGGAAATACCGATGAGTTCACAGCCTTGAAATCAGGAATCAGGGTACTCCCCTTCTCATAACCCAGCTTACTGAATAAGCGGTAATTAAATATATCCGCTGAGAGATTTCCTGCTGCCAGGTCCCATCCCATGTACCCTATAATGTTGGCAATATCCTCCAGTTTCCATGACTCAGGTTTATACCCGAGTATCCTGAATTCCGGCGGCAGCTTTTTCCCGGCTCTGTCAATATACTCATTGACCCCGTCGGCATAAGCTCTTAAACACTCAAGTATTTCCGGATCTTCGTTTCCAATGAGCAGTTTTGACTTGGTAGTCATATCGAGGCTGCGGAGGAAAAGATCAGTCTGAACCATCGAAGCACCAAAAATCTCAGATAACCTGCCTGTTGTGGCCCTTCTTATAAGATCCATCTGCCAGAGTCTTTCCTGGGCCATGACATATCCGGTTGCAAAATACAGGTCCTGTTCATTTGGGGCATAAATATGAGGCATGCCTCTCTGATCACGGTAAATTGTAACTTCTGAGCTAAGGGAAGAAAAGGAGATCTCCCCTTCATATACAGGAAGGGCACCTTTGCGGATACTGTTCACAATAAGGAAACCTGCGAGCAAAATGACTGCAACAAGAATCAGCAGTACCGACAGAATTTTTTTTACCGGGCTCATATTCAAGAGTTTTAATTTTCAGTCAATATATGAAATATCTCAATATATCAATGCTTTACACCTCTTAAACCTGAGGTGCAATTTCTGCATATTTCAATTCCTTTCCTGTCCATAGCTATTTCCCGGCGGAAAATCCTGTACCTCGGTCCGTTCCAGATATCTCTGAAGGAATCTGTTTTGAGATCACCCATTACATGCTCAGCATTTTTATCGAAGCAGCAGGGAAGAACCCTGCCATCCCAGGTAATGACAGGATTGAACCATAGCCTTGCACAGCCATTTGGAAGGCTGCTTTTTAATGTATATTCCCCGTTTACCTCTTTATACCTGCGGAAACTCTTATTTACCGGCTGCCATATGCTGATACGCTCATTATGAAGTATCTGCATCGATTTTAAAACCAGCCTTGCATTCATTCTGACAGCCAGCTTATTAAGCTCTTTTATCTGCTTTTCATTTTTTGAGTTAAGAAGCGTCTGAATCTCCACCTTCATTTTTGATCCTGTCATTGCACGGGCTTCCCTTACAAGCTCCAGACCTTTTAAAACTAAGTCGAGATTTCCACCCGTCCTGTAAGCAGCATAAGTTTCCTGATCTGCTCCGTCAACTGACACAATAAGCTTTCGCAGCCCCGACTTCACAAGCCTTTCCGGATCAGCAGCCAGAAAATGACCGTTGGTTGACAGGGTGGCCGGAATGCCATTTATGCTTTCAGGAAAAATGAAGAACCGGGGATGCATCATTGATTCTCCCTGATAATACAGATTCATATTATAAAGGTATGGACCCAATTCTTCAGTAATCTTTCTGAACAGATCAATATCCATAAATCCTGCCGGTCGTTTAATCATACCTGAGCCTGTTGCACATTCAGGGCATTTAAGGTTACAGTAACTTGAAAGTTCCATATTAACAGCAACAGGCAGTCCGTAAGCCTCAGTAAAATGAGGATCAAAAGAGCTTCTCAGAAAAGAAAATCCTGATAAAAGAAGGTTAGCAGATCTTTTGAGAAGGTTCCTCATCATCGGGTAATTATATGACAATTTAAAAAAAAATCATTTTACATGTAGGGTATTAATGCCGGGTATCGGTCTTAAGTCTGAATAAAGGTAAAAAGAGATCTCTTGATAAAGACATAATTTAAAAAAAACAGCCATGAAAACACTTAAAAATGTATCACTTATTGCAGTTCTGCTGATGTCTTTAATGACAATCGGGACTGCATTTGCCGGAAATTCTGACGGCAGAAAAAAAATTAATCCGCAGGACTATATTACTATCAGGGGTAAGGTCATTGATGCAAATACAAAGGCACCGCTGATTTTTGCCTCTGTTACAGTAAAGGAATCAAATGTTGGGATTGTAACGAACATTGACGGCGAATTCACTTTAAAGGTTAGCCCTTCAACTGAAACCCTTGAGGTATCATACCTTGGCTATAAAAACCTGTCAATTGCCGTCAGTTCGCTTAAGGAAAACGGAGCCAAGAACACAATTGAGATGGAATCAGCACCAATTCCTATAAAGGAAATCATTGTAAAGCCGGTAGATCCATGGGTTGTTGTGGAGAAAGCTATCAGTAATATTTCTGATAACTATGAAAACATACCAAACCTCATGACAGCGTTTTACCGTGAGACTATAAGGAAAAACAGATCTTATGTATCAATAGGCGAGGCTGTTGTGGAAATATTCAAAGCTCCGTATTCTAATGATCTGAGGTTTGACGGAACCCGTATATATAAAGG
>JAKLDT010000145.1 GCA_022703405.1 Bacteroidota bacterium | reverse complement strand
AGATTTCGGAAAACATAACGGTAAGGATGTATACCTTTTTACTGTCACTAACAAAGCCGGTAACGTAATAAGGGTGACAAATTTCGGTGCAAAGCTGATATGGATTGAGGTTCCTGACAGAAATGGCAGGAAAGAGAATATAACATTCGGCTATGATACCTTTGAAGAGACTCTTAAAGGAGATATGTCATTCGGTTCAATTGCAGGCAGGTATGCAAACAGGATTGCCGGTGGCAGGTTCAGTATTGACGGCAAAGAGTATACAACCCCCCTGAATAACGGTCCAAATACCTTACACGGAGGGCCTCTTGGATGGCATAGTGTTGTATGGGATGCGGAAGTGCTTACAAAAGGCGCCAATCCCGGTGTGAAGTTCTCATACCTCAGCCCCGATATGGAACAGGGATTTCCCGGAAACGTGAAGATTGAGGTAGTTTATTCCTGGACTGAAAACAATGAAGTGGTGATGGATTACACCTGGACAACTGACAAGAAGACAATTGTGAATGTTACAAACCATTCCTATTTCAACCTGCACGGAGCAGGCAATGGTGATATTCTTGACCATGAGCTGACTATTAGAGCATCGGCATTCACTCCGGTTGATTCGGTGATGATCACTACCGGTGAGATAAGACCTGTGGCAGGTACCCCGTTTGATTTCACCACTCCCCGTAAAATAGGTGAAAGGATAGGGGAAGACTATGAACAACTGATACTTGGCAAGGGCTATGATCATAATTATGTGCTGGATAATAAGGAAGAGGTCGATGTTGTGCTTTATGAACCGGAAAGGGGCCGGATGCTTGAAGTAATTACCGATCAGCCCGGCATGCAGTTGTACACAGGTAACTTCCTTAATGGTACTCAAAAAGGTCATGGCGGCAGGGTGTTCAATTTCCGTTCAGGCATGTGCCTTGAATCAGGTCATTTCCCTGACAGTCCCAATAAACCTGATTTTCCGACAACAATTGCCGAACCGGGAAAGGTCTATAAGTCAACTACAATATACAGATTTTCAGTTAAATAGTCTGAAATGAAACATGCATATCTCCTTCTGTCAGCCTGGTGTATAATTGCTTTATGCTCCTGTTCTTCGGCAAATGACAGCGAGACTTCGGGAGGCTGGAAAAAGTATGAAGGCAACCCGGTACTTGGCGGTGATTTCGGAACGATATTCGACGTGAGTGTGCTTAAAACTGAAGGTGGCGTTTTTCAGATGTTCTGTTCATGGAGACCTCAGAAGAGCATTGCCCTTTCAGAAAGCAGTGATGGCCTGAAATGGTCTTCACCCGTGATATGCCTGCAAAATTACGACAGTACCGGCTGGGAGGATAATGTAAACAGACCGGTAATAATAAGAAAAGACGGGCTGTACCACATGTGGTATACAGGTCAGGCAGATATTGACGGAACCGGTCATTCATGGATCGGGTATGCGACAAGTGATAATGGCCGCGAATGGAAAAGAATGAGCAGGAAACCTGTTCTTTCCGCTGAGGCTGAATGGGAAAAAGTTGCTGTAATGTGTCCTCATGTTATCTGGGATGAATCCGATAAGATTTATAAAATGTGGTATTCGGGAGGGGAACAGTATGAGCCTGATGCTATTGGCTATGCAACAAGCCCTGACGGGATGAACTGGACAAAATATGAAGGGAATCCTGTCTTCTCATCAGACAACAGAAACAAGTGGGAACAGCACAAGGTAACTGCCTGCCAGGTAATAAAGCGTAAAGATGATTACCTGATGCTCTACATCGGTTTCATGAATATTGATTATGCGCAGATTGGCATGGCCAGGTCAAAGGATGGGATCAGCGGATGGGAAAGATACAGCCGGAATCCCATAATAAAACCCGGAAAAGGCTGGGACTCCAGCGCCGTTTATAAACCATTTGCAGTACAGGATAACGATCGCTGGCTGCTTTATTATAATGGCAGGAAGAATAATGTTGAACAGATTGGAGTTGCAATAAGGGAAAGCAATGATCCGGGATTTTAGGTTAATACTCAGAATACGCTTAGCGATCCTTCTGACCGGTGGGATTTTTGCTGTTACAGCAATTAATGTCGTGACAGCCCAGAACCTTGTTCTTAAATCAGCTGACTACAAACATTACATCGATACATTCAATCTGAATGATAATGAATTGTACAAAGGGTATATCCCGGACAGTAACTGCTGGGACTTCCTGTCAGAAAATATCCCCCTGCTTGATGTGCCTGATAAGGATATAGAGAAAACCTATTATTTCAGATGGTGGACCTACAGGAAGCATATTAAGCTGACACCTGACGGATTTGTGATTACTGAGTTCTTGCCGAAAGTGCCGTGGTCAGGAAAATACAATACAATAAGCTGCCCTGCCTCACATCATTTTTATGAGGGCAGATGGCTTCATGACAGGAGATACCTGAATGATTATGCAATATTCTGGTTCAGGCACGGAGGGAGCCTCCGGACCTACAGCTTCTGGCCGGCTGATGCAATTTATAACTATTTCCTCGTAAGCGGTAAGGACTCCTTATGCACCGGCCTACTTCCTGACCTGATACAGAATTTTGAAGCCTGGGAAGGAGAGAAGCGTGACACTAACGGACTATTCTGGCAGATAGACGGGAATGACGGTATGGAAGTTTCTGTTTGCGGCAGCGGATACAGGGCAACCATCAATTCATATATGTATGGTGAGGCAGTTTCAATTGCCCGCATTGCAACATTGAAAAGTAAAGTTGAGACAGCCCGGGATTTCCAGAAAAAGGCAGCAGTTATAAAAAGCCTGGTACAAAACAGGTTGTGGGATAAGGATGAAGAGTTTTTCAAGGTGCTGCCCAGGGAAACCGGTTCAGGATTATGCGGTACAAGGGAGTTGCATGGTTATACACCCTGGTATTTCAGTCTTCCTGATTCAGAATTCTCGGTTGCATGGAAATTCCTGATGAAGCCGGAATACTTTTATGCTCAGTACGGACCGACAACTGCGGAACAAAACTCATCCGGGTTCAGGATCTCATACGAGGGTCATGAATGCCAGTGGAACGGTCCGGGCTGGCCGTATGCAACCTCAATAACCCTTACAGGCATGGCTAATCTGCTTAACGCTTATTCACAGAATGAGGTAAGCAGAAGCGATTACTTCAAGTTGCTCAGGAACTATGCACTTAGCCATAGAATTAAGCTTGAAGACGGAAGAACAGTTCCATGGATTGACGAGAATCTGAATCCTTACACTGGCGACTGGCTCTCAAGGACGAGGCTCAGAACCTGGGACAATGGTTCCTGGTCAGATGAGAAGGGCGGAGTGGAAAGAGGAAAGGACTATAACCATTCGACCTTCTGCGATCTTGTAATCTCCGGGCTGATTGGATTACGTCCTCAGGCTGATAATACACTGGTAATTAATCCATTAGTGCCCGATGGCGAGTGGGCATATTTTTGCCTCGACAATATTCTTTACCATGACAGGATTATTACAGTGGTGTATGACAGGACGGGTAAGAAATACAACAGAGGCAAAGGTTTTTTCGTGTTTGTTGACGGGAAGCCGGCAGCCACGGCAGGTAGTGTGAAAAAGTTAACAATAAAACTATAGGATGAAACCTCAGGATATTGAAAAAATCAAACCAAACCATATAAAAAGAATAATGCCATGACTTCACGACGTACTTTTATTAAGACAACTGCTGCAACAACGGCAGCTATTACAATCGGACCCGCAATTTCTTCAGCTCTTGCAGGTTGTGCTGCATCAGACAGGATAAATGTCGGGCTGATCGGATGCAACGGTATGGGCTTTGCCGACCTGAGTGCATTTCTGGAACATAAGCAGGTGGAATGCATTGCTTTATGCGATGTTGATGAGAATGTTCTGAATAAGAGAGCTGCAGATGTTGAAAAGATCAGGGGAAAGAAACCTGCAAACCTTTATAAGGACTGGCGTCAGGTTATTGACAACAAGGACATTGATCTTGTGATAATAGGAACGCCTGACCACTGGCATTGCCTAATGATGGTTGCTGCCTGCGAGGCTGGCAAGGATGTATACGTTGAAAAACCAATCGGCCGGACAATTGAGGAATGCAACCTGATGATAAAAGCTGCAAAAAAATATAAAAGCATAGTGCAGGTTGGTCAGTGGCAGAGGAGTGACAAACACTGGCAGGATGCAGTTGATTTCATTCAGTCGGGTAAGCTTGGGAAGATCAGGCTTGTGAGAGTATTCTCATATCAGGGCTGGTGTCCAACAATACCGGTTGTGGCTGATGAACCTGTACCAGCAGGTGTGAATTATGACATGTGGCTCGGCCCGGCTCCGGACAGGCCTTTCAACCGGAACCGTTACCACTTCACATTCAGATGGTTCTGGGACTATGCCGGAGGACTGATGACAGACTGGGGAGTGCATCTGCTTGATTATGCTCTTTATGGCATGAATGTAACTGCACCAAAATCAGTTATGGCAATGGGCGGAAAGTATGGTTATCCCGATGATGCATGTGAGACACCTGACAGCCTTCAGACAATTTATGAGTTTGATGGATTTAATGTGCTATGGGATCATGCAATAGGCATTGATGATGGCGCTTACGGCAGGAATCATGGCCTTGGCTTTGTGGGAGAAAACGGAACCCTAGTTGTTGACAGAGGCGGATGGGAAGTAATTCCCGAGGCAGTAAACGGGACAAAAAGGATGGAGGCAGTTCCTCTGAGCCAGGGTGATGGACGGGGATTGAAAAACCATGTAAAGAATCACCTCGATTGCATAGCTGACCGTAATCCCAAGACAAATGCCAGCATTGAAATCGGAGCTCATATTGCTAAATTTTCTGCCTTAGGGAATATTGCATACAGGACCGGCAAGAAACTTGTCTGGGATGGCACTTCATTTACAAATGACAAGGATGCAAATCAGTATCTTGTGCCTCAGTACCGTGATCCCTGGAAACTTCCGGTTATATAATGAAGCTTTTTAGTTTTTCAGAACCTGAAATGAAATATTACCTGATTTTCATTTCAGGTTTATTTTTTAAATATTTTCTGTTCTTTAGCTAAATTTTTTGTTGTATTTATCATGTTTAAGTATAAAGTATTAATATTTAGACTGTTGATATTTATTTCTTTTAACAGAATCCCGGTTTTTTTGCGCAATTAGTTTAGAAAAATCATTACATTCGATTGCTAAATCTGCCAGTTGCCTTTGTAGTGTGTTTTGTAAATGGGGAAGCAGGATACAGAAACGGAACAGAAGCTTGTTGTCAATCTGTCACAAGATAATATTTTGGCATTCAATTCATTGTACAAGATATACAGTGTCAGGTTATATCGTTTTGCATTTTCCTATCTGAAAAATGAAGCTGAAGCTGAAGAACTTGTTCAGGAGGTTTTTACAACAATATGGGAAAAGAGAACCGAACTTGATCCTGACCTGTCTTTCAGGTCATTCCTCTTCACAATTGCCTTCAATATAATTAAGAAACACTTCAGGACCAGAATGTACCTTCAGAAGTATTTTGAAACAGGCAAAGAGTCTGACACTGATCCTGCAACGATGCAAAAGGTTATGCATGATTCTCTTTATCAGTATATTGAAGAACTTGTCGCCAGTTTGCCGGAGAAGAGGAGGGCTATTTTTATAAAGAGCAGATTCGAGGGAAAGTCAATAGCTGAAATTGCTGATGAACTGAATATTAGTCATAAAACCGTTGAGAACCAGCTGACTATGGCATTACGCTTTCTCAGAATTCATTTAAACACAGAATATAAGTAGTTGAAATAAAGGTCTTTGTTAATTTGTTTCATTTTTTTCTGAAAGCCGATAGGTGTAAGAGACTATTTGTGGATACTATGTATATAATTAAGACCTGATCGTACACTTATAATATTTTGATTGGTGAGTAGAATGGTTAATAAGAATTGGGTTTAATGAATGTTACCAGGGTAGCTTTTTACTGATGTCTGCCCTGGTTTTTTATTTTTTGATTGTATATGACGGAAAAGAGGTTTGACAGGGACAGGATCAGAAGGTTTTTTGAAGCAGGGTTACCCGGAGGAGATGACGGGTACGTGGAGGAGGTTGTGAATGACGGAGGTTATGACAGGGAACTTAAGAAGGTGATGTCGGAGCAGTTTGATTCGCTTGAAATTGAAGAAGATGCTGAGGAAAATGAAAGGCTTGACAGGATACTTCATACAATAAATTACAATATAAATAAGGAAAAGGGAAGCAGGATCAGCAGGATAAGGCATAAACTGGTTCTCTGGTCATTAAGGATTGCAGCACTCTTATCATTACCTCTCCTGATTTATTCCGGCCTGAATTATTATGAGCATAAGTTAGTTGAAAAGGAAGTATGGGTAGAGATAAAAGCTCCTGCATGGACAAGAGTGCAATTCAGACTTCCTGATGGAACAACTGGCTGGCTTAACAGTAATTCAAATGTAAAATACCTTGGTAATTTCTTAAGAAAAAGACAGGTTGAACTCACGGGAGAAGCTTTTTTCGATGTTGTAAAGGATGCCTCAAGACCATTTACTGTAACAACATCTGACATAAAGCTTGAGGTGCTTGGTACTAAATTCAATGTTGCATCTTACTGTGATGAGGATAACATTGAAGTAGTACTTGAAGAAGGATCTTTGAAGTTTGTCAACATCAGGAAAAATCAGTCACAGATAATGAAACCTAATGATCTCATCGTCTATAATAAGGAACTTAAAAGTATTGTTTCAGAGGTTGTTCAGCCCAAGAAGTATCTTTCATGGACTGAAGGAAGCCTAGTTTTCCGTAATGACCCTATAGATGTTGTTGCGCGGCGCCTTGCACGATGGTATAATGCAGAAGTTGTTTTAAAAAATGATATAGATACAAACCTCAGACTTAGAGCCACATTTGTTGGCGAAAACCTTGAAGAAGTACTGAATCTGCTTAAATTAAGTCTGCCGATCAAATATTCGATCGAGAATGCCTCATTTCAGGATGATTCGACTTATTCAAGAAAAAGGATTATACTTTCAGCGAGTGGAAAAAACCGAAATTAAACAGAATATGCCTATGTAAAAACCTGATTAAAAGTAAAAGCAGGAAAGCTCTGGACCAGCTCTCCTGCAGAAAACTAAGTTATCATTCATGAACAATAACCTAACTAAAACTCTTCAAAGTTATGAAAAAAAATCACGATCAATGGGTTAACTATCAACCGACCCTAAAAAAACTGATTATGGAACTAAAAATTGCGTTATTCCTTGTTGTTGCTGGTGTTACCTCACTGTTCGCCGGACCTGGTTATTCCCAGCAGGCAAAAGTGTCACTTAACATGCATGATAAAAGCCTTGAACAGGTAATGGATGAAATTGAAAAGCAGAGTGAATTCTATTTTATCTTCAATCAAAAACAGATTGATGTTAACAGGACTATTGACATCACTGCGAATGATAAGCTTATTACAGATGTTCTTCCTGCGCTGTTCAACGGTACCGATGTAAACTATGTTGTAATGGACAGGAAGATACTTCTTACGACTGATC
>JAKLDT010000144.1 GCA_022703405.1 Bacteroidota bacterium | reverse complement strand
CTGACAAAGCAGCTGAACTGCACAGTGCACTTGTTGAAAAAGCAGCTGAGAGCGATGAAGCTCTCATGGAACTCTTCTTTGCAAATGACACACTTTCAGAAGATGAAATAAAAAAAGGTATCTCCAAGGGAATTGTTAAAAGAGGCCTTTTCCCTGTTCTTTGCTGCTCGGCAAAAAATAATATCGGTGTTGACCGTATAATGGAATTCATTGTAAATGAAGCCCCTTCAATTACCGACATGCCTTTGGTAAAAAACAGCAAGGGTGAGGAAATAAAGCCAAATCCTGCCGGCCCGGCTTCTGTTTATGTGTTTAAATCAGCTATTGAGGAACATATCGGTGAGATAAACTATTTCAGGGTGTTCTCAGGTAAAATTACTGAAAACCTCGATGTCGTTAACGCTAACAACGGCAGCAAGGAAAGACTGTCGCAGCTTTATGTGAGCGCCGGTAAGAACAGGACAAAGGTACCGGAACTTTATACCGGCGATATAGGAGCCTTTGTTAAACTGAAAAACACAAAAATGGGACATACCCTCAGCGTTCCCGGCAATGACTGGAAAATTGAAGGTGTTGTATTCCCCGAACCAAAATACCGCACAGCAATAAAGGCACAGAGTGAAAGCGATGATGAGAAACTTGGTGAAGCCCTTAACAAAATACATCTTGAAGATCCGACTATAACAATTGAGTATTCAAAGGAACTCAAACAGATTATCGTTCACGGACAGGGTGAATACCATCTCAATATCATGAAATGGCATCTTGACAATATCTATAAGATCCCTACAACTTTCTTCCCTCCAAAAATTCCATATCGCGAGACAATTACAAAGATCGCGCAGGCTGACTACCGTCACAAGAAGCAATCGGGTGGTGCAGGTCAGTTTGGTGAGGTTCATCTCGTGATTGAGCCTTACGAAGAAGGATCGAAGGAACTATCAATGATTAAGATCGGTGGTAAGGAACAGAAGATCTCTGTCCGCGACAAGGAGGAAATTCCTCTCTCATGGGGTGGAAAGCTTATCTACTGCAACTGTATTGTCGGTGGTTCAATTGATGCAAGGTTCATGCCTGCAATCCTTAAAGGAATCATGGAAAAAATTGAAATCGGACCGCTTACCGGCTCGTACGCCCGTGATATCAGGGTTTACGTTTATGACGGCAAGATGCACCCGGTTGATTCAAACGAAATTTCATTCCGTCTGGCAGGCAGAAACGCTTTCAGCACCGCATTTAAGAATGCCGGTCCAAAGATCCTTGAACCGGTGTATGATGTTGAAATTTCAGTTCCTTCCGACCGTATGGGCGATGTGATAAGCGACCTGCAGGGAAGAAGGGGTATGGTTCTTGGTATGGCAAGTGAAAAAAGGTTTGAGGTTATTAAAGCCAAGGTTCCGCTTGCAGAAATGAACAAGTACTCAACAGCTCTCAGCTCAATAACCGGCGGACGTGCAATGTATACAATGAAGTTCGCCGAGTATGCCCAGGTTCCCGGAGATGTTCAGGATTCTGTTATCAAGGCTTACGCTGAGGAGGAAGAAGAAGAATAACCCCCAAAGCCCTAAAGGGGGCTTTAGGATTTACATAAAAAAGGGGCTTTTAACGGCCCCTTTTCTTATTCCTCCACTCCCGACTGCAGCCTGAAAAGCATCTCCTTCAAAGCTGACTCATCGTTATATAAGGTACCATCATACAGTACCTTCACAGTATGCTTCCCCACATAGGTTGATACACCGTAAAAACCTTCAATTTCCTTCAGCCTGTCGGAATACATTACAGAAGTACCGTAACATTTTACATTATTCAGTCCTTCCACTTCAATTGTTTTTGCCTGTGAAAGCTGTTCTTCAGTGCCCCACTTAACATTAATTGTGGGCAGTTCAAAAACTGATCCCAGGATAAGTCCGGCAATGATCATTGCAGCCAGAAGAGCCCCCGGCAGCCACCTGATATTCCTCCTGTTTATCTGAAGAGTGTCCTTCTCAGGACAGGCATGAAGGCAGTCGCCGCACAAATTGCAGTCGATATGCCTGACTTCTTTCATCTCAGCCACACTTATTTCCTGCGGACAGTTTGAGGTGCACAGGTTGCAGGAGGTGCATGTATCTTCATTCCTTGTTATGCGAACAGGGGAAGGAGAAACTCTGTTCATCCTGAGTATCTCAAGAACATAACCTGAAACTGCATAAGCAAGCAGAGGATAAACAAGAGGTATTTTAAGTCCTGCAGCATTAAGTGCGACATATATAACAGAAAGGCCTGCAAACCACCAGAAGTAGCGGAAGATATTTGTAAGAGCCCCGAAGGGACAAAGATACCGGCACCAGAAAAGTCTGAATATAAGAGAACCTGCAAGCAGTATTACTATTGCTATAAGTGCATAAAAAACAACAACATCTGATCCGAAGCCTGTCATTGCAGCATAGTAGGGATCAAACTTCCTGCAAAAAAGTTCGCTTGATGTAAGGGTAAAATAAAGGGTTGCAAAAAGCAGCATGTATTTTACAGCCCTGAGCGGACCATCTACAGATTCATTAATTTTTACCCGTATCCTGAGTTTATCAGCGATCTTTCCCGTCAATTCACTTATAGTTCCCAAAGGGCATATATAAGCACAGAACAGCTTGCTGAACAACGCAGCTGCAAGCAGCAGCATCAGCCCCATCATTATCTGCATTGTTGTCATTGAGCATGAAAGTGAACCAAGATTAAGAAAACTGCCAAGCGCCTGCAAACCGCCAAAGGGACAATATGCTTCAAAATCCGGAGTATATGACTTGTCGAGCCAGAACCGGATAAGCATGAAAAATAATAAGGCAAATACAACAGACTGATAAGCCAGCTTTAGAAGGTTCCCTTTGTACTTAATCTTCATCACAATGCTGTTAATAATTTAACAATGGCCATAAAGATAAAAAAAGGCTGTGATAATTTATTTTATCACAGCCCGGCATGCATTTTTATTGAATTTCTCCTGCTTAGCGCCTAGTTAAAAGCAGAACAGGAGAACTGGTCCCTGTCAGACAGTCTTCAGGATATCCCAGACGAATGCTCTTATTCCCACTTCTTCATTGATAGCATCTATCTTCTGCACGTTTTGAAGTAGCTTATCTACAAGCTCATCTTCAACAATTGTAAGAACGCTCTTGTTTATTTCAGGCCATGCGTGTGTACCAAGGTGAGGTACGCCTGTCTTTGTTCCGCTGCCCTGTACATTTTCCCAGAGAGAATATCCCTTTATCGCAAGCTTGTCAAGCAGGTATTCCACCTTCTCGGAATGAGCCTGATTGAATATTATCATAACTGCTTTCATATCTTTATTATTATAGAGTCATATTATTTATTATCTCCGTTCTCCACCGAGAATTCCATTTCGGAATAGAGGGCAATATTCTTGTTTCTTTCACCATGCTTTGCAAAAATTGCATAAACAACAGGCACAATAATAAGAGTAACCACAGTAGAGAAAACAAGTCCTCCGATTACCGCTATACCCATAGGGCTCCAGAGTTCAGAACCGGCACCCTTGCTCATTGCCAGGGGCAACATACCAAGGATTGTAGTGGCTGAAGTCATAATAACAGGCCTGAGCCTTGAACGGCCTGACAGGGCTATTGCGTCATAAAGCTCATGACCTCTTTCCCTCATAAGGTTTATGAAGTCAACAAGCACAATTGCATTCTTTACAACAATACCTATAAGCATAACCCCTCCTATCGCCGAGATCACGCTAAGCGTAGTATCAGTAAGGAAGAGTGCGATTGCAACTCCCGAGAAGGCGAAGGGTATTGAGAACATAATAATGAATGGCATCTTAAGTGATTCAAACTGGGAAGCCATTATGAGATAAACGAGGATCAGACTTATCACAATAAGCAGTGCGATATCCATGAATGATTCCATCTGTTCCTTAATAGCTCCGGAAATCTGTACCATAATGCCAGCAGGTTTTTCAGTTTCATCAATTGCTTTCTGAACATCACGCTGAATGTCGGTAAGTGAACGTTTGTATGGTGTAAAGCTAACATTCACAATACGTTCCTTGCGTTTATGGCCTATACTCGGCGGTGACCAGTATTCCTTGATCTGGGCAATTTCTGCAAGCCTTATGACCTGTCCGGACATATTGGGGATACCAATATTCTCAATTTCGGTAATTGTGCTTCTTGACTCCTTTTTAAGTCTTACAACAACATCATATTCATCACCGAACTGGCGCAGTCTCGTGGCAAGCATTCCATCCACCCTGTTTTTGACTGCAGCTGCAGCCGTGGCTGTATTCAGACCGTTGGCTGCCATTTTGTTCTGATCGAAGATTATCTGAAGCTCCGGTTTTGACTTAGCCCTGCTTATTGTCACGTCCTTGGCTCCCTGAACTTTCTGTATCCTGGTCTTCAGTTCCTCTGCTACTAAATTCGTTGCAGCAATATCATAGCCATATATCTCAACGTCAACAGCGCTGCCTCCGAAGCTTCCCATATTGTCGGAAGTTGATACAGTATAGTTTACTATTTCAGTGAAATCAGAAAGATCTTTTCTTATTTCTTCTGCCAGCTCAAAGGAAGAACGTTTGCGGTCCTCAATCGGAACAAGACTAAGGCTGTACTGAATTGTATGTGTACCACCTGAAGAAAAAATTGAGGCAAAACCACCCTGGTCATCAGATCCTGTTGATGTTGAAATGATCCTGATCTCAGGATATTTTTCCTGCAACAGCTTATCAATCCTGTCAGCCGTCTGCACAGTCTGATCTGTCCTTGTACCGGTCTGAAGTTCAATCTTCATTGAGAGTGATGATTCGTCAGCCTGAGGAAAGAATTCAGTCTTAACAGCTGCAAATAATCCCATTGAAGCAATGAATACAACAAATGCAAGTATTGATACAAATGTTTTATGATGCAGTGCCCATACAAGTGTCTTCTCGTAGAAATGGTCGAACTTGTCAAGGCCTTTCCTGATACTGCCGTCATAGGTCCAGAATGGAGCATCAGGCTTAATCGGATACCATTTCAGAAGCAGTGCGCTGAGAGTAGGTGTAAGAGTGATAGCTGCAAAAACTGATGTGATAATTGTAATTGTAACGATCATCCCAAGCTGCTTGAACAATACACCTGTAAGGCCTGTCACAAATGTAAGCGGGAAGAAAACAGCCACAACTGTCAATGTAGTAACAATAACGGCAAGCCATACTTCATTTGTTGCATAGATTGAAGCTTCACGCGGCCTGCTTCCCCGTTCAATATGCTTTGTAATATTCTCAAGCACCACAATGGCATCATCAACCACCATACCTATCGCTATTGACAGGGAGGTTAGTGAAATGATGTTTATTGAGGCATCTGTGATAAAAAGGTATATGAATGCAACAATAAGAGAAATAGGTATTGTCAGAATTATTATAAAGGTAGCACGCCAGCGACCAAGGAAGAAAAGGACCACCAGAACAACGAAGATGGCTGCATACATAAGGGTTTCAGTAAGGTTGCTTATTGAATCCTTGATGAAAGTAGAACTGTCGAACAGCTTTTCGATTTTGATATCGGGTGGCAGGTCTTTTTCAAGTTCTGCCAGGTTCTTTTCTATTTCCTCAGTTACTTTTACGGTATTTCCACCTGATTGTTTCTGAACAAAGAGACTCATACCCTTTACACCATTGATTTTTGTGTCTAGTTTTGATTCCCTTACTGTATCCCTGACAGCTGCTATGTCCTTCAGATATACATTATTACCATTATAGCTGCTCACAACAAGGTTTTTGACCACATCACTCTCGGGGAATTCACCCTGGATGCGGAGAGGGTAATCGGTCTTGCCCATTTCAACATAGCCTGCAGGCAGGTTCATGTTTTCAGCCCTGAGCACATTGCCAATCTGTTCAATAGTCAGATTGTAAGCTTCCATTTTCTGGGGATCAACATCGATGTACACCTTCCTTCCGGGCACGCCGGCAAGGTTTACTGATCCAACACCTTCTATCCTGTTAAGCGGATTCACAACTTTTTCAGTCAGAATCTTTTCAAGTCCGGCATAGCTTTCCTTCGCTGTTACAGCATAAAAGATGATTGGCATGAAACTGGTGCTGAATTTTATTATTGTAGGCTTCTCACTGCCTTCAGGAAGAGTACGCTCAGTAAAGCTGAGCGCACTCCTGATATCATTCGAGGCTTCATCGAGGTTAGTCCCGTATTCAAAATTCATAAAAACCACCGAGTTGGCATCACTTGATGTTGAAGTTATCTCCTTGAGGTTACTTATTGAGTTGAGAGCATTCTCAAGCGGCTGGGTAACATTGGTCTCAATATCTGAGGCGCTTGCACCCGGGTATGTTGTGTAAACGACGACGAAGGGCAACTCCATCTCCGGATACAGGTCGACCGGGAGCTGGGTTAGCGAATACAAGCCCATAACCATCAGACCGACAAAGATCAGGATTGTTGTTACCGGGCGTTTTACTGAGGTTGCGTAAATACTCATTTTAGTCTTCTTTATTATTTCGTAATGCTAGTTTTGTACTTCCACCTTATCACCGTTGATAAGTCTGGCCTGGCCTTCATATATAATCACATCACCTTCTTTGATATTTGATGACTGTATTTCAAGCTGATCGTCAAACCTCTTGCCCAGGATCACTTCGATCCTTTCAGCTTTGTTTTCCTTAGCCAGAAATACATAGCGGATATTTGTACCTTCCTGTAACATAACAGTATTTGCAGGAACAACAAAGGTTTCAACTTCACCCAGGTTCATTGCCACCCTGACAAACATTCCGGGCTTGAGCTGGTCATTCCTGTTGGCAAGTTCAAGTTCAACACTGAAGGAACGTGTAACAGAATTTATTGTAGGTGACACACGGTAAACTGCTGCAGTAAATTTTTCATCGGGATAAACATCAGCAACAACATCAGCCTTCATACCTTTCCTTATAAGCGGATAGTACTGTTCCGAGATGTTTACATTGACTTTCAGCGGATTAACCTGCTGAACAGTAACAATAGCTGAACGACCTGACTGTGTTGTAGGTGTTCCGGAATACATCTCACCATCCTCAAAGTACTTGCCGGTAACGATACCGTCAAAAGGAGCAGTCATGAGAGTATTCTGTTCCATGAATTCGACATTTGTTTTTGTCACATCATATTGTGTTTTCAGCTGATCGTACTGCTGCTGCTTTACGCTTCCAGTTTTAAGCAGTGTATCGAGCCTTGAGAGGTCCTTTGACAGACTGCTGAGCTGGAGCTGAAGCTGGTAAAGCTGGGTTCTGTCCATAAGGAAGAGCTTTTCTCCCTTATTAATCCTGTCGCCAACTTCCACATATATTTTATCTACCCTTCCAGGTGTTGAAGGAGCCATGTTCACCTCTTCAAATGGAAGAATCGTTGCAGTATAATCTATTGTCCTTGAGATCTTTGATTTTGCAAGAGCCATAGTTTTAACCGGAATCACGCCTCTTTCAGCTGAGGCTTCGGTATTCTGTTCAACAGCTGTTGATTTATCACTTTTTGAAGAACATCCGGCGAGAATGAGTCCGCCTAAAAGTATAACCGGAATTGTTTTAAGGTATTTCATTATTTTAA
>JAKLDT010000143.1 GCA_022703405.1 Bacteroidota bacterium | reverse complement strand
CTTATTTTAATGAACCAGTGATCTCTACCCTGTCATCCGCCAGCCGGCGGACTAAACCAACTGAGCTAACGTCTCTTATTTTAATGAACCAGTGATCTCTACCCTGTCATCCGCCAACCGGCGGACTAATCCAACTGAGCTAACAACCCTTTGCCGGGACAAAAATAATAATTTTCTGATATCATTTCGCTTACTCCGCAGCTATTCTTAATTTCGCATTACAAACTAATTGAAACAAAAAAATCAGCTATGATATCACATGAAATAGATTACAGAATTTTCGGAGATGATATCCAGTTCGTTGAAATCGAACTTGATCCCCGTGAAACAGTTATTGCAGAGGCCGGTTCCATGGTCTATATGGAGCAGGGTATAACATTTGAAGTTAAAATGGGAGATGGCTCATCGCCCGACCAGGGACTTATGGGCAAGCTCTTCCAGGCAGGATCGAGGATAATTACAGGAGAATCATTGTTCCTCACTCACTTCACAAATACAGGCAACCCGGGCAAAAGCAGAGTGGCCTTTGCAGCTCCATATCCCGGTACAATAATCCCTGTCGATCTTAAGGAAATGAGAGGCAGTCTTATAGTCCAGAAAGATGGGTTTCTCTGCGCTGCAATGGGCACAAAACTATCTGTTACTCTTAACAAAAGAATTGGCGCCGGACTGCTCGGAGGCGAGGGATTTATACTGCAGAAGCTGGAAGGAGATGGCAAGGCTTTTATTCATGCAGGCGGTACTGTTATTGAAAAACAGCTGAACAATGAGGTTTTGCGGATTGATACAGGCTGTGTTGTTGCTTTTGAACCTTCGCTCGACTTCGATATTGAAGCTTCCGGAAGTCTTAAATCGATGGTCTTTGGCGGTGAAGGTATCTTCCTTGCCACAATGAGAGGAACAGGGAAGGTCTGGCTCCAGTCGATGCCTATAAGAAAGCTTATAAGGGCTCTGGCTCCTTATGGAAGGAACAGGGGCAAGGAGGGAAGCTCAATACTTGGAAGTTTCCTTGAATGATATGCCATAAGTTTGATTTATATTTTGGTGATTAACAGTACAAAAAAGTTGCTTTCCAAAGATTTCACTTGTTTACAATTCACCATGTTATCCTGACAAAGCAACCATACCTCTTATATTATTGTCATACCTCTATATGTCGGAATTTCATAAATTTGGCATTCTGTAAACTGGAGTCGCAGGGAAAATGGAAAAAAGCAGATTTAAGGTTCTGACACTCATTGCTGATATTGGCATACTTACTGTGTCGTTTCTTATTATGGTATGGAGCAAGCCTGCCAGCCTCAGGTCCTACCTTCCCTCTCATGCTCCTTTCTTTGCAGTTCTCGTCTTAATATGGATTGTGGTCTCTCTTCTTAATGGTAAACTTCACAGGGGACAAATTGTAAATTATACCTCCCTCCTTTTTAAAGTTCTTACAAGCAACCTTATAGCTATCGGCATAGCTGCCCTGCTCATGTATACTATCAGGGACCTTCATTATTCAAGGGCTATCGTTCTGGGAACAGCAGGGATCGCAACCTTCCTCGAACTGATTTCAGGAGCTTTGTTCATCGCTTACAAAAAGGCCTCTGTTCAGGATTATGAGGAATATGAAAAGTACAAAGCCTATCATAAACCAAGTGAATATGACCTCGTAAAAGGCACTAACGGAAGAGGAAAGCATCCTGAAGAAAAAGCTGAGGTACATCCTTCAGTAATAAAGGCCCTGGAGAACGAGTGCGGAAAAGAGATGACAAACGCCATCCTGAAAATGACAGGAAATAAACTTACAAGCCATACTGCCGTACTTTCGACGACAACAATATTCAATATTACAAGCCTCAGCCACGACGATTACAACTATATAATAAACCTGCATAAGATAAATGACATCAAAAGGCTTGATGAATTTATGGATGCAGTTAATTGTAAGCTCAGGGAGAAGGGATATTTTTTCTGCTGCGTTGAAACAAAAGACCAGAGAAAAAGCAGGATCCTGAAGAAATTTCCACCACTGCTGAATTACATTTATTACACTCTTGATTTTGTAATAAAAAGAGTAATGCCAAAACTCAAATGGACAAGGAAGATATATTTCCTTCTTACAAGAGGTGAAAATGCTGTAATCTCAAGGGCTGAAGCACTTGGCAGACTGTCAAGAGCCGGATTCAGAATAAAACAGGAGTCGTTCATAGGTAACTTATTGTGCATCGAAGCAAGGAAATACTTTGACCCTGTTCCTGTAAATGAAAACATTTTCAGCCCGCTTATTGCACTGCCGCGTGTTGGCAAGGCGGGTAAAATAATTAAAGTATACAAGCTTCGGACCATGCATCCCTATTCCGAATATATCCAGGATTATGTTTACAGGCTCCATGACCTTCAGGAAGGAGGAAAGTTCAGGCACGATTTCCGCATTACATCATGGGGTGCAGTTTGCAGAAAGATCTGGCTCGATGAACTGCCAATGCTGATTAACTATTTCAGAGGCGACATGAAACTTTTCGGCATAAGACCCCTGAGCAGGCATTATTTCGAGCTTTACCGCCCGGAGGTCAGGGAACGGAGAATAAAATATAAACCCGGACTTATCCCTCCATTCTATGCCGATATGCCCTCAGATCTTGATGCCATACAGGCTTCTGAACTTAAATATCTCGATGCTTACGACAAGCATCCAATAAGAACCGATATCAGATATTTCTTCAAATCGATGTGGAATATCATGTTCTATAAGGCAAGGAGTAACTAGCGTCTGCCGGTCACCGTTAGCCAGTGGCCGTTTTCCCATTATTTTTAACACATTTTTATATTAATTAAAAAATCATACCTTTGCCGGATAAATAAAAAACTTATCCTATGGCTGAGAAGACAAGATATTCCGACGAAGAGCTTGAGGAGTTCAGACAGATCATCCTCATGAAGCTGGATAAGGCTAAAAAAGATTATGAAATACTGAAATCCAGCATAACTCACGAAGAGAGTAATGACACAATGGATACTTCTCCAACCTTCAAGGTTCTGGAAGAGGGTGCTACAACTTTATCAAAGGAAGAAGCAGGCCGTCTTGCACAGAGGCAGCTTAAATTCATACAGCATCTGCAGGCTGCTCTCATAAGGATTGAGAACAAGACCTATGGAATATGCCGAGAGACCGGTAAGCTTATCTCAAAGGAAAGACTCAGGGCAGTTCCTCATGCTACTCTTTGCATGGATGCAAAAATGAAGCAGAAATAAATAAGCGGAATTCGCGTAACAGGGCTTATCCCTGCCTTCAAAATAATACAAGTAAGCCTCTTATGAAAATAAGGGGCTTTTCTGTTCATAATATCAAGCTGTGGGCTGAAACAGGATTCTGCAAACCAAATAATTCCCTACCTTTATATCTGGCCAGTTTTTTATGAAAACTACTGCATCTCTATCAATACTTATTGTAATCTCTGTATTGCAGGCTTTCCCGCAAACTGCTGATTCAATTAAGTATGCAAACCTCGATCCCTATTACTTTCACCTTAATTACCTGAAGGATGACAATGCAATGCTCATTGATGTAAGAGAATTTTTTGAATTCAAAAAATCACGTATTAAGGATGCTACAAACATTCCTTCATCAGGGAACCTCGATTATGCAGCCGACACAATTGATAAATCAAGGTCCCTCTTCCTTTATTGCACGACTGATTTCCGCAGTATAAGAGTCGCAGAAAAATTTGCCGAAAAGGGCTTCAGAGCTGTTTATAATCTTGAGGGAGGTATCAGAAAGTGGAAACAGGATGGCTTTCCAGTGGAGAAAAAGAGGTTAAAAAAGTCATACTCAACCCGGTGAATTAAAATAATATGAAGAAGTTGGTAGTCCTCACAGGAGCCGGCATGAGCGCTGAAAGTGGTATAAAAACTTTCAGGGATACAGGAGGTCTGTGGGAAGAGTATGATGTTATGGAAGTTGCAACTCCAATGGCATGGCAGAAAAACCGCGACCTGGTACTGAGATTTTATAATGAACGCCGAAGGCAGCTTGAAACCAGTATGCCCAACGCAGGGCATAAAGGACTTGCAGCGCTTGAAAAGTTTTTCGATGTTCAGATAATTACCCAGAATGTCGACAATCTTCATGAACGTGCAGGCAGTACAAAAGTACTTCATCTCCATGGCGAACTTACAAAGGCCAGGAGCACTGCCGACAGGAACCTGATATATGATATCGGCTACAGGGATATTAATCCCGGTGACCTGTGCGAAAAAGGAAGTCAGCTGCGACCTCATATAGTCTGGTTTGGAGAAGATGTGCCAATGATGGATGAGGCTGCAGGACTTGCCTCAGAAGCTGAGATCTTTGTCGTTATAGGTTCTTCACTCAATGTCTACCCTGCAGCCGGACTTGTAAACTATGCCCCGCAGAGTGCCTCCCTCTGGCTTATTGATCCTAATGAGGTTTCAGTTCCGGGCTACAGGAAAATTGAAGTTATAAGTGAAGGTGCATCTAAAGGCGTTAAGTTGCTTACAGAAAGATTGCTTTCAAGGTAACACAGCGGCATATTGATTATTCAGAATCTTCTTTCTCTGTGTTGCTCAGTGCTTCTCTTTGCTCTCAGTGTCTGTTCCTAAACTCTGCTGTCTGAACTTCATACAAAAAATCACTACATTTACATCCTGATATAAAGACAAATGCCTTCCCGTACCAGAAAGATAGTATTGGCAATAACAGGAGCAAGCGGATCAATATATGCTAAGCTTCTCCTCGAAAAACTAAGGACCCTTAAAAATCCCCCGGAAGAAATAGCCATTATCCTTTCCGATACTGCCCGGGAGATATGGCTTTCTGAAACAGGATCGGAATTCATTGCCAGTTATCCTGCGAAGGAGTATTCAAACAAATCTTTTTATGCTCCATTCGCATCAGGTTCTTCTTCTTTTGACACAATGATAATATGCCCGGCCTCGATGGGTTCAACAGGAAGAATTGCAAACGGAAGCTCTGATGATCTTACAACTCGTGCAGCTGATGTTATGCTGAAGGAAAAAAGGAGACTGATAATTGTTCCCCGTGAAACTCCCTATAACCTCATACATATTGAGAACCTGAGAACTCTTACTCTTGCCGGAGCTGTCATCTGCCCGGCTTCCCCGTCATTCTACAGCAAACCATCGACTATTGAGGAGCTTGTATTAACTGTAGTCAACCGCATTATCGACCTGGCAGGATTTGAAAATGACACTTACAGATGGATGGAAAATGCCTGACGAAAGGATAATAAAATTCTTCAGGAAACATCATGTGCTCACTGTTGCCACTTCAGTGAACAATGAACCATGGTGCGCAAACTGCTTTTATGCTTACCTTGAAGAGGAAAATGCCTTGGTCTTTACAAGCGATGCTGAAACACAACATGGCAGGGAGTTCGTGCTGAATCCTTCCGTGGCAGGATCCGTTGTGCTCGAGACAATGATTGTTGGCAGGATCAGAGGTATACAGTTCCGGGGCACAATCTCCGAACCTGAGGGAGAGCTCCTTTCCAGGGCAAAATCAGCATACCTTAAACGCTTCCCGGTTGCAGCCCTGATGGATACCAGACTATGGATCCTCAAACTGACTTACATCAAGATGACTGATAACAGGCTTGGATTCGGGAAAAAACTGATCTGGAAAAATGTAACCACAGAGGACACAAAGTCCCGATAAAATCGGGGTCACAAAGCAATCTCCTCTGTGATCTTTGTGAATTCTTGGTGTCCTTTGTGGTTAAAAATAAATTCAAACCTTAATTTTGTCGATAATTAAATAATCAGAAACCCATGTTTTCCGGAATAGTTGAAGAAGCAGCTCCCGTTGTGAAGCTTGAAAAAGACCAGGACAACCTCCATATAACAATGAAATGCTCATTCGTAAATGAACTGAAGATCGACCAGAGCATTTCACACAATGGTGTATGCCTTACTGTTGTCAGAAAAGACAATGAAACCTACACTGTTACAGCAATTAAGGAAACCCTTGAAAAGACAAACCTGGGACAGCTCAGGCCGGGTGACAAAGTTAACCTTGAGCGAAGTGCCAGGCTCGATGGCCGCCTCGATGGCCACATGGTACAGGGGCATGTTGATCAGACCGCCGTATGCACAAGAGTTAAGGAAGCCGGTGGCAGCTGGTACTTCACTTTTGAATACGAACCTGCACAGGATGACTATATGACTGTTGAAAAAGGCTCTGTTTCAGTCAATGGCGTGAGCCTTACAGTTGTAAACTCACAACAGAAATCCTTCCAGGTGGCAATAATCCCTTTCACCTACCAGGTCACCAACTTCCACCAGATTAAGGAAGGAACAATAGTCAACCTTGAATTTGATATCCTGGGGAAATATATTGCTAAGATCGTCAAGCAGGTTCTGGGTAAATAAGACTCAAGACACACGGCACACGATGCACGGTACCGCAACCTTTCTTCCTTACGCCCTGAGCCCTGCGCCCTGCGCCTTGAGTCTTGCGTCTTGCGCCTTTTTTCCTATCTTTGCCGAAATTTTTTATTAAGCAGCTATGTCAAAACGTTTTCCCGAGTATAAAGGCCTTGATCTTTCACAGGTTAACAAGGATATACTTAAGGTTTGGGATGAGAATGATACCTTTCATAAAAGTATCCGTGAAGTAAATGGAAAAGGTGAATTTGTCTTTTTTGAAGGACCTCCTTCCGCTAACGGTATACCCGGGATTCACCATGTAATGGCGCGTACAATAAAAGACGCCATCTGCCGCTTCAAGACGCAGAGTGGTTATATGGTCAAACGCAAGGCCGGATGGGACACTCATGGACTTCCCGTTGAACTGCAGGTTGAAAAAGCTCTGGGAATTACAAAAGAGGACATCGGCAGCAAAATATCAATAGTTGATTTCAACAAGGCCTGCCGCACAGATGTCATGAAATACACCGACCTGTGGGAAGACCTTACAAGAAAAATGGGTTACTGGGTGAACATGGATCACCCTTATGTTACTTATGACAACAGATACATTGAGTCGCTCTGGTGGCTGCTTAAACAACTGTATGAAAAGGGTGTTCTTTACAAGGGATATACAATTCAGCCTTATTCTCCTGCTGCCGGTACAGGGCTCAGCTCGCATGAGCTTAACCTTCCGGGTTGTTACAGGGACGTGAAGGATACAACCTGCATTGCACTGTTCAGAGTTGTAAAGGACAAAAAATCGGAATTTCTTTTTAATGAGGCTGACACGAAGGATGTCCATATAATGGCCTGGACCACAACACCATGGACTCTCCCTTCAAATACAGCCCTTGCTGTCGGAAAAGACATCAGGTATGTACGCGTAAGGAGCTTCAATCCTTATTCAGGAGAACCTGTTACTGTTGTGCTTGCTAAAGAACTGCTGCATGTGCATTTCCCTGAAGCAAATACAGGCCTTCATTTCTCAGAATATAAGGCAGGTGACAAAAAAATACCATATAGGGTCACTGGTGAATTCTCAGGAAACGACCTAAAGGGAGTAGCGTATGAACAGCTGATTGACTGGGTAAATCCGGGAGAAGGAGCTTTTAAGGTCTTAACCGGGGATTTTGTCACTACAGAAGACGGTACCGGAATAGTCCATATTGCTCC
>JAKLDT010000142.1 GCA_022703405.1 Bacteroidota bacterium | reverse complement strand
ATTCGGATATACCCTGGATCAAGCAGGTGCTGGATGGCAATACAAATGCATTCAGGAATATTGTAAATACGCATAAAGACAGGGCATTCAACCTTGCATTCAGAATCTGCAGGAACAGGGAGGAAGCTGAAGAAATAATCCAGGATTCTTTTATGAAGGCATACAGGTCACTCGGCGATTTCAGGATGGATAGTTCATTTACAACATGGTTCTACAGAATAGTATATAATACCTCAGTTTCATTTTTAAGGACGAAAAAGGATAATAACATTAACCTGGATACAAATTTTACCGAAAAATACAGATACTCGGAAATCAATTCTTACGAATATGAGGCAGAATCAGAATATAACAGGATCCTTGTGAATAGGGCTCTGGGTAAACTGAACGATGAGGAAAGAGGAATCATAAGCCTCTTCTATTATGATGAACTTTCACTTAATGAAATTGCAGCAATAACCGGAGAGACTGTTTCAAATATTAAGGTTAAATTGCACAGATCAAGAAAAAAAATGTCAGAAGCACTGACAGTGGATAAAACGAAGGAGGTAATGCAAAATGAATGACAGGGATGAATTCAGGGATGATCTCCTGAGGAGGTATCTTAACAGGGAGAGTATTGAAAAGGCTCCTGAAGGTTTTACTGAAAGGATGATGAATCAGCTGATGACTGAACCTGCCCACTCCCCGGAAAAGCAGGTGAGAAAAAGCATCTCTGCAATACCTCTTGTGTCACTGATAATCACCATTATACTTATTTTACTGGCAGTATTCGCGGGAAAAACAGAGCATGCCGGTACAAACATCTTCCTTGCCGGTCTGCTGAAAAGTATAAATATAAGCTGGCCGGTACACGTTCCTGACCTTTCCGGATTTACAGTTTCCGACATCACAGCCTATGTAATGTCACTGAGCATTCTCCTGCTGGTCTTTGACCTTGCACTGTCAAAGTATTTCAGGAACAAAATACGCTAAAACACTGATTAAGTGTTGATTGAAAGAATCAACTAACCTTGAGATCTACTTTTGAATTAAGCCCTTTCCTGTTAAGTGAACGGCTCATTGCATTGAGCACTTCAACAGGGCCTGATTTCACTTCGCACTTGCCCTTGAAATGCACAATCAGTGCGCATTGCTCTGCCTGCACCTCATCATGCCCGCAAACCTCAACAAGCGATTTAATAACATGCTGGAAAGTATTTACTTCATCATTATAAAGAATCAGTGAAGCATTTTCGCCCCCGCTGTTCAGCCTGTCATTTTTATGTAATGCCTTTTCCTTCATCTCAGATTATCAAAAAGCTGCTTTGCTGTATCTAACGGTATTTCCCGCTTACCCAGCCAGGCTACAACCCTGGCATCACGGAATCCGTTTCTGACTATAAGATCAGCATATTCCGCAGCGCTTTCAAAGGTAATAAAATTCCCTATTAAATATGCTATCTTCTTATCCTCAAGTGTCAGAATATCCAGTCCCCTGCTTCCGGCAAGGGTCTTGATCGATTCGATAACATTTGGCTTGGGAGCTTTTGTCACTCTCATTACCTCCACCCTGAAAATAAGAGTCGGAGGAAGTGTATCAGCACTTATTACAACCTGCTTATTGGTGACAAGCCTCTCAAAAGGTTTTAAGCCCCACTCTTTTTCAAGAACAGCTGCCCTGTCAGGTGAGACCTGTTTATTACCATTGAAAGAAGAAATAAATGAGTCTTTGAATCCTTTCCCCTTTACCTCTGCAAGTGCTTTACGCGCATCTGCAAGTCGCCTGAACATTCCGGCATAATAAGTTTTAGGTTCCGATCCCTCATTTCTGAAACCATATACAGGTGAAATACCCTTAAAGAAAACAGGTGAGACCGGATTCCTGAATACTGCAATCTGTATCCTGTAAATTAGGCCTTCAGGCACTTCAGGATCTATAGTAATAATACTCTTGGGTTCAACAGACGAAGAATCGGATTTGCTGAAATAGGAAAAGATTTCAAGTGTATCTGCAATCTGTGCTGCCTGAACAACTTCTTCAGGCGCGGTTCCGGCTGAATCAATTTCAGCATCCTGTTCAGCAACAAACAATATTGTATCACGATCCGGTTCCCCGGGATTCATAAGAAAATGAGCATCCGCGTATTTTTTATCAGCAGATTTCTGGTAATTTTCCGCTGCTCTTTCATACTCGGCGATCTGTGCCTTTGATGAACCTCTTTTATCATCCGGAAGCTTGTCAAGCGACTGTTTTGTGCTCTGTGCCAGATCCAACAGTGAATCAGCAAGATACTGGTAAGCAAGAGCCTCATCGAGCAACACAGAATATGATTCTGCAAGTGGTTCGGCAGCAGACTGCAGCTTAATTTCCTTCGCTTTTACAACAGTTTCAGGTTCCGGTCCAGCTGCTTTCTGCTTTTCCGGCTGCTTATTCTCAGGAAGTTTAATTACAGGAGCTTCAGTCTTTACAGGAGCTACTGCGTTCTCAACCTTCAGAGCTCCTTTCTCCTGGGCACATTGCTGGATAAAATCAGGAACACCTGACTCCCTTGAAGCTTTGCGGCCTGCCTGATCGGCAAACCTGTTATAGGAAGCTGTTGCAACGCTGAAATTACCACTGAGATGCTGTGCACGTGCAAGATAGAAGAGGGCATCTTCAGGGAGGGGACGTGCTGCTGTATTTATCTCAAGAGCCTGCTGCAAAAGTGATTCAGCTTTCAGAGGATCCTTTTCAAGTTTAACAAGGCACACTCCTGCATAATATTTATATAAGGGGTCCTTTGAGTATGTCAGTAAGAGCTCGCTGAATTCCTGGTATGCTTTTTCATAGTTCCCTTTCGAGAAGGCCTCAAGCGATGATTGCCTGGTCGGCTTTGTCGTGGAAGTCTGGGCAGAGGCAAAACCTGCAGATAATGAGAAAAAAATTATTACGATTATTGCCTTACGTATGGTAAATTTCATTAATTTTCCGTGTCTTAGTTGCATTAAAACAGTGTCCTCTGCTAATTGTCATGGAACATTATCCCATAATCTGTGTTGATAACAAAAAACCGTTTTTATATTTAATACAATTCAAACTTCGTAAATTTACCCGTAATAACAAAATTGAAGAATGTATGGCTCAATTGAAGGAAGGCTCAAAAGCTCCTCTGTTTGAGGGAGTTGACCAGAATGGAAACTTAATAAAATTATCTGATTACAAAGGAAAAAAGGTAATCCTGTATTTCTATCCCAAAGATAATACTCCGGGATGTACAGCAGAAGCCTGCAACCTGAGGGATAACAGCGACCTGCTCCTAAAAAAAGGCTTCGTTGTTATAGGTGTCAGCCCTGACAGCGAAAAGTCACACAAAAACTTTTCCGGAAAATTTTCGCTTCCTTTTCCGCTTATTGCTGATGAATCGAAAAAAATACTGAACGATTACTCAGTATGGGGAGAAAAAAAGATGTACGGAAAAAGTTATTTCGGAGTACTGAGGACAACTTTCGTAATCAATGAAACAGGCCTGATAGAGAAGATAATAGACAAGGTTCAGACTTCAGATCACGCAAAACAAATTCTCGACTTATACAAATAATAATACAATATGAGCACTGAAAAAAAGGAAATAAACAAGGAGAAACTAAAAGCTCTTGAAGTAACAATCGGTAAAATCGAAAAGGATTTTGGCAAGGGTACAATTATGAAACTTGGCGACCATGCCATTGAAAATATACAGGTTATTTCAACCGGATCAATAGGTCTTGATGCAGCCCTTGGAATAGGAGGACTGCCGCGCGGCCGCGTGATTGAGATATACGGTCCGGAAGCTTCAGGTAAAACAACCCTCGCAATTCATGCCGTAGCTGAAGCCCAGAAAAACGGAGGAATAGCTGCAATAATTGATGCTGAACACACTTTCGACCGCAATTATGCCGAGAAACTTGGCGTTGATGTGGAAAACCTTCTGATATCACAACCCGACAATGGGGAACAGGCTCTCGAGATCACTGACAACCTGATCCGTTCAGGTGCAATTGACATAATTGTAATAGACTCTGTAGCAGCCCTTACACCAAAAGCAGAAATTGAAGGTGAAATGGGAGATTCAAAAATGGGCCTCCAGGCAAGGCTTATGTCTCAGGCTCTCAGAAAATTAACCGCTAATATAAATAAGACAAACACCTCGTGTATTTTCATTAACCAGCTCAGAGATAAAATTGGAGTTATTTTTGGCAATCCTGAAACAACTACCGGCGGAAATGCCCTGAAATTCTATTCCTCAGTGAGGCTTGACATAAGAAGAACAAACCAGATTAAGGAAGGTGAGGAAATAGTTGGAAGCAGAACACGCGTGAAAATTGTTAAGAATAAACTTGCACCGCCATTTAAGAAAGCTGATTTTGACATCCTCTACGGAGAAGGTATTTCCCAGATCGGAGAAATTGTTGACCTCGGTGTTGACTTCGAAATAATAAAGAAAAGCGGATCATGGTTCAGCTATAATGATACAAAACTGGGCCAGGGCAGGGATGCTGTAAAACAGATTATTAAAGACAATCCTGAACTCTATGATGAACTAAAATCAAAAGTGTCAGAGGCTCTTAAATCAAAAGTATAGTATTTCTTATCTCCTTATCCGATGAAAAAGCTTAACTGTCTTCTGCTGACAGCTGTTACTGTATTTGCAGTATCATGCAATCAAAAGCCTGCAGAACCAAAACAGGCTGCCACCACAATCAACAACGCTCTGACTGCTGATGAAAAAGCAGGCGGAGTGATGACGCCTGAAATACTCTGGAAATTCAGGAGGCTTGGGACTTTTGCACTATCACCTGATGGTTCCCAGGTATTGTATACAGTAACTGATATTGATGTTCCTACAGAAGCAAGAATAACAAATATCTATAAAATTCCCTCTGCCGGAGGAGATCCCGTTCAACTGACAACCGAAGGAGGAACTTCTCCCCAATGGTTCAGTGAAGGGAAAGAGATTGCCTATGTCAACAAGGGGAAACTTATTGTAATGAATCCTGACGGCAGCGGGCAGAAGACGATTACGGGACTTGATGATTTTGAGATCTTCAGCATAGCTCCATCCTCTGACAAGATATATTTTACAAGGAGAGTCAAGCTTGATCAGACTGCCAATGAAAAACATGAGCTCCCGAAAGCAAATGTCAGGATAATCAATGACCTTATGTACAGGCACTGGAACACCTGGAGTGATTATTCATACAGTCACCTTTTTGTTGCATCGTTCAACGGCAGCGGGGTAACAGATGAAAAAGACATCCTGGAAGGCAAAAAATTCGAAACACCAACCTCTCCATATTTTGAAGAGGGTGAGATTTCATGGAGCCCCGACGGAAAATATATCGCTTACACCTCCAAGAAAATGAATGGAGTCGCCGATGCAAAAAGCACAAATTCAGATATTTACCTTTACAATTTAAAGACATCTGAGGAAAGAAACATCAGCGAGGGCAATAAAGGTTATGACAAATATCCGGTCTTTTCTCCTGACGGATCAAAAATCGCCTACCAGAGCATGGAAAGGGATGGCTATGAGGCTGATCTTGACAGACTTTTTATTTATGACATCAGCGAGGGAAAGAGACACTGGCTGACAAAGGGATGGGACTTCGATGTTGAAAATATCAAATGGCAGGACAAGGAGACCCTTCTGTTTACCTGTTCATACCTTGGAACTGCACAGGTATTCAGAACTAACCTGTCATCCGGTGGTGTTGACAGGCTTACCGGAGGGATACATAACATGGGACCGGTTCAGTATCAGTCCGGTGTTCTGGTGTCAGGAATAGCCTCAATGTCAATGGCTAATGAGATATGTACAATTGATCCTGCTAACGGTTCAATAAAGCAGGTAACAGCCCTCAACAAACATATTTATGAGGCCGTTAAAATGGGACAGGTTGAGGAGAAACATGTAAAAACAAAGGACCGTAAGGATCTTCAGATGTGGGTAATTTACCCCCCTGATTTTGATGCTTCAAAAAAATATCCTGCCCTGCTTTTCTGCAAGGGAGGCCCTCAGGGTCCGCTCGACCAGTCCTGGTCGTACCGCTGGAATTACCAGTTGATGGCTGCAAAAGGATACATTGTTATCGCACCAAACCGTCGGGGCAATTCCGGATTCGGACAGGCATGGAAAGAACAGATATCAGGAGATTACGGTGGCTTAAACATACAGGATTACCTCGATGCCACCGATGCAATGGCTTCAGAACCTTATGTTGACAAAAACAGGATCGGAGCTGTGGGAGCCAGTTATGGCGGATATTCGGTCTTTTACCTGGCCGGCATGCATGGCGGCAGGTTCAGTGCATTTATATCACATTGCGGGATGTTTGACTTTACCAGCTGGTATGGATCAACTGAAGAATTGTGGTTCCCCGACAAGGATATAGAAGGACCTTACTGGAATACGCCTGAAAGCTATAAGAACTCACCTCATCTGATGGTTGACAACTGGGACACTCCCATTCTTATTATAACAGGTGCAAATGATTTCAGGATACCTTATACCCAGAGCCTTGAAGCATTTCAGGCAGCACAGCTTAAGGGAGTTCCAAGCAGGCTTCTTTTCTTTGAAGATGAATATCACTTTGTAACAAAACCACAGAATGCAATAATCTGGCAAAGGGAATTCTTCGAATGGCTGGACCAGTATCTGAAGTAAAATGACTGTGAGTATGTAAGGCTTATCAAATCAAAGCTTTACATACTTACTGTTTCAGGGCTTTCCGTTTTCATAAGCTCAAGAACCCTGTCAAGCTTTTCCGGCATAGGGAGTTCACCGTCTATCCAGTGTATCTTTGTACCCTTCTTTTCCATTCCCCTGAACCAGGTCATCTGTCGTTTTGCAAACTGATGTATTGAAATTTCAAGGTCCCTCGCCATTTCCTCATAGCTCAGACTGCCTGTGAGATATAAAGTAACATATTTATACTCAAGTCCATAGTAGATAAGTGCCTCAGGAGTCATTCCGGTTTTAAGAAGCCTGTCAACTTCCTCTATCAAACCTGATTCCAGCCTTGCTTTAAGTCTGGCTGAAATCTTCTGCCTCCTTACTTCCCTGTCAAGTGAAACTCCTATAACAAGTGAATTCAACTTGGGCATTAGGCTTTTGTTTGCTTTCCTGCTTCGGGAAAAATGTTCAATTTCAATAGCCCTGATTGCCCTCTTTTTTGTATCAATATCTGTCACATTGTGAAGATCCTTCATGGACGACAATATACCTATCAGTTCATCCATCGGTTTCTTTTCAAGCTTCTCCCTTAAACCTGAATCGGGAGGCACTTCAGTCATCTTATATGCTTTTATTATGCTGTCGGCATACATTCCGGAACCGCCGCAGACAACAGGAAAGACGTTTCTTTCTTTCAGTGATCGGTATACTTTGAAGAAATCGCGCTGATACTCGAATACATTATATTTATAACCGGGATCGACAATATCAATCATGTGACAGGCAATCCTTGACCCGTCAATATTATAATCATCATAATCTTTTCCCGTACCAATATCCATGCCACGGTACACCTGCCGTGAATCAGCGCTAATGATCTCTCCGTTTAGTCTGTGAGCCAGGGCAACGGCCAGTGATGTTTTACCTGAAGCAGTGGGACCAGTTACAAGAATAAGATCAAAACCTTCAAAAGTTTCCTTATTCAAACTGCTGATCTTTTGTATTCAAAGC